>CBIHLT010000170.1:0-11434 GCA_966210615.1 uncultured Massilia sp.
TTGGTGGCCTGGCGCTGGGCATCGGCGCAATTGGCAGGCACGGTGATGACGGCGCCGACGAGGTCGGCGCCGAGCGAGTCTTCGGCGCGCTGGCGCAGGGTGGCCAGGATCTGGGCCGAGGTCTCGACCGGGCTCTTCACGCCGGCGACGGTATTGATCTGCACCATGCCGGGGGCATCCACGAAATCGTAGGGCAGGTTCTCGGCGTGGGCGATGTCCTTCAGGCCGCGGCCCATGAAGCGCTTGACCGAGACCACGGTGTTCTTCGGGTCGGTGGTCTGGTGGGCCTGGGCCTTGTAGCCGATGTTGGCGTGGCCATTGGGCAGGTAGCGCACGACCGATGGCAGCAGCGGGCGGCCGTCCTCGTCGCTGAGCACTTCGGGGCTGCCGCTGCGCACGGTGGCCACGAGGGAATTGGTGGTGCCCAGGTCGATGCCCACGGCCAGGCGGTGCTGGTGCGGGGCGGTGGACATGCCGGGTTCGGCGATTTGGAGGAGTGCCATGGTGGTGTTACCTGATTGTTCTTGTCTGGCGCAGGGCCTGGCCTGGCGCCCACCCTGCGGTGTGTGGCCTGCTTATGCCTCGAGGGCTTCGAACGCGTACTGTACCTCGTCCCCGAATTTATCGAGGAACATCAGCGCGCGCACGCCCTGGGCCGCGCCGTGGAAGTCGCCCGCGTCGAGCTGCATGCCGACCTGCTCCAGCATCTGCTTGCGCTCGCGCCTGAGCTGCGCATCCAGCCCGTCCAGGGCCTCGGCATCCTTGCCCGAGCGTGCGTCGTCCAGCGCTTCGCGCCATTCCATCTGCTGCATCAGGAAGGCCATCGGCATGGCCGTGTTGGACTCGGTCTGCAGGTCGACGCCGTTGATTTCGCACAGGTACTGCGCGCGCTTCTGCGGATTGCGCAGGGTCTGGTAGGCCTCGTTGGCGCGCGTCGCCCATTGCATCGCCACGCGCTTCTCGGTGTCGGAAGCGTTGACGAAGCGGTCCGGGTGCACCTGGCCCTGCACGTCGCGGTAGGCCGCGTCCAGCGCGTCCATGTCGACCTCGAAGCGGGCCGGCAGGTGGAACAGGTCGAAGTGGTTCTGCATGCGCTTTAGATACGGAAGCTCTCGCCGCAACCGCAGTTGTCCTTGACGTTCGGGTTATTGAAGCGGAAGCCTTCGTTCAGGCCTTCGCGCGCGAAATCCAGCTCGGTGCCGTCGATGTAGGGCAGGCTCTTGGGGTCGACGAAGACCTTCACGCCGAAGGACTCGAACACCGCGTCCTCGGGCGACATGTCGTCGACGTACTCGAGCTTGTAGGCCAGGCCGGAGCACCCCGTGGTGCGCACACCGAAGCGCAAGCCGATGCCCTTGCCCCGGCGTTCGAGGTAACGGTTGACGTGCTTGGCGGCCTTTTCGGTCAGGGTGATTGCCATGTGGTTCTCCAGCTTGGGTTATTACGCTGCCTTGTCGGCGTGCTTCGCTTTGTAGTCGGCGACGGCGGCCTTGATCGCGTCTTCGGCCAGGATCGAGCAGTGGATCTTGACCGGCGGCAGAGCCAGTTCTTCGGCGATCTGGGTGTTCTTGATGGACAGGGCTTCGTCCAGCGACTTGCCCTTCACCCATTCGGTCACCAGCGAGCTCGAGGCGATCGCCGAGCCGCAGCCGTAGGTCTTGAACTTCGCGTCTTCGATCAGGCCCTGGTCATTGACCTTGATCTGCAGCTTCATCACGTCGCCGCAGGCCGGTGCGCCGACCATGCCGGTGCCGACCGCATCGTCGCCCTTGTCGAAGGCGCCGACGTTGCGCGGGTTTTCATAATGGTCGAGAACTTTGTCCGAGTAAGCCATGGTGATACTCCTTCAATTCATTAATTAGTGGGCTGCCCATTGGATCGAGTTGAGGTCGATCCCTTCCTTGAACATGTCCCACAGCGGCGACAGTTCGCGCAGTTTGCCAACCTTCGATTTCAGCAGGTTGATGGCGAAGTCGACTTCTTCCTCGGTCGTGAAGCGGCCGATGGTGAAGCGAATCGAGCTGTGCGCCAGTTCGTCGCTGCGGCCCAGGGCGCGCAGGACGTAAGACGGTTCCAGCGAGGCCGAGGTGCAGGCCGAACCGGACGACACGGCGATGTCCTTGATCGCCATGATCAGCGACTCGCCTTCGACATAGTTGAACGAGACGTTCAGGTTGTGCGGCACGCGGTGTTCCATGTCGCCGTTGACGTAGACTTCTTCGATCTCCATCAGGCCCTTGGCCAGGCGGTCGCGCAGCGCCTTGATGCGTGCCAGCTCGCTGTCCATCTCTTCCTTGGCGATGCGGAAGGCCTCGCCCATGCCCACGATCTGGTGGGTCGGCAGGGTGCCCGAGCGCAGGCCGCGCTCGTGGCCGCCGCCGTGCATCTGCGCTTCCAGGCGCACGCGCGGCTTGCGGCGCACGTACAGGGCGCCGATGCCCTTCGGGCCGTAGACCTTGTGGGCGGTGAAGGTCATCAGGTCGACCTTCAGCTTTTCCAGGTCGATCTCGACCTTGCCGACGGCTTGCGCGGCGTCGCAGTGGAAGATGATGCCCTTCGAGCGGCACAGCTCGCCGATTTCGGCGATCGGCTGGATCACGCCGATTTCGTTATTGACCATCATGACCGAGACCAGGATGGTGTCCGGGCGGATCGCCGCTTCCAGCTGCGCGAGGGTGATCAGGCCGTTTTCCTGCGGCTCGAGGTAGGTCGCCTCGAAACCCTGGCGCTCCAGTTCGCGCACGGTGTCCAGCACGGCCTTGTGCTCGGTCTTGACGGTGATGATGTGCTTGCCCTTGGTCTTGTAGAACTGGGCCGCGCCCTTCAGCGCCAGGTTGTTGCTTTCGGTCGCGCCCGAGGTCCAGATGATCTCGCGCGGATCGGCGCCGACGATGGCCGCCACGTGGCCGCGCGCCTCTTCCACCGCTGCCTCGGCGGTCCAGCCGTACATGTGGCTGCGCGACGCCGGGTTGCCGAACTGCTCGCGCAGGTAGGGGATCATCTTGTCCGCCACGCGCGGATCGATCGGCGTGGTGGCCGAGTAATCCATGTAGATCGGGAAGTGGGGCGCAGTCGCGAAGCTCTGCTCGGTTTTCTTGTCCAAAGGCGCGTTCATCAGTTCACTCCAATATGCTTCAATTTTGTCCGACGGCGGCGTGGGTGCGGTGCACCACCACGACGTTCTGTTCCTTCTGCTTCTGCTGGTCGACCAGGTCTTGCAGCGAGACCGAATCGAGGTAGTCGACCATCTTCTCGTTCAGCGTGGTCCACAGCTCGTGGGTCATGCACCGGGTGCCGCTGGCGGCGTCGGCGCCGTGGCAGTTTTCCTTGCCGCCGCACTGGGTCGCATCGAGCGGCTCGTCGACGGCGATGATGATGTCGGCCACCGTCACCTTTTCCGCCGGACGCGCCAGGCTGTAGCCGCCGCCCGGGCCGCGGATCGATTCGACGATCTCGTGGCGGCGCAGCTTGCCGAACAGTTGCTCCAGGTACGACAGCGAAATGGCCTGGCGCTGGCTGATGCCCGACAGCGTGACCGGACCATTGCCCTGGCGCAGGGCAAGATCGATCATCGCGGTAACAGCAAAACGGCCTTTGGTGGTCAGACGCATCACAACCCCGGTTAGTGTTAAAATATTCCTCTTGCCCAACTTAATCCGACTGCAACAACTCTTCTCCTTGCAGCTTGCTAAAAACCGGATTAGTTGAACGATTTAGTCAAGTATAGCAAAACGCAAGCGTCTTGTCTTGGCAGCCCCAAAAACGGCAGCCGCATCCCCTCTCCCGCTTTCTTATCGATTGTTTATTGCGCCTGCAGCAGCCGCATGGGGCCGAAGAGTTCCTGCATGCCCTGGTGCTGGATGAAAGACAGGTTATAGGGGTGCTCGGCGGCGATCCGGGGCAGCCTGGCCGTTTCCGGCAGCTTTTTCAGCTGCTCGGCGATTTTTCCCCACAGGACCAGGGTCGGCGGGCGTGCTTGCGCAGCCAGGGCGGCCAGTACGGTTTGCAGGAAAGGCAGCCAGGCGCGGGCGTCGACGGCGGGCGGGACGTGGCTGCGGAAGACCAGGGAAGCATTCAGCAGCAGGAAGCCTTGTTCGTGCAGCTTGTCCTGGAGCTGGGCCAGGGTCTGGATCGCCGCTCCCGCGCGGGCGGCCCGGGCCACCGGCACCAGGGACGCGCCGCCGGTGTCGTGGGCCTGCAGCTGGCCGGAGGCGACCAGCAGCATCTTCATGAAGTTGCGCAGCGAGGTGGCGCGGTTGACGGGCTTGGACAGGCCGGTTTCCGACCACAGCTCGCCGACGGCGCCGTCCATGAAGCACACGCCCGTGGCGCTCTCGGCGCGTGGGTAGGGGCCTTCGCCGACCAGGACGTAGCGGACCTTGTCCAGGGGCTGGGCGAAGGCGGCGAACAGGCGGTTTTCGGTGGGCAGGTAAGCGTCGACGGCCAGGGCGGGGAGGTAGCCGGGATTGGCGGCGGCCATCGCATGCAGGCCCTGCTCCAGGATCGGGCGCCAGGATGGGTCGGCGAGGTCGAGGGCGGGCAGGATCTGTGCGGGGATGGTCATGATGTTGTGTCCGGATTTGGAGGGGCGGATTGTAGCGTATGCGCTTAGGGCGGGGTGCGCGGTCGGCCGGCAAACCTGGGTTCCCGCCTTCGCGGGAATGACGTGCTACTGGTGCTGGCCAAAAGTAGCGTTTCGTCTGCCCATCCCCTGACTTGCTACCTTAAGACCGTCATTCCCGCGAAGGCGGGAACCCAAGTTGGCCGCCTGCCGCAAGCTTCTCCTTGCACCAGAAACCCCAAGCATTCCAAGGTTCAATCTAGCGTCCGTCTTTCCCGTTTGGGTGCATGATTTTCCCCATTCCCCGGATGGGGCATCGACCAACGCAAGGAGGACACCATGCAGACGATCCAGGACATCATGACCCCAGACGTGCAGACGATTTCGCCGCAGGAAAGCGTGCGCCGGGCGGCGCAGCTGATGGATGAGTTGAACGTGGGCGCCATCCCCGTGTGCGACGGCGACCGCCTGGTCGGCATGATCACCGACCGCGACATCACCGTGCGCTCCACCGCCGCCGGCCAGGCCCCGGACCAGACCTGCGTGGCCGACGTGATGAGCACCGACGTGCGCACCTGCTTCAGCAACCAGCAGGTCGACGAGGTCCTCGGCCAGATGGGCGACGTGCAGATCCGCCGCGTGCCCGTCATCGACGAGCAGTCGCACCAGCTGGTCGGCATCGTCTCGCTCGGCGACATGGCCACCAAGCATTCGGCCAAGATCGATGCCACGCTGGATGAAATCTCGACGCCTTCCGAGCCCGACCGCTCGGCCACGCGCCACTAATGACGACGTTCCGCACCTGCGTGCTGCAGGTGCGGCTTCAGGCAGCTGTTATTCCGCGTCCGGCTGGCGCGACGGATGCGCCGCCTTGAAGGCCGGCAGGTCGGTGCACAGCGCATTGATGCGCGCGATGTTCGGGAAGGCCGCGACGTCGATGTCGAAGCGCTGCGCATTGAACACCTGCGGCACCAGGTAGCAGTCGGCGATGGTCGGCCGGTCGCCGTGGCAGAACGGGCCCGCGCCCGGGTCGCGCGCCAGGTGCGCCTCGAGCGACTGGAAGCCCTCGATCACCCAATGGCGGTACCACTCGGTCTTGGCCTGCTCCGACAAGCCCAGCTGCTTCACCAGGTAGCTCAGCACGCGCAGGTTGTTGATCGGATGGATGTCGCAGCCGATGATCTGGGCCAGCTCGCGCACGCGCGCACGGCCCGGCGCGTCCTGCGGCAGCAGCGGCACCGTGGGATGCGCTTCTTCCAGATATTCGATGATCGCCATCGACTGGGTCAGCGTGATCCAGTCGTCCTGGAAGGCCGGCAACAGGCCGCTCGGATTGATCCGGCGGTAGTCGTCCTGGTGCTGCTCGCCACCGTTCTTCAACAGATGCACAGGCACCGCCTGGTAGGACAAGCCCTTCAGGTTCAGCGCGATCCGGACCCGGTACGCCGCCGAGCTGCGAAAGTAGGTATAGAGCTTCATCGGTGCCTCCAGTGGTAATGCGCAACTTCTTGATCGATGGCGCCGAAGATGCTGGCGCCGCTGGCGTCGAGCATTTCGATGCGTACGGTGTCGCCGTAGCGCAGGAACGGCGTCTGCGGGGCGCCCTGCTCGATCGTTTCATACATCCGTACTTCGGCCAGGCAGCAGTAGCCGACACCGCCGTTCTCCACGCTCGAACCGTGCAGGCTGCCCTGCTTGTTCGACACGGTGCCCGAGCCGATGATGGTGCCGGCGCCCAGCTCGCGGGTCTTGGCCGCGTGGGCCACCAGCTGGGCGAAGCTGAAGGTCATGTCCTCGCCCGCATTCGGACGGCCGAAGGGCGCTTCGTTGAGCGTCACCAGCAGCGGCAGGCAAAGCTTGCTGTCGCGCCAGGCGTCGCCCAGCTCGTCGGGCGTCACCGCCACCGGCGAGAAGGCGCTGGCCGGCTTGGACTGGAAGAAGCCGAAGCCCTTGGCCAGCTCGTTCGGAATCAGGTTGCGCAGCGAGACGTCATTGACCAGCATCACCAGGCGGATGGCGGCGGCCGCCTGCTCCGGCGTGGCGCCCATCGGCACGTCGCCGGTAACCACCGCCACTTCGGCTTCCAGGTCCACGCCCCAGTCCTCGGACTGGACCATGATCGGGTCGTTCGGGCCGACGAAGGAATCGGAGCCGCCCTGGTACATCAGCGGGTCGGTATAGAAGGAAGCCGGGACTTCGGCATTGCGCGCCTTGCGTACCAGCTCGACGTGGTTGATGTAGGCGGAACCGTCGGCCCACTGGTAGGCGCGCGGCAGCGGCGAGTGGCATTCTTCTTCCAGGAAGGACTCGGCCTTCTCGGCGGTGCCGGCGTTGAGCTTGTCGTAGACCTTCCGGAGCTCGGGCGCGATGCGGTCCCAGTCGTCGAGCGCGCATTGCAGGGTGCGGGCGATCTTGGGGACGGCCTGGCAGGTGACGAGATCGCGGCTGACGACGACCAGGGTGCCGTCGCGGCCGCCCGTTTTGAGGGTGGCGAGTTTCATGGTGTTTCCTTCGCTAAAACTTTGTTCTTCGCCATTACAAATCAAAACGTACTATCATACAAACAGTATTTTCCGCTCGATTTATCGGAATATCTTATGAATCCAAGCCTGCGCCAGATGCGCGCGTTCGTGGCCGTCGCCAAGAGTGGCCACTTTACGCTTGCTGCCGAGTACTTACACATCACTCAATCAGCCTTGTCCGGTTTGATCAAGGAGCTGGAGCAAACCCTCGGCACCCGTCTCGTCGACCGCAGCACACGCAAGATCGCCCTCACCGATATCGGCCGCGAACTCTACCCCTTATTTAGCCAGATGATTGATGACTTGGACGGTGCGCTGGCTAACGTGGCGGATCACACGCGGCTCAAAAAAGGCATCGTGCGCATCGCTGCGCCGCAGCTGATGTCCTGCACGGTGCTGCCTGAAGCGATCGCCGCCTACCGTGCGCGCCATCCCGAGATCCAGGTGCGCCTTGCCGACACGGCGGTCGAAGGCGTGATCGCGCGCACGCTCTCGGGCGAGGCGGATTTCGGCATCGGCCCGGAACGCGACCCGGCGCCGACCCTGCACGCGCGCCAGCTCTTCGAGATGCCGTTCGCACTGGTCTTCCCCAAGGGCCACGAGCTGGAACGGCAGGAACGCGTCACCTGGCACGACTTGTCGCGCTACCCCTTCATTTCGCTGCAGGGCCAGTTCACCGAGCGCCTGCTGGACGATATGCATGCCTCGCTGCGCGAAGTGCCGGCCAAGCCGGCCAACGAAGTGACCTTCATGACCACCGCGCTGGCGATGGTGAGCGCGGGCCTGGGCGTGACGGTGTGCCTGCCCTATGCCGAGCCGCTCGCCACGCTCTATGGACTGGCGATGCGCCCGCTCGAAGCGCCCCAGCTGACCCGGCGCTTCTTTGTCTACACCCGCCCGGGACGCTCGCTGTCGCCGGCCGCGGAGAGCTTCATCGACTTCCTGTTCGAGCATGTCGAGCGTATGTACGCCGAGGTGTCTGTGCGCCCGAGCCCGGCGCGTTAGAATGGCCATTGTTACCAAACCGGGCGTCCACTGCCCTTCTCCACGATGTCCCACAACACCATCGCGATCAACCAGCGCATGGACAAGTTCGACAGCCACGACAGCGTCTGGCTGTTCGGCTACGGTTCGCTGATCTTCAAGGCCGACTTTCCTTTCCTCGACCGCCGCCCCGCCGCGATCCGCGGCTGGTCGCGCCGCTTCTGGCAGGGTTCGCACGACCACCGCGGCACCGAGACGGCGCCAGGCCGCGTGGTGACCCTGGTGCCGGAACCGGGCGCGCAATGCGACGGCATGGCCTACCTGGTCACGCCGGAAGAATTCGCCCACCTCGACCACCGCGAGAAGAACGGCTACCTGCGCCTTGCCACGGATATGCATTTCGACGACGGCGCCACCGCCGAAGGGATCGTCTATATCGCCACCCACGAGAACGCGGCCTACCTGGGGCCGGCGCCGGAGCGCGACATCGCGCGCCAGATCGCGCTGGCGCGCGGGCCGAGCGGTGCGAACAGCGAATACCTGCTGCACCTGGCGCAGGCGCTGCGCGAGATGGGCAAGGTCGACGCGCATGTGTTCGAGATCGAACGCCATCTGGCGGCGTTCGGCGTGCGTCTCGACGGCCAGGGCCTGCCGGCCTGACCGCCAGTCGCCGCCTTCAAGACCGTCGCCCCGGGGCGACGGTCTTGGGCTAAGGGTGGCTACTTATTCGCTTGGGTGCTGGCCAGGCGCGGCCAGCACTTGCATCACGCCCTCCGCGCGCTGCTCGACCGTTCCCGTCAAGACCGTGTAAGCGACGCCGCGCGCATCGAGATCATCCAGCACCAGCCGCTGAATGCGCGTACGCCATGCCGCGTTCTCGCGCACGCCCGGTTCTTCTTCGTAGGGAATGTCGTCGGCGCAGACGAAATGGTGCAGGTAGCGCGTGCGGCACTCGTCCGCATAACGCAGCAGCGCGTGCGGCGCGGGCTGCGTGACCTGTCCGAAGCAAAGGCCTAACAGCAGGGTCGTCAGCGCATTGGTGTCGACGAACACGTAAGGCCCCTGGGCGCGGGCGACGGCGGCGTCCTCCGCTGCGCGATGCCGCTCGGCGATCTCGACATAGTCGGCCGCATCCAGCCGTCCCTGCTTTTCTTCCCAGATGAAGCGCCCGATCTCGGGCACGAACTCGGCGCCGCATTGCCGCGCCAGATGCAGCGCCAGGGTCGACTTGCCGGTCGACTCGGCGCCGACGAACGCCACCATCCTGCTGCCCTGCTGCGCTTCCATGCCTGCTTCCATTCTTGAAACTCATCGAGGACGCCATCCTAGCCGATGCGGCCGGCTTGCTCAACCGGCCGGCGCAGGGGGCGATGGGTCGGGAGTGGCCACCGTTATTCGAAACAGTGCTGGGCGCCGCCGACGATGCGGCAGTGTTGGTGAATGGTTTCCTGGGCGAGCGCTGGCGCAGCGTATTCAGCGGGCGATCGCTGCGGCAGTTGCAGGCGCTCACCTGTACCGAAGGATTTTTTTCCACCGCACGCGAGCGCCACGAGCAGGGACGCAGCCTCGATTGGGCCATGCCGGCGCAGCACGAAGGCTTCGCCGACCAGGCTCACATGAGCCGGGCTGCGAAACACATCACGGGAGTTGCGCCGACCGAGTTCGCCCAGCGCTTTATCGAGGACGAATCGTTCTGGATCTACCGCCTGTGGGCATGAAGCATCGGCCCTGCCTCGAGGCTAGGGTTTATGACCGAAAATCCGGTCCGGACGCAGCAGGACCATCAGGCCGCCGACGATGCCGAATACGGCAGGTATGTCTTCATGGGCAAAAATGCCGTTGACGACCAAAAACCATACGGCCACGGCGGCAATCCCCGCCGACAAACCAATTCTTTGAATCCACCGCATCGAGACCCCTGCTACCGAAGCACTATTGCTGGACGATGTTGTTATTGTTGTTCGCCAGTTCCAAGAAGAGCCGTATTCTGACAGTTATTCATGTCTGAAAATCCTCGGATCGTCACATTCTGGACAGATAAATTCATCAAAGCGTTTCAACTCCAGGACACGCGTAGTTGTTGCTCAACTATTAACGTGCTACGCTGACTGACGATGCCGCCCGTAGAGCGGCCGATCCGACACTCGAGGAGACCAGGATGTGGAAAAAGAATCTGCTCGGCGCATTGCTGCTGTGCTCGCTGGGCCAGGCTGTGGCCCAGCAAGATGGCGCGCCGATGCCCCAGTACGACAGCGTGCTGGCCAGCTCGCTCGGCGCCGACGAACGGGGAATGCGTCCATACGTGTTCGTGATTCTCAAGAGCGGTCCCAACAAGGTGCCGGAAGGCGCTGAGCGCACCAAGATGTTCCAGGGCCATTTCGCCAATATGTCGAGGCTGGCGGCCGAGAAGAAACTGGTCATGGCCGGCCCGCTCGACGGCGTCGAGGGGCGCCGCGGTATTTTCGTGTTCGCCACGCCGGACATCGATGAAGCGAAAAAAATGGTCGCAACCGATCCGGTGATCATCAATGGCGAGATGGTGGCCGAGTATCACAAACTGTACGGCTCGGCGGCGCTGATGATGGTGAACGACGTTCACAACAAGATCCGAAAGAAGTAGGCTGAGAGAGAGTACGCTATCGGCCGTGCACTAAACATCGGCAACCGGCCAGGAGTGGGCGATTAAAGGCCCACTTGCTTGCTGTACGTAGTCCGGCAACTGCCGAAGGGGTAAGGTTTGAAGACAGTTATTTTGTACCCGGGCTCAGCCCGGTTCTCAGGCACAGCGAGCTTCGATTGGGCCAGCCCAACAATCGGTAGCGCCCATCGTTTCATCCTGTTTCTCGCACAGAGCGACAGCGAGCCAGATTACGATGTCGCTAAACGTGAAGTCGAGTCATTCGGTTTTTCCGAAATTGACTTGAACGAAGGGCGGAAGATCGATGTCGTGAGCTTGAATGATCCAAACATGGCGGCTTTTCGGCGGCATTACGAAGGCGCATTCACCGAAGGAAGCTCGCTAGTCTGGTATCCGTAAGGCCGAGGTCCGCTTCGGTTCGGGAGGGGCCGTACAATGAAAGTCGCAACTGGCCTGGGCGATCCTCATTGCCTGGCCGATTCTTGCCTCTCTCTTCTCATCTCGAATTCCCTATTCCTTCACACGTGGTTCTTCTACCTTGAAAACTTTGCCGCACCATACAAATAGCTAGTGGAGCGCCGTAATCCTGACGAAAGGTCAGGAGCCGCATTACAGCGTTAATCGGAAGCGCTTTTTTTTCTGAAACGTGACGGTACCTGCATCTATAAGCCTGGGCGGCACCGGATCGCGCAGATTCAAGGTTTGAAACACTCAGGTGCTTAGAGACCG
>CBIHLT010000171.1:0-11388 GCA_966210615.1 uncultured Massilia sp.
GTCGACATCCTGCTGCGCGCCCATCTCCACCAGCTCCGTGGGCGCCGCATCAGGCGCTGTCACGATGCGGTAGCTCACCCCCATGATGGCGGCAAAGGCGAGCGCCGGCAGCAAGGCGACGAACAGGTGCGACAGCAGGGTGCGCGACGGCACCTCGGCGGCGCGCGGCCCCTTGATTGCACGTACCAGGCCAGGCACGGCCGGCTTGTTGTACGCATTCGGAATCGTCTCGGCGAATGCCGGCAGCTTGACAATGCGCTCTTCGGCGGGCAGCGGCGGCGCGGCCGAAGGCTTGAGCTTGGCGACGAGCAGCACATAGCCGATGTACAGGCCGGCCAGCATGATCCCCGGGAAGAAGGCGCCCGCATACAGCTTGACCACCGAGACCCCGGCCGTCGCACCATACACGATCAGCAGCACCGAGGGCGGAATCAGGATGCCCAGGCAGCCGCCCGCCGTGATGCTGCCGGCCGAGAGCTGGGTGCTGTAGCCGGCCTTGAGCATGGCCGGCAGCGCGAGCAGGCCCATGAGCGTGACGACCGCGCCGACGATGCCGGTGGCGGTGGCGAAGATGGCGCAGGTGACGATGGTGGCCACGGCCAGCGATCCGGGCACGCGCGCCATGGCCAGGTGCAGGCTCTTGAACAAGCGCTCGATCAGGTTGGCGCGCTCCACCAGGTAGCCCATGAAGATGAACAGCGGGACCGAGATCAGCACATCGTTCGCCATCACCGAATAGGCGCGCTGCACCATCAGGTCGAGGGTGAGCTGGATGGCGTTGGCGGGGTCGTTGCTGTGGAAGGCGAACCAGGCGAACATCACGCCCATGCCCATCAGGGTGAAAGCGGTGGGGAAACCGAGCATGATGGCGACCACCACCAGCGCCAGCATCAGCAGCCCCAGGTGGCCGTTGGTCATGTCGGCTGGCGCCGGCATCAGGATGAACAGGCCGATCAGGATCAGGACCAGGATCGAGAGGCCGAAATAAATCTCTTTTCTCACGGCGCCTTCCCTTCTTCCATGTGCACGGAGGCCTTGAGCTTGTCGACGTCGACTTCCTCGACATCGGCCTCGCGCGCCGGCCACTCGCCGTTGCGCAGGCAGATCACGCAGCGCACGATCTCGACGCAGCCCTGGAGCAGGAGCAGGATGCCGGCGAAGGGGATCACCATCTTGAAGGGATACAGCGGCGGACCGTTGGCGGTCAGCGTGGAATGCTCGCGGATGGCGAAGGATTCCTCGGCGTAGGTGTAGCCGGCCCAGACCAGGGCGACCACGCCGGGGATGAAGAACACGAAGTACAGGATCAGATCGAGGCCGGCCTGCAGGCGCGGCGGAAAGAAGCTGTACAGCACGTCGCCGCGCACATGGCCGTTCTTGGCCAGGGTATAGGCGCCGGCCATCATGAAGGCGGCGCCGTACATCATGATCATCAAATCGAAGGCCCAGGGATTGGGCTTGTTCAGGACGTAGCGCGCGAACACTTCCCAGCTGATGAGGAAGGTGAGCGCGACGATCAGCCAGGAAAAGGCCTGGCCGACCAGGCTGCTGACCCGGTCGACGAAAAACAAAACTCTTTGCATGAAACTGCTCCCGGTCGCGACAACGAGTCACCCGTTGGACGGGGTGACGCACAAAGCACTGCGAGGATATGAAGACGTCGCCCGCTTCAGCGCGTCGTTCCGGCGCAGGCCGGAACCCAGGTCAAGCGTCCCGATAGCGCACGCAAAACCTGGGTTCCGGCCCACGCCGGAACGACGTTCATGGGCTAACTGAACGCCGTCATCGTCCTGCTGTGGTTACGCCTTCTTCGGCGCGGGAGCCTTGCGCCCGAAGTAGTGGTTGTAGGCCATGCGGCGCGGATTGTTGGTGTCCATGTCCCACTTCATCGCGCGTTCGGCGAAGGCGCGCATGGACGCCTCCACTTTCTTGAACAGCGGATTGTCGGCGCCCTTCTTGGCCACCACCTCGTCCCACACCGCCAACTGGGTCTGCAGCACCGCGTCCGGGGTCTTGTAGAACTTGACGCCGTCCTTGGCCTGCATGTCGCGGTAGTCCTTGGAATACCGGTCGACCGCCTTCCACGACATGTCGGCCGATGCCGCCTCGACGGCGTTCTCGATGATCGCCTTCAGCTTGGCCGGCAGCGCGTCGTACTTGGTCTTGTTGAAGGTGATCTCGAACTGCTCGGAGCTCTGGTGGAAGCTTTGCAGCATGCAGATCTTGGAGACGTCCGGGAAGCCGAGCAGGCGGTCGGAGCTGGCGTTGTTGAATTCGGCGCCGTCCAGCAGGCCGCGGTCCATGGCCGGGACGATCTCGCCGCCAGGCAGCGCATTCACCGCCGCGCCCATGGCCGTAAACAGGTCGATCGCCAGGCCGTTGGTGCGGAACTTCAGGCCCTTCAGGTCCTCCTTCCTCGTGACCGGTTTCTTGAACCAGCCCAGCGGCTGGGTGGGCATCGGCCCGGTGAGGAAGGAAACGATGTTGGCGCCGATGCCCTTGTACAGTTCGGCCAGCAGCTCCTTGCCGCCGCCGTACTTGTGCCAGGCGAGGACCATGTTGGCGTCCATGCCGTAGGCCGGGCCCGAGGTCCACAGGGCGATGGCGGCCTGCTTGCCGTAGTTGTAGCCCATCACGCCGTGGCCGCCGTCGAGAGTGCCCTTGGAGACCGCGTCCAGCAAGCCGAAGGCCGGCACCACCGCGCCGGCGGGCAGCACCTCGATTTTCAGTTCGCCCCCGGTCATGTCGTTGACCTTCCTGGCGAAGTCCAGCGCGTATTCGTGGAAGATGTCCTTGCTGGGCCAGGTGCTCTGGAAGCGCATCTGCTTCGGCGTTTGTGCGGTGGCGATACTCGGGAATGCTAATGCGGCCCCGGTGCCCGCGGCGGCTGCGGTTCCCAGGAACTTCCTGCGGTTCGGTACTGCTTGCTTCGAATCTTTGTCGCCCTTCTTCATCGTATGTCTCCTGTCTAGTTTTGATTACGGACTGATACATGAAATGCACGGACTGAATCGATGACACGCACAACGCTTGGCTTTGAGGACTCCTCCCTGATTGAATAACTTGTAACTATTATCTAGAATTCACGCGTTTCCTTACAGATTCCTTACTGCAAGGCTTGTTTCGATGTTACCGCTTTGTTGCAATAAGAGCTAGTTCTCCGATATGCATGTTGGCTGGGCGCCTCACCGGGCCAGCAGATGAGGGCCGATGTCCGCGACGGATTGCACGCCGGTAAGAACCATGTTGGTGCGCAGGTCCTTTTCCATGATGGCCAGCAGCTTCTCGACCCCGGCCCGGCCCTGCACCGCCAGGGCGTAGACGAAGGCGCGGCCGAGCAGCACGCCGTCGGCGCCGAGGGCCAGCATGCGGAACACGTCGGTGCCGGTGCGCACGCCGCCGTCGGCGAAGATGGTCATCTGCCCTTTCACCGCGTCGGCGATCGCGGGCAGCGCCTGCGCGCTGGACATGGCGCCGTCCAGCTGGCGGCCTCCGTGGTTCGAGACCACGATGCCGTCGGCGCCCAGCTTCAGCGCGTCGCGTGCGTCGTCCGGATCGAGGATGCCCTTGATGATCAGCTTGCCCTGCCACTCGTCGCGGATCCACTGCAGGTCGTTCCAGGCGATGCCGGGATCGAAGTTCTCGCCCAGCCAGCCGATGTAGTCGGCCAGGCCGGTGGCGTGGCCGCGGTAGGTGGAGATGTTGCCGAGATCGTGGGGACGTCCGTGCAGGCCGACGTCCCAGGCCCAGCGCGGGTGCAGCATGCCCTGCAGCACGCGTCGCCAGGGGCCGTCGGGACCGCTCATGCCGCTGTGGAGGTCGCGGTAGCGGTTGCCGGGGACGGGCATGTCGACCGTGAACACCAGGTTGCGCGCGCCGAGTTCCCAGGCGCGGCGCATCACGTCGCGCATGAAGGCGCGGTCTTTCAGGACGTAGAGCTGGAACCAGATCGGCTTGGACGCCTGGGCCGCGACTTCGGACAAGGGGCAGACCGAGACGGTGGACTGGATGAAGGGGATGTGGCGGTGGCAGGCGGCGCGCGCCGCCT
This sequence comes from uncultured Massilia sp., assembly GCA_966210615.1. Taxonomy (GTDB): domain Bacteria; phylum Pseudomonadota; class Gammaproteobacteria; order Burkholderiales; family Burkholderiaceae_D; genus Telluria. Next base: position 4,049 of record CBIHLT010000171.1, read on the forward strand.
GTACCTCACCGCGGCGGGCATACATGCCGGCCAGGCCGACCGGGGCCAGGGCGACCGGGAGGCCGTAGCGCTCGCCGAACCATTCGGCGCTGACGTCAAGTTCGGCGGAGCCGCGCAGGACGCGCTGGCGCAGCTTGACTGCCTGCAGGTCGTCGACGTTGGCGCGCAGCGTTTGCTCGGCGCCGGCGCCGCCGTCGAGGTAGTGAAAAAGAAATGGGGGGAGTTTACGGCGGGCTGCTTCGCGGAAGTCGGTGGCGGAAGAGATGATCATGCGCGTAAGGCCTTCTTCAGGGAGCTTCACTCATCAGTAGCACTGGATTTCTCGTGTCAATCTTGCAAACGAAGTTTGCCGCATTTCTCGGAAACAATCTAAGTTTTTTCGAAGTCTCTTCCGGAGGAGGCAGGTAGCGCAGCACGGGGACGAGCGGCATTTGCACCAAACGAGGGTAAACGAAAAAAGCCCCACATCTGGGGCTCTTGTTCAGTATGCTTGGCGGAAGCGGTGAGATTCGAACTCACGAACGGGTTCCCCCGTCGGCAGTTTTCAAGACTGCTGCCTTCAACCACTCGGCCACGCTTCCTGTAGGGAACCGGCATTATACATAAATCATCGCGGCCGGTCAGGTTCACTGCCGCGGGTACGAAGCGAACTTGGGCCCCGGCCGAGGGGGACGCCGAGTCCCGGGGTGACGGTCTTTAGGCTGTTTGTTTGAATGCACCGTGAGGGCCGAGCAGCTCAGACCATCAACAACCAGTTGTCCCGCAAACTCCGCTCGAAGTCATACGCCGGCAACGGCTTGCTGTACAAGTAACCCTGCACCTCGTCGCACCCCGAATCGCGCAGGAAGTCCAGCTGCTCCACCGTCTCCACCCCTTCCGCGATCACGCGCAGGCGCAGCTGGCGCGCCATGCTGATGATGGTCCCCGCGATCGCGCAGTCGCTGGCATCCCCCGGAATCCCGGTCGTGAACGAGCGGTCGATCTTCAGCGTATGGATCGGGAAGCGCTTCAGGTACGACAAGCTCGAATATCCGGTCCCGAAATCGTCCAGCGACAAGGCCACGCCCAGCGCCGTCAGCCTGTCCATGATCCCGGTCACGCGCCCGATGTCGTGCATCAGCGTGCTCTCGGTGATCTCCAGCTCCAGCCACGACGGATCGAGCTGGTAGCGCCGCAGCGTATCCGCCACCCGCGCCGGCAGCGACTGCGTGAACTCGCGCGCCGACACGTTCACAGCCAGGCGGAACGGCGGCAAGCCCGCCTTCTGCCACACTGCCGCCTGCGCGCAGGCCTGCTCCAGCACCCACTCGCCCACCTGCACGATCAGCCCCGTGCTCTCGGCCAGCGGGATGAATTCCCCCGGCGGCACCAGGCCGCGCTGCGGGTGCACCCAGCGCACCAGCGCCTCCGCGCCGACGATGCGCCCGCTGCCGATCTCGAACTTCGGCTGGTAATACAGGATCAGCTCACCGTTGCCGAGCGCCTGGCGCAAGCCGGTCTCGATGCGCATGCGCTCCTGCATGCCCTGGTTCATGTCGTCGCTGTAGAACGCCACGCTGCGGTCCGGATTGGCGTCGCCCTTCTTGGCCCGCTCCATCGCGATGTCGGCCAGTCCCAGCAAGGTCTCCGCGTCGTTGCCGTTCTGCGGATACACGCTGATGCCGATGCTCGCGCCCACGCGCAGGTCATGCCCGGCGATGTAGAACGGCGCATCCAGCACGCCCTGCAGCTTCTGGGCCACCGTGGTGGCCTCGAAGTGCTGGCGGATGTCGAACAAGCCGACCGCGAATTCGTCGCCGGACAAGCGCGCCACCACGTCCTCGTCGCGCAAGGTATCGCGGAAGCGCTGCGCCACCTGGCGCAGCAGCTCATCGCCGATGCGGCGCCCGAGGGTATCGTTGATGCGCTTGAAGCGGTTCAAATCGATGAACAGCAGGCAGCCGTGCGCCTCGTTGCGCTGGGCGACCATCAGGGCCTGGTCGACCAGGCGCGCGAACAGCGTGCGGTTCGGCAGCCCCGTGAGTTCGTCGTAATAAGCCAGGTGGTGCAGCTGTTCCTCGGCCTGCTTGCGTTCGGTGATATCGGTCAGGTAGGCGATCAGCCCGATCGGCCGCTCCGCCAGGTCGCGCAGCGGCGACAGCGACAGGCTGGCCCAGAACACCTCGCCCGACTTCTTGCGGCGCCGGACTTCCATCATGCGCCCGCCCTGCTCCGCGAACACGTCATGGAAGCCTTCGTCCTCGTCCGCATACAGGAACAGGATATTGCGGCCAATGGCTTCCAGCGCGGAGTAGCCGAACAGCTCCTCGGCGCCGCGGTTCCAGCTGGTGATATAGCCCATCTGGTCCATGGTCAGCACCGACTCGTGGATCTGGTCCAGGATCTGCGACTGGTGCGCCAGCTGCGCCTCCATCTGCGCATAGGCGTGGGTCGAGCGCTGGGCCAGCGCCTGCATGTGCATCAGGTTGCCAGTCAGGTGGGCGAGCGTGGCCAGTTGCCGGTAGTCGCTGTCGCGATAGCTGCGCCCCGCCACCTCGTAGTAGCCGAACTGCTCGGTGCCCGCGAATACCGGATGGCGCAGCGCACCGCCATAGATGCCGGTCTCGAAGCTGCCCGCCCCTTGCACGAAGCGCCCCGACGTACTGGCCAGGAGTTCACGCACGATGCGGCCCAGTTCCTGGGACAGCGCTTCGCCGCGCAGGCGGATGACGGCGTCGCAGACGGCGGCCGAACCGCCGATGAAATCCACCGCGTCCACCCCCACCGGAACCACCTCGTGCAGGTCAGACATTACGGCCCACCTGTATCGCCCAGTGATACGCGTGGAGCTGGCTGCTCCACCACACGTCGAGCGTCACGCCGGCCCGCTCCAGGTCTTGCTCGGAGGGATCGATCTCGGTCAGGCGCAGCCAGCCGCCCATGGTCCCGCCGCGCTCCAGCAGCGCGCCCGCGATATGCTCGGGCAGGCACAGGTCGGCCGCGATGTCGCGCATCGGCATGCGCAGCAGACGGTCCAGCAGCGAGAACACGCCGGTCATGAAGGCCATGTCCTGCTCGTCGCGGTCGCCGCCAGCGTGCTTGCACAGGGCTTCCAGTTGGGCGCCGCGGCGCGCGGCCAGCGGCAGCAGCAGGTTCGGCGGGCCGTCCGGCTGCTGGCGCGCGTACAGCAGCAGCTGCAGCCAGCGCTGCAGCTGGCGCCGGCCCAGCAGGTTGATGGCCTGGTTGAAGCTGGTGATCTGCGTGCTGACCGCGAAGGCGGCCGAGTTGACCAGCTTGAGCAAATGGTAAGACAGCGTCGGATCCTGCTTGAGCTGCAGTTCCAGCTCGCGCGAATCGGCGTCGCGCGCCAGCAGGCCCAGGAGCGTCAGCAGCCGGCGGCGCGAGCTGCCGTCGTCGCTCGGCGAGGGGAAGCTCGCCAGGTCGATCGGATAGTCGCCGCTGAACCAGTCGAAGCCGGCGTTCTCGCATTCGGAAAAGCGCTGCGCGCTGCCCACATTGCGCGCCAGGTGCGGCCCGAACAGGGCGGCCAGGCGGCCGGAAGGCGGCGTATCCCGGCTGCAGTCGCGCGCCACGGAACGCAGGGCGGCCGGGGCCTTCACGCCTTCAGGAACGGCGCCGTCGAGCCAGACGCGGTAGCCGGCTTCGTGCAGCTCGCCGAGGCGGCGCACGGCGCCCTCCTCCAGCAGCGCGCCGGCCGGCACCACGAAACCGATGCGGTTGGCAGGCAGCAGCGCCAGCACAGGATGCGTGAGCGCGGCCGGGCTGTCGACCATCAGCAGGCCGTCCAGCGGCGCGATCGCGGCCAGCAGGTCGGGCATGCCGAACACGGCCTGCAGGCGCGCCGGCATGTCGTCGCCTGATGCTACACGCAGGCACAGCGCTACCCACTCGTTCTGCGCATTGGCGACCGGGTCGAATGCAACCAGCGGAATTGAATCTAGTTCCTGCGCGGCCATGTGTTGTTTCAAAGGTGATATTCAGATGATCTTAGTGCACCAATTATTAGAAAGCAACACCCGGTGTTTCCGTAAAGATACGGTATCCGCTAAATATGCATGCAGGAAGGCGATTTATGGGTTTTCTTCGAATCCGGCGCGCTGGACGGCGAAACGGATCAGCTCCGCCTGCCCTTCGATGCCGAGTTTGCGCTTGATGTTCAGGCGGTGGGTTTCGACCGTACGCACCGACAGGTCGAGTTCGCGGGCAATCTGCTTGTTCGACTGGCCGGCGGCGATATGGCGCAGCACTTCCTGCTCGCGCGAGGTCAGCTGGTTGTCGGCCGCGAGCGGGCTGGCCAGCTGGCGCGCCAGCGCGGCGCTGTAGTAGATGCCGCCGCCCATCACGGTCTCGATGGCGAGCACGATGTCCTTGCCCGGTGCGTCCTTGAGCACATAGCCGCGCGCGCCGGCCTGCATGGCCTGGCTCACATACTCCGGCTTGTCGTGCATCGACAGGATCAATACCGCAATGCCGGGATAGCGCGCCGTGAGCCGGGCGGTGGCGTCGATGCCGCTGCCGCCGCGCATGTTCACGTCCATCAGCACCAGGTCGGGCTGGCACCGGCCGGCCAGCTCCAGCGCTTCCTGGCCGGAGCCGGCCTCGCCGACCACGCGCAGGTGAGGCGCGGCTTCCAGGCGCGCGCGCAGGCCGTCGCGCACCAGGGGATGATCGTCCACCAGCAGTATCTTCACTTCTTGGCTCATGCCTGTTCCTCCAGGTCGAGGCTGGCCACCACGCGGGTGCCGGCCGGCGAGGAGGCGATCGCGAGCCGGCCGCCGATCGCTTCCATCCTTTCCATCATGTTGCGCAGGCCGATGCCGCGCTTCGGGTGCACGGCCACGCTGTCGGCGTCGAAGCCCAGGCCGTCATCCTGGATCGCCAGGGTCAGGCAGCGTCCCGCGCGCACCAGGCTCATGTCGATGCAGCCGGCGCCCGCATGGCGCTCGGCGTTGGTCAGGGCTTCCTGGGCCACGCGGAACAGCACCGTGCCCGCCATCTCGGGCAGGCCGTCGAGCTGCCCTTCGGCGCGGAAGCGCACCGGTGTGCCTGCATGTTCGCCGAATTCGCTGGCCAGGTGGTCGAGCGCGGGCGCCAGGCCCAGATCGTCCAGCAGGGTCGGACGCAGGTCGTGCGAGATGCGGCGCACCTCGCCCAGTACCGATTTCACCTGCTCCACCGTGCGTTCCAGGCCGATCTTCGCCTGCGCACGCTGGGCGTCGTCGCCCCCCAGGCGGATGATGCCCGCCTCCAGCTGCAGCTTGACCGAGACCAGCGCCTGGCTGATCCCGTCATGCAGGTCGCGCGACAGGCGCGCCCGTTCTTCTTCCTGCGAGTCGACCACGCGCTGGGCCAGGGCCTTGAGCTTGGCGTCGGCCACGCGGTGCTCGCTGATGTTCAGGGCCAGCCCGCCGGTGGCCACCGTCAGCGCGGCCAGGATCGCCAGGCCGGCGATCCACAGCAGGGTTTCTTCGATATTGCGCGACTGCTGGGCGTCGATCTGGGCCAGCGCGGCTTCCACGTCGTCGAGGTAGATGCCGGTGCCCATCATCCAGCCCCAGTGCGGCACCGGCACCACGTAGCCGAGCTTGGGCGCCTGCTGGCTGGACGAAGGCTTGACCCAGCGGTAGCGCTGGAAACCGCCGCCCGCCCGGGCGCGCTGGATCAGGCGCTGGATGGTCGGTTCGCCCAGGTCGTCGCGCCAGTTCCACATGTTGCTGCCGACCAGCTCGGGCTGGCGCGGGTGCATCAGGTTGTTGCCCTGCATGTCGTACAGGAAGAAGTAGCCGTCGTCGCCGTAGCTGAGCGAGGCCAGGATGCGCTTGGCTTCCGCCAGGGTGGCGGGGTCGTTGCGTCCCGAGCGGGTCAGGTGGGCGATCGAGCGCGTGGCCAGGGCCACGTAATGGCGCAGCTCGGCTTCCTTGCTGTCCAGGTAGGCGCGCTGGATGGTGGCGCGCTGCTGCTGCGCCAGCGTCACGGCTTGCTGGCGCACGAAGAGTGCGATCGCCACCAGCGCCACGATCAGCGGTGCGATCGCCAGCACGATCACCTTTTGTCTCAGGCGTAAGGTCTCAGCCATTTGGCGCGTCCACATTGAAAACTTGCATGCGCGCATTTTACGCCTGGGAGCGCTTTCTGGTCTAAGTAGCTTGCAAGGCGCTGATGACGTTCTCCGCGAGATCCGCAAGACCGTCGCCCGGGACTCGGCGTCCCCCTCGGCCGGGGCCCAAGTCAAGCGTTTCGCCGGTGCATACAGAGCTTGGATTCCGGCCTTCGCCGGAATGACCTGCTTGAGCTAACACCACTCGATTACTTTCTCGGCGCGCCAATTTCTCTACGTAATACTACGCAGCCTCTCCGTAATCATGCGCTTGCGAGCCAAATACAAGTGCAAGATACTCCCCGGTAGCTGTGAATAAATGCGCCGGCCCCACCGGCGGAACAAGAAGCACCAATCCTTATCGGAGGAGTCACAATGAATCGTTCAATGCGCGCGCTCGGCTGGGTCGCGCTATCGCTGCTGGGTGCATTTTCGCTCGGCGTCGTCGCAGTCAAGCGCGGCGAAACCATCAACGCCATCTGGGTGGTCGCGGCGGCAGTCTGCATCTACCTGATCGCCTACCGCTTCTATTCGCTCTTCATCGCCAGCAAGGTGATGCAGCTCGACCCCAAGCGCCAGACCCCGGCCTATAAATTCAACGACGGCCTCGACTACGTACCGACCAATAAGTACGTGCTGTTCGGCCACCACTTCGCCGCGATCGCCGGCGCCGGCCCGCTGGTCGGCCCCGTGCTGGCCGCCCAGATGGGCTACCTGCCCGGCATGATGTGGATCCTCGCCGGCGTCGTGTTCGCCGGCGCCGTGCAGGACTTCCTGGTGCTGTTCATCTCGACCCGCCGCGACGGCCGCTCGCTGGGCGACCTGATCAAGTCGGAAATGGGCGAGATCCCGGGCATGATCGCCCTCCTCGGCACCTTCATGATCATGGTCATCATCCTCGCGGTGCTGGCGCTGATCGTGGTGAAGGCGCTGACCGGTTCCCCATGGGGCACCTCCACCGTGATGGCGACCATCCCGATCGCGTTGTTCATGGGCCTGTACTCGCGCTACGTGCGCGTCGGCCGCATCGGCGAAGTGTCGATGATCGGCTTCGTGCTGCTGATGCTGGCCATTATCGGCGGCCAGTGGGTGCACGATTCCCCGGTCCTGGGCCCGATGTTCACCTTCACCGGCACCGAACTCACCTGGATGCTGATCGGCTACGGCTTCATCGCTTCCGTGATCCCCGTGTGGCTGCTGCTGGCGCCGCGCGACTACCTGTCGACCTTCCTGAAGATCGGCA
>CBIHLT010000172.1:0-11358 GCA_966210615.1 uncultured Massilia sp.
TCGTTGTCGAAAGCGCTGAAGGCGGCCGGCTGCGGCTCTTCGATGGCCGGGGCGGACAGCGAGGCGACGTCGTCGTTGTCCAGCGCCAGGATCTCGACCACGCCGTCGACCGGGCGATTCGAGAGGATGACCGCGTCAGGACCCAGCGCTTCGCGCACCTTGCGCAATGCATCCCTGGAAGTCGCTGCAGTAAATTTCTTCACGTTCATCTTGTTCTCCGCACTTCAATCATGTTCGCCGCGAGCGAAAACGCCCGTCCATAGCCAGCATTATTGGCGATGCCGTGCGGAAACCATCGCGGGAGAAAGAAGGGGAAAAGGGCCTATTTCAAAAGGCCGAGGTGAATCCGGGGTTTCGTAGGGGTGATTCGGTCCAGTGGACCGAATCACGCTTCGCCGTCCGCGCGTTTAGCCAGCGCCTGAAAGGACGATAACTCTGCTCGCACGAGAGTTGAACGCGCGGTCGGCAGAGCCGACCACCCTACATTACATCGGCACGCCAACCAGGCTGGTGACGCGAATCGTCTTCGATTCCGGCACCTCGTTGTGCGACAGCACCTTCAGCTGCGGCACCGCGCGGCGCAGGAAGCGCGACAGCAGCACGCGCAGCGGGGCCGGCACCAGCAGCACCGGGGTCAGGCCCATCTGTTCCTGCTGCTGGGCGGCCTGGGCCGCCTGCTGGGCGATGGTGTCGGCCAGACCCGGCTCGATGCCGGCACCGTCGCCGCCGGCGCTCATGGCGCCCATCAGCAGGCGCTCGAGGCGGTTGTCCAGGGTCATCACCGACAGCTCGCTGGCGCCCGGGAACAGCTGCTGCACGATCGCGCGGCCCAGCGCCACCCGCACCATCGCGGTCAGCTCGGCCGGATCCTGGGTCTGGCCCGCGTACTCGGACAGCGCCTCGATGATGGTGCGCATGTCGCGGATGTGCACGCCTTCCACCAGCAGGTTCTGCAGCACCTTCTGCAGGGTCGACAGCGGCATCATCTTCGGCACCAGGTCCTCGACCAGTTTCGGGGTGTCCTTGCCCAGGTGGTCGAGCAGCGCCTGCACTTCCATGCGGCCCAGCAATTCCGAGGCGTGGGTCGTGATCAGGTGGTTCAGGTGGGTCGCCACCACGGTGCCGGCGTCGACCACGGTATAGCCCATGCTCTGCGCCTCGTCGCGCAGCCCGGCGTCGATCCAGATGGCCGGCAGGCCGAAGGCCGGATCGACCGTCACCAGGCCCGGCAGGGTGCCGCTCGCCATGCCCGGGTTGATCGCCAGGAACTGGCCGTTCATGGCCTCGCCCGCGCCCACTTCGACGCCCTTGAGCGTGATGCGGTAGCCCGAGGGCTTGAGCTCGAGGTTGTCGCGGATGTGCACCGGCGGCGCCAGGAAACCGACTTCCTGGGCGAACTTCTTGCGGATGCCCTTGATGCGCTTGAGCAGTTCGCCGCCCTGGGTCTTGTCGACCAGCGGAATCAGGCGGTAGCCTACTTCCAGGCCCAGGGTGTCGACCGGCATCACGTCCTGCCAGGTGGCTTCCTCGGACTCGGCCGGGGCCTGGGTCGCCGCCGCGGCCTGGTCGGCCGCGGCCGCCGCCGCTTCCTGGGCCGGCTTTTGCCTGGCGCGCTTGGACAGCAGGTAGCCCCCGCCCAGCAGCGCGCCGCCCAGCAGCAGGAACACCAGGGTCGGCATGCCCGGGATCAGGCCCAGGCCGAAGATGATGCCGCCGGTGATGTACAGGGTTTCCGGACGGGCCAGCAGCTGGGTGGTGAGCTGGGAGCTGATGTCCTGGTCGGTCGCCACGCGCGACACGACCATACCGGCGGCGATCGAGATGATCAGGGAAGGCAGCTGGGCCACCAGGCCGTCGCCGATCGCCAGCAGCGTATAGGTGGTGGCGGCGTCGCCGACCGCCATGTCGTGCTGGACCACGCCGACGATCAGGCCGCCGATCACGTTGATCAGGGTGATCAGGATGCCGGCGACCGCATCGCCCTTCACGTACTTGGACGCACCGTCCATGGCGCCGTAGAACTCGGCCTCCTGCCCCACTTCCGCCCGGCGCGCGCGCGCCTCGGCTTCGCCGATCAGGCCGGCGTTCAGGTCGGCGTCGATCGCCATCTGCTTGCCCGGCATCGCATCCAGGGCGAAGCGCGCGCCGACTTCGGCGATACGGCCCGCGCCCTTGGTGACGACGCTGAAGTTGATGATGGTCAGGATGACGAACACGACGATACCGACCGTATAGTTGCCGCCGATCAGGAAGTGGCCGAAGGCTTCGACCACCTTGCCGGCCGCCGCACCGCCCGTGTGGCCTTCGGTCAGCACAATGCGCGTCGAGGCGACATTGAGCGCCAGGCGCAGCATGGTGGTCACCAGCAGGATCGCCGGGAAGGCGATGAAGTCGAGCGGCTTGACCGTATACAGCGCGGTCAGCAGCACGATCACCGACAGCGCGATGTTGAAGGTGAAGAAGACGTCGAGGATGAAGGCCGGCAGCGGCAGGATCATCATCGCCAGCAGCAGGATGATCAGGACAGGCGCGGCCAGCGCCTTGCCGCCGCGGTTGCCGAGGCCGTTCAGCCACCCGGGCAGTTTCAGGCTGTTCATTGCATCACTCCATTATTCGAATCGGGGCGCGACGGACGCTGGCGGAACGCCTGGAACGCCGGGTCGTGCGGGTCCATCTCCGGCGGCACGGCCAGCTTGCCCGGGCGGTCCGGGTAGGCGCCGTCGCCCTTCTTGTAGGCGCGCAGCTGGTAGACGTAGGCCAGCACTTCGGCCACGGCCGAGTACAGTTTCTCGGGGATCTCTTCGTCGATGTCGGTGTGCTTGTACAGCGCACGGGCCAGGGCCGGCGCTTCCAGCAGCGGGATCTTGTGCTCGCCGCCCAGTTCGCGGATCTTTGCGGCGACCTCGTCCACGCCCTTGGCGACCACGCGCGGCGCGCCCTTCTGGCCGTCGGCGTATTTCAGGGCCACGGCGTAGTGGGTCGGGTTGGTGACGATCACGTCGGCGGTCGGCACGTTCTGCATCATGCGGCCGCGCGCCATCTCGCGCTGCATCTGGCGGATCTTGCCCTTGATTTGCGGGTTGCCGTCCGATTCCTTGTGCTCCTGGATCATCTCCTGGCGCGTCATCTTCATCTTGTCGTGGTAGTGCCAGAGCTGGTAGGGGCCGTCGATCAGGGCCACCACGCCCAGCGCGCCGACCATGAACAGGAAGGCCTTGGCGATCATCGCGCCGGCGTGGGCGCTGCCGGCGTTCAGCGGCTCGACCGCCAGGCCCAGCATCGCTTCCTTCTGGCCCATGATGACGACCCAGGCGACCGCCCCGACCAGCACGGTCTTGGCGACCGCCTTCAGCAGTTCGATCAGGGAATTAGTCGAGAACATGTTGCCGATGCCCTTGATTGGGTTCAGCTTCATGAAGTTGGGCATGAAGGCCTTGGAGGAGAACAGCCAGCCGCCGATGAGCAGCGGCGAGACCAGGGCCACCAGCATGATGGCGCCGGCGATCGGCAGGCAGGCCAGCAGCACGCCGACCACGTCGTTGAGGATGCGTTCGAGCAGGATATCGGGGTTGTAGACCTGCTCGCGGTCGAGCGAGAGGCCGGATTGCAGGGCGGCGCCGAGGCGGCCGACCAGCGAGCCGCCGAACATCCACAGGCAGGCGCCGGCGGTCATCAGGACGGTGAAGGTGGCGATCTCGCGCGAGCGGGGAACGTCGCCGTCCTCGCGCGCTTTTTCTAACCGCCTGGGTGACGCTGGTTCGGTGCGTTCCGCGTCGCTGTCGTCCGCCATCTATGCTCCTGGGCCTGCAAATAATCTGTCGAGACAGGATTATCGCTGGAATTTCCAAGAATCTATATTCGGAGTAGGCGGAGAAAGGTCCCGTTATTTAGGCCGCGGAGTAAACGCATAACATAAAGATAATGCCTGCACTTGATGTGCATATATACAATTTTGTGACAAGTTTTGATGCTTTTGCATTTGCAGATTAATACAACTCAACTTTTCGTTGCTATAATGCTGTGGCAGTTAATGCACCATACGGACATACCGTCACTTTGAACAAAGGATCTACAATGAAGAAGCTCCTCGCTACGACCGCTATCCTGAGCCTGATGTCGGCCCAGGTGTTCGCTCAGACCACCACCGACACCACCGCGACCCAGTCGACCACCGCACCGGCAACCGCGACCACCACGACCACCACCACCACCGCCACCGGCGTTGCTGGCACCGGTCTGTCGGTCGGCGCAATGGTCGCTATCGGCGCAGTCGTCGCCGGCGTTGCAATCGCTGCAGCTGACAGCGATTCGAGCACCAGCCACGCTGCTACCACCCACCACTGATCCCTGGCGCCGCAAGGCGCTCGCGACAATGGAAAACTGGCCGCAATCGCGGCCAGTTTTATTTTGCGGGTACCGGCTGGCGCATGCCGCGGCCCCTGCAAAGAAAACCGGCCGCACGAAGCGGCCGGCTGATCAGTACGAGGTGCTCCAGCTCACGCAGAGCTCATTCCTTCCTGGCATGATCGCCAGACGCGAGCGCGGTTCCTCGCGCTGGGCCTGCCACAGCCAGCTGCCGATCGCATACCCGACCAGACCGCCGCCGACAACATCCGACACCCAATGCTGGCGGTCCGCCACGCGGCCCATGGCGCCGACCGCCGCCAGGCCGTACAGCCAGGGCGCGTCGTATTCCTGGGCGAAAGGCGTCACCGCCGCGAAGGCCACCGCCGCATGGTTCGAGGGGAAGGACGCGTCCGAGCGCTTGCCGGAACTGCTGAAGGCGCCGCGCTCCTCGTAGGGACGGGCGCGGCCGACCAGGCGCTTGGTAGCCATCGACACGCCGGCGGCGCCGGCGATCGACTGGAGCGAAATGATGCCCATGTTCTGCATGCGGTCGTCGCCGAAGGCGATCGCCGAGCCGGCCGCACCGGCCAGCAGCCAGGGCATGGCCTTGCCGACGTTGCCATAGGCATTCGCCGCACGCGAATCCGCATGCTTCCTGACCAGGCGGTCGACCGGCTTGTCGAGGGCCGCTCCAGCCAGGATGGCGCCGCCGCCCAGCAGCGCGCCACCCGCCCACTGCGGCAGGGTCGGCGTGTTCGACACCGACTGTTCCAGGCGCCAGCGGAAGGCCGGCCAGGCGCTCGGCAAGGGGCGCACCGGCTGGGTGATGACATCCAGCTTCTGCTCGTCGCGGCGCTCGCCGAAGTTGCCGAGGCCGTCGTAGGCGCTCAGGTCGCGGCGCGGGTCCTCGAACAGCTCGTACAGGTCGCCGGGGCTGGCCACCATCTGGCCGACGTCGCGGGTCCAGGGGGACAGGGCAAAGCCGGCGCTGGCCTGGCTGTCGGCCGGCAGCATGATGTTGAGCGGAATCGACAGGAACACGCCCTTGTCGTTGTACGGATCGGACGGCGAGCCGGGATTGGTGATGTCCTTGCCGTCGGTCTTGGTGTACCAGGCGCCGATTTCGACACCGGAGCGGAAACGGCGCTTGAATTCGAAGCGCACGCCGCGGTCCTTGGCCAGGAACTTCCCAGCCCGCCCGGTCACGGTGATGTCGTAAGGCAGGCGGTAATGCAGGGCGCCCAGCGCCGTCACCGTGTTGTAGTCGCGCTTGCCGAACCAGCCCTTGTAGTCGCGCTGCTGGAGCGCGTCGATCGTCATGTCGGCGGCCCAGCGGGAATCTCTGGGCAGGTAGAGTACCTGCCCGCCGGCGCCACGGTACATCTCTTCGTAGATGCCGCCCGACACACGGGCGTACAGGTGCTCGTCCAGGGTCAGGTACTGGTTGATCAGCGCACGGTTGAGCTTGAACCGGCCGCCGCGCTTGTACTCGGCGATGTCGGTGCGCACGTGGGGCAGCACGCTGTTGGACGGCTGGGTGACGCCCGAGACGTTCTCGAACAGGTTGAGCTTGAATGCGCTGTTGAAATACAGGCCATCGGCAAGGCGCTTGTCGTAGTTGGCCGCCGCCGCGGTCTCGTAGCGCAGCGCACCGCTCGGGTCGTTGAAGAAGAAGGAAATCTTCGGCACCACCTTGAAGCGGTTGGCCTCGCGGTCTTCGGACGACACCTGGATCATGTTGCCGTCCTCGCCGACCTGGACCCCGAGCGCGCCTTCGCCGCCGCGGATCGCGGCCAGCAGGCCGTCCTGGTCGCTGCCGATCTTGTCCGCCGGCGTCGAGTAGCGCACCAGCACGGTCTGCAGGAAGCGTTCACGGTCGATCAGGCCGGTGAAATAGTCGGTCAGGCTCGGCAGGTCGAAGAACTCGTAGGTCGCGATCGGTTGCTCCAGCCGCGTGTACGTGACGTGGATCGACTTAGTGCCCGTGGGCGCGAAGGCCAGCGCCGTGCGGCTGGCGCGGCCGACCGCCCGGCCGAGGTTGGAGATCCGGTTATTGGTGAGCGCCAGCTTGAGCGTCGTGCCGTCGAGCTCGACGCGCACGTTGCGGAAGTTCTGCTTGACCAGCGCCTGCACCAGGGCGGCGCCATGGCGGCTGTCTTCCTGCCACTCGGCGGCGCTGACGCGCGCGGGGGCGTTCTTTTGCTGGAACGGCGCCGGCTCGTAGAGCTTGGGAATGAATTCCTTCTCGCCGAACGGGAAGCTGACGTAGGCGTTGGCGCTGAAATGGTCGCGGTGGCGTGCGACCTGGGCGCCTAGCCAGCCCCAGCGGTATTCGACGGCGAGGGCCGGTCCCTTGCGGCGCTTGCCGGCATCGGTTTCGTCGGCGCGGAAATCGCGCGGATAATCGTTGGCGTCGTACTCCGCCACAAAGGCCCAGCGCGGCAGCGACTGCGGGCGCCAGCGCACGCCCCCGAACACGCCGTCGGGACGCTGGTTGCCGTAGCCGATGCTGGCCTCGAGATTGCGGGCGCTGCCGAAGGTCTTGGTCGCCACCATGTAGTGACCGCGGAACAAACCGGTGCCCAGGAGGTCGGTGGCCCCGACCGCAACCGAGGGCAGCCAGCGCGACTCTTCCACCAGGCGCAGCTTGGCATCGACCACCTTGTCCTTGTAGCGGCCGTATTCGCTGCCGTATTGCCCTTCTTCCCGGGTAAAGCCCGGCGTGCCGGTGATCGACACGTAGCGGCCGGTCATCTGCAGGAAAGGCAACGGGGTGACGGTCGCCCACAGGCTGCCGTAAGGACTGTCGTAGGCGTAGCCGAGCGAGAACGTGGCGTCGGTCTCGACCGACGCATTGGGCATGTTGATATAGCCGGACTGGCCCTGGACGGTGGGCGTGGCGCCGAAGGCATTGGCGACCGCCAGCGCCAGGACGCCGCAGCAGGACAATCGGAGAGTGGAGTGGAAATCGACTTGCAATCGGGACTGCCTACGGGCCGGGTACGGCCAAAATGGCAACAGGCCCGGGGGCCTGTGCGAGGATCGGAAAATTCAGGCGGCTGGACGGCGCGCCACCTCAGCGCACGGGAGCCGCGGCTTCGTCGGCATCACGCCCGGCCGGTGCGGCCTGTTTGCTGGCGCTTGCCACATACCAGTACATGGCCAGGTAGACCAGGAAGCTGAACGCACCCGCTGCCAGCAGCGCCGGGGTATCCGCGGCGAAACGCACGGCCAGCGCCGATGGCAGGGCGGCGATCAGCCACGAGAAGGGCGACACCGAGGCGTTGCACAGATCCGCGCGCCAGCTGCCGAAATAGCGGCGCGCGATCGCAATCTTGACCAGGCTGTGCAGGTGATGGCTGTCCGGCTGGCCCGGATGGCTGCGCGCCCAGACACGGCGCATGATGGTGAACACGGTTTCAAAAATCGGATAGGCGCACGCGAGCAGTGCGGCCCACGGAGACAGCGAGGGATTACGGTAAGGCAGCATCACCGCCAACCATGCAAGGATGAAGCCCAGCAGGTAGGCGCCGCCGTCGCCAAGAAACAATTTCCCAAGAGGGAAATTGACGAAGAAGAAACCGAGCGTCACGGCGCACACGATGAAGCACATGCCGGCCAGTTGCGCATCGCCAACGCTGGCGGCGATCAGGCCGAGTGCCAGCAGGCAGATTGCCACCGTCCCGCTCGCCAAGCCGTTGAAACCGTCAATGATATTCACGGCGTTCGCGACGCCGCCGACCGCAAAGGCGGTGAACAGAACGGACAGGGGGAGCCAGGCCAGGATCGTGTCGAGACCCGCGATGCCCACATGCGTGACGCTGGCACCGGTCAGCGCCCAGGCGACGACACCGCTGGTCATGGTGGCGAACAGGCGGGTGCGGACCGACACGCGCTTGGTCACGTCTTCCGCGATGCCGAACAGGAAAGCTGGCAGGCCGGCCAAGAGCACCGGAAGGAACAAAGCGCGCAGCGGCGCATCAGCCAGCGCGCAAGCGGCGGCCAGTCCAAGGGCGACGGCGACGCCGCCGACCCGGGGGGTTGGAGTGAGATGAAACTTTTGCACGCCATCCGTACCGTCGAGGGAAAAACGCCCGTGCCACCTGGTTGTCGCCACCAGTGCGATCGAGCACAGGAATGCGACGGCAAATCCCCATAGCAGACTCAAGTTTTCCATCCCTGTGAAATCCGGCACCATTCCGCTATCGACACTTAATAATTAATGGATCATCTTAACATACAGCAATTGCCCACTCAACAGAAGCACGGGTTTGGCGAATAATATGTTGCGTAATATCCCGATCGTTCGGGAATGAGTGAGAATGTGTGGGAATTAATTATTAACTAACGGAAATTTAAATATTCTCAAGAAAATATTGGGAATGCCACATAATCATTCCTTGTCCTCCGCCGTGCGCTAAGCCGCTTCCGCGGGGTTCACGGTGTCCGCTGGCCAGCACGCGACCTGCCGATGCAGCGTGGCGAGATACGATGCCGCGTGCGCACTGCCTTCCTCGGGGGCCCATGGAGCGAACTCCTTGGCGGCGGTCGGGATGAAGGGACCGGCTTTCAGTTCGAGCAGCACCGCGCCTTCGGTCAGTGCGAGGACCGTGTGCCATGCGCCGGGAGCCAGTTCCACGCCTACCGCCATGCCAGCCTCGCCGCCGTGCTTTTCGGTCCCGAAGCGCTCGATCGCGGCAATTCCACCCCTCTCGTCGAACAGCACCAGGGCAAACGCGCCCCGTACCGCGAACAGATCCTCGGTTTTCGGATCCAGGGCATGCCGATGCGGCCGGATATAGCTATCCGTGCCGACGGCGTTCAGAAAACGCTGGCAGGGATCGTCAAAGCTTTTGTGAATATTCTGGTGTTGTCTCTTTCGAGGCGACTGATGCCCCTGCTGGACCAGAGTGGCGAGCAGCTCGCTCGAAAACGTGGTGGCGCTCATGTTGTTTTTTTAATGAAGTGCAAATTTGATGAACGGCCGCCTCCGACGAAAACATCGAGCGGGCCAGATTCTTGCAGCGCTGGCGGATGGCCGGATCCTGCTCCAGCTGGTCGAGCACCTGCTGCGCCAGCAGCGCCAGCGTATCGGCCGAGTGGTCGGTGCAGGCGGCGCCGACGCCCTGCTGGCCGATCAGCTCCACCAGGTCGTTGCCTTCATTGATGCTGGCGAGGACCGGCAGCGACGCCTGCATGTACGAGAGAAACTTGCCTGGGATATTGTGGGTCTTGTGGCGCGCATCCAGTGCCACCAGGCCGACATGGCACTGGGCGTACAGGCCCGGAATATCGTCCGGGTCGATCTCGTCGAAGAAGACCACATTGTCCAGGCCGCGCGCCGCGGCGTCGTCGCGCAGACGGCGCGCATCGCTGCCGCGGCCGACGAACAGGAAACCGATCGAGGTGCGCGACTTGAGGCGCTCGGCCAGGTCGATCAGCACGTCCATGCCCTGGGCGACGCCCATATTGCCGGCATAGACGAAGATCTTGCGACCGCGCAGCGCGGTCCTGTCGACCGCGATGCTGCAGCCGGCGTCGGGCGCGTCGGCCAGCCAGTTGTGCAGTACTTCGAGCTGACGCGGGGGCTGGCCGGGTCCGGTGAAATAGGCCAGGTTACCCGGGGTCTGGACGCCGATCACGTCCGCCACCGAATACTGATAGTTGGCGACAGCCTTGAAGATGCGGTACGGCAGGCCGCGCCCCATGATTCCCATGTCGACCGCCCATTCCGGGAAAATGTCACGGATGATCAGGTAGCTCGGGCAGCCGCTGGCTCGCTTCAGGGCGCTGGCGACCGGGCCGAGGAAGATGGTGGGCGAGTACCACACCACCCCATCCCAGCGCGCATTGGCCAGCGGCGTCTTCTTCAGGTTACGCAGCATCGCATACGGCATCAGGAACTCGCCGATCGCGCGCCGCGCGTAGCTGACGTCCTTGGTTTGCGGCGTACGCAGGCGCACGATCCTGACGCCGTTCCACATGTCGATGCGCCAGTCCTCGCTCAGTTCCGGCGAGGCCACCATGACGGTCACGTCATGTCCCTGGCGCACGAACTCGCGCGACAGGTCGCGCAGCTGCACGGCGCCCGAGGAACGCAACGGCGGAAACACGTCCGCCACCAGCGCGATGCGCATACGCTTGTTGCTTGTTACGCTAGTTTTTTCCATACCACGCGATTCACATAATCGGTATAGCTGTGGATGATGCGGACCACCTTGTCCGACACGTTGGGAATGCTGTAGTCGGCCACCAGGCGCAGGCTGCGCTCTGCGCCGCGCGGCTGGTCTTCCAGAATGGCCAGGCCCTGCAGGATGCGCTCCAGGTCCATGCCTGTCATCATCACTGCCGCCTCTTCCATCCCTTCCGGCCGCTCGTGCGCTTCGCGCAGGTTCAGCGCCGGGAAATTCAGGATCGAGGACTCTTCGTTGATGGTGCCGCTATCGGACAGCACGGCGCGGGCGGACGCCTGCAGCTTGACGTAGTCCTTGAAGCCCAGCGGCTTCATCAGGCGCACCAGCGGATGGAAGGTGGCGCCCCGCGCGTCCACCTTCTTCTGCGTGCGCGGGTGGGTCGAGACGATCACCGGCAGGCCGTAGGTCTCTGCCACCGCGTTCAGGGCGGCGACCATCTTGCCGAAGTTGACCGGCGAATCGATGTTTTCCTCGCGATGGGCGCTCACCACGAAGAACCGGTTCGATTCCAGGCCCAGGCGCTCGACCGCATCCGAGGCGTCGATGCCGGCCTTGTAGTGATGCAGCACTTCGTACATCGGGCTGCCGGTCTTGATCACGCGGTCGGGCGGCAGGCCTTCGCGCAGCAGGTACTCGCGCGCGATGCTGCTGTAGGTCAGGTTGATGTCGGCGGTGTGGTCGACGATGCGGCGGTTGGTTTCTTCCGGCACGCGCTGGTCGAAGCAGCGGTTGCCCGCCTCCATGTGGAAGATCGGGATCTTGCGGCGCTTGGCCGGGATCGCCGCCAGGCAGCTGTTGGTGTCGCCCAGGATCAGCA
>CBIHLT010000173.1:0-11271 GCA_966210615.1 uncultured Massilia sp.
ACCCGCCAGAACTAGAAGAAAGCGAGACAGTTTGACTACTCTTTATATCCGGCATCCGGCCCGGGCGGAAGGCGAGGGCGCGCTGTGCCGCTTCGCCCTCGTCGCCGAGGGCGGCGCCATCGAACAGCAGGGCGAGGGCCCGCTGCGCAACCTGGGCGATGTGGTCGCCGCCAGCCGCCGCGTGGTGCTGGTGCTGGCCGGCGCCGACGTCACCCTGCTGCCGGTCCAGGCGCCGCCGCTGACCGGCGCGCGCCTGCGCGCCGCGCTGCCCGCCCTGGTCGAAGAACATATCCTGGGCGACCCGCTCGACTGCGTGCTGGTCGCGGCCCCCCAGCTGCCCGACGGCCGCCGCCCGGTGGCCGTGGTCCAGCGTGACTGGCTCGAACCGCTGGTCAAGACCCTGCTGGCGCAAGGCGCGCGCGCCGTGTCGGCGCTGCCGGCCCAGCTGTGCCTGCCCCTGCAGCCGGGCAGCGTCAGCGCCGCCATCGGCAACGGCGAACTGGTCCTGCGCCAGAGCCAGGTCGAGGGCCTGGGCCTGGCCATGGACGGCAACCCGCAGGCCATCCTGCAGACCGCGCGCGCGCTCTCGGGCGATGCGCCGCTGGTGCTCTACGTGCCGCACGAACAGCTGGGCGAATACCAGGCCCTGCTGGCCGAAGCCGGGCCCGGCATCGCCCTGGAAAGCGATGCCTGGGCACACTGGATCGCCGGCGCAAAGGCGTCCCCCCTGGACCTGGTGCCCGGCCTGGGCGCGGCCGGCGTGGCCCAGCGCGACTGGAGCCGCTGGCGCTGGCCGATCCGCCTGGCCCTGCTGGCGATCCTGGTCAACATCATCGGCCTGAACGTCGAATGGCTGCGCCTCAAGGGCGAAGCCGAGGCCGTGCGCGCCCAGATCACCCAGACCTTCCGCTCGGTCTATCCGAACAGCCCGATCCAGGATCCGGTGCTGCAGATGCGCCAGAACATCGCGCGCGCCAAGGCCGGCAGCGGCCAGATCGCATCCGACGAATTCCAGTGGCTGGCCGGCGCCGTGGCCGAGGCCATGCGCGGGCTCGCGCGCCAGCCCGGCATCGCATCCATGGAGTTCCGCGAACGCGCGCTGACCGTGCGCGTCAAGCCGGACACCATCGACCCGTCCGTCACTGCCCAGATGAAAACGGCGCTCACGGCCCGCAACCTGAGCCTGGAGGAAAGCGCTCCGGCCACCTGGACCATCCGCAGCACCGGAGGCACGCCATGACCATCGCCGCCCAGATCGTCGCGCTGCGCGAGCGCGCGCTTGCCTACTGGCTCGCCCGCACCGACCAGGAACGCAAGTTCCTCGGCGTCGGCGCAGGCGTTGCCGCGTTCGCCCTGATCTATCTAGTGTTCATCGACCCGGCCCTGACCGGACGCGAGCAGCTGCAGCGCGCACTGCCCGAGCTGCGCCAGCAGGCCGCCCAGATGCAGACCCTGGCCGCCGAGGCCCAGGCCCTGAACGCCCAGCCGGCGCCCAGCGTGGCGCCGATGACGCGCGACAGCCTGACGGCGAGCCTGGCCGCGCGCGGCCTGACCGCCGCCTCGCTGACCCTGACCGGCGAATACGCCAAGGCCCAGTTCGACGGCGTGTCCTTCGCCAACCTGGTGGCCTGGCTGGACGCCCAGCGGCGCGAGAACCGCGTGCTGGTGCAGGACGCCGCCTTCACCGCCAAAGATGCCGTGGGACAAGTCGACGCCACCCTGACGCTGCGCCAGGGCAGCGCGCCGGCGCCATGAAGCGCGCGCTCGCCTGGGGCGCGCTGGTCGTGCTGGCGGTGCTGGCCACGATCCTCGTGTTCCTGCCCGCGGCCTGGCTCGGCCCCATGGTCGAAAAGCAGACCGGCGGCCGTTTGACTCTGGGGGATGCGCAGGGTACGCTGTGGCGCGGCTCGGCCTTCGTGGGCGGGGCGCCGGGCGAGGGCGGGGCGGTCACGCCGCTGCTGCCGGGACGCTTCGGCTGGAAGCTGTCGCCCCTGGTGCTGTTCGGCCGGGTGCACATGGAGCTCGAGAATCCGCAAGCCCTGAGCCGCCCGGTACTGGTCGAAGGCAGCTGGTCCGAATGGCAGGTCAGCCCCGGCGAGCTGCTGCTGCCGGCCGACGGACTGGCCGGCCTGGGGGCGCCGCTCAACACGCTGGCGCCGACCGGCTCGATCAAGCTGACCTGGAACAAGCTCGACCTGCTGCGCCAGGAAAACATGGTGAGGGTGCAGGGCCGCACGGTGCTGTCGCTGGCCGACATGGGCTCGCGCATGTCGCCCGTCAAGCCGCTCGGCAGCTACGAGTTGGTGATGGACTGGCGCGGCCCGCAGGCCGACCTGACCCTGCGCACCGTACGCGGCGCTTTGCTGCTGTCGGGCTCGGGAATGCTGCAAAATGGACGTCTGCGCTTCTCCGGGCAGGCCATGGCCGCCGACGGCTACGAAGAGACGCTGGGGAGTCTGGTGAACCTGCTGGGCCAGCGCCGCATGGTGAACGGCAAAAACGTAATCGCACTCGAGTTCAGATAATGAAAACAACTACCCGTACCACCTTCGAGATCCCGGCCCTGCGCCGTCTTGCCGCCGGCGCCATGCTGTGCTGCTTCGCCGCGACCACGGCCGTGCCGCTGCCGGCCCTGGCGCAGGAAGGCGCGAACGCCGCCGCCTTGAGCTTCGTCAATGCCGACATCGAGTCGGTGATCAAGGCGATCGGCCATTACACCGGCATGACCTTCATCATCGACCCGCGCGTCAAGGGCACGATCACCCTGCAGTCGGAAAAGTCGCTGAGCAAGACCCAGGCCTTCGGCCTGCTGACCTCGGCGCTGCGCCTGCAAGGCTTCGCGGTGGTCACCAGCGGCGACGGCTACGCCAAGGTGGTGCCGGAAGCGGAAGCCAAGCTGCAGTCCTCGCCGACCCAGGTGGGCGGCGTGCGCGCCAGCCGCGCCACCGGCGACCAGATCGCGACCCAGGTGTTCTACCTGAACTACGAATCGGCGGCCAACCTCACCGCCGTGCTGCGCCCGCTGATTTCGCCGAACAACTCGATCATGGCGAACCCGGGCAACAACACCCTGGTCGTCACCGACTACGCCGACAACCTGCGCCGCCTGGCCAAGATCATCGCCGCGCTCGACGCGCCGGTGGCGGCCGACCTCGACGTGGTCCCGATCCGCAACGGGATCGCCACCGACGTGGCCCAGCTGGTCACCCGCCTGATGGAGCCGGCGGCCGGCGGCGATTCCGGCCGCGTCACGGTGCTGGCCGATCCGCGCACCAACTCGGTCGTGATCCGCGCCCCCTCGCAGGCGCGCGCCAACCTGGCCAAGAGCCTGATCGCGCGCCTCGACCAGGCGACTTCGTCGCAGGGCAATATCCACGTGGTCTACCTGAAGAACGCCGACGCCAGCCGCGTGGCCCAGACCCTGCGCGCCGTGGTGTCGCAGGACTCCTCCGCGGTGCCGGTGCAGCAGCAGGGCACCTCGGGCGGCTCGATCCAGGCCGGCAGCCAGGGCGGCGGCGGGCTCGGCGGCCAGCAGGGCGGGCAGCAGGGCCAGCAGAGCAGCGTCGGCATGGGCGGCACCGGCGGCACCTATGGCCAGCAGAGCCAGCTGACCGCGGGCGGCGCAGGCGGCGGCGCGGGGTCCGGCTTCATCCAGGCCGACGCCTCGACCAACAGCCTGATCATCACCGCGCCGGATGCGGTCTACCGCAACTTGCGTTCCGTCATCGACCAGCTCGACGTGCGCCGCGCCCAGGTCTATATCGAGGCGCTGGTGGTCGAGGTAACCTCGAACAAGGCCTCGGAATTCGGCGTGCAATGGGTGGGCGCGACCGGCGACAGCGACAGCAGGTACCGCGTCGGCGGCCTGCAGTCCTTCACCGGCGGCAACCCGAGCAACAACATCGTCAACCTGGCCGCGGCCGCCAGCCAGGGCCTCAGCGGCACCTCGGTCCCGACCCTGCCGGGCGGCCTGTCGATCGGCCTGTTCCGCCAGGTGGGTGGCGAGCTCGGCCTGGGCGCCGTGGCGCGCGCCCTTGAAAGCGACGGCAACGCCAACATCTTGTCCACACCGAACATGATCACGCTGGACAACGAACTGGCGTCGATCAAGGTCGGCCAGAACGTGCCGATCATTACCGGCTCGTACGCGACCAACACCACCACCGGCGGCGGCAATCCGTTCCAGACCGTCGACCGCAAGGACGTGGGCCTGCTGCTCAAGGTCCGTCCGCAGATTTCGGAAGGCGGTACGATCAAGATGGCGATCTACCACGAGAACTCGAGCGTGGACAACTCGACCCGCAACCTGGCTTCGGGCCTGACCACCAACGTGCGCGCGATCGAAAGCAACGTGCTGGCCGACGACGGCCAGATCATCGTGCTCGGCGGCCTGATCGAGGACACCGAGGGCGACGGCGAGGAAAAGGTGCGCGGCCTGGGCGACATCCCGGTGATCGGCAACCTGTTCAAGTACCGCACCCGCACCCGCGTCAAGACCAACCTGATGGTCTTCCTGCGCCCGGTCGTGGTGCGCAGCAAGGAAGCCTCGAACTCGCTCGCGATGGACCGCTACGAATACATGCGCGCGGCCGGCGCGGTAGGCCAGCCGGAAAGCTCGCCGCTGCTGCGCGAACTCGGCGCCCCCGTGCTGCCGCCCCTGACCAATGGCCAGCCGCCGACCGGCGGCGGCATGGCGGCGGTGCCGCCGGCCGGTCCTGCGCCGGCGCCGTCCCAGGGCCCTGGCGCAGGCCAGGGCGGAGCCGGCCAGCCGGGCGCGGCCCAGCCCGGCCAGGCGCCCGCGGCGCCGGCCTCGCCCGCGTCCCAGTTTCGACCGGTGACGCCACCGAACGGGAAATGACACCATCATGAACAATTTGTTGCCTTACGCCTTCGCACGCGACCACGGCGTGCTGGCGCGCGGCGGCGACGAAGCCGGGCAGAGCGTGGAGGTGCTGGTATCGAACGCCACCTCGCCGGCCGCGATCGCCGAAGTCTCGCGCCGTTTCGGGCGCATCAGCCTGCGCCGCCTCGAGCGCGGCGAGCTCGACGACGCCATCGCCAGCGCCTATGCCGGCGGGGGCGGCGACGCCTCGCAGGTCGCCGACGAGTTCGACGCCGATCTCGACCTGACCAAGCTGCTGCAGGACGTGCCCGCCATCGAAGACCTGCTGGAATCCTCGGACGACGCGCCGGTGATCCGCATGATCAACGCGCTGCTCACGCAGTCGCTGCGCGAAGGCGCCTCCGACATCCACATCGAGCCCTTCGAGCAGACCTCGGTGGTGCGCTTCCGCATCGACGGCGCGCTGCGCGACATCGTGCGGCCCAAGAAGGCCATCCATGCTTCCCTGATCTCGCGTATCAAGATCATGTCGCAGCTCGACATCGCCGAGAAGCGCCTGCCGCAGGACGGCCGCATCACCCTGCGCGTGGGCGGCAAGCCGGTCGACGTGCGCGTCTCGACCCTGCCGACCGGCCACGGCGAGCGCGCCGTGCTGCGCCTGCTGGACAAGGAAGCCGGGCGCCTCGACCTCGGCCACCTGGGCATGAGCCCGGACATGCTGCCGCAGTTCGACCGCCTGATCAACCAGCCGCACGGCATCGTGCTGGTCACCGGCCCGACCGGTTCCGGCAAGACCACCACCCTGTACGCGGCGCTGTCGCGCCTGAACGCGTCCACCACCAACATCATGACGGTGGAAGACCCGATCGAATACGACCTCAACGGCGTCGGCCAGACCCAGGTCAACGCCCGCATCGACATGAGTTTCGCCAAGGCCCTGCGCGCCATCCTGCGCCAGGACCCGGACGTGATCATGATCGGCGAGATCCGCGACCTGGAAACGGCGCAGATCGCGGTCCAGGCCTCGCTGACCGGCCACCTGGTGCTGGCGACCCTGCACACCAACGACGCCGCCGCCGCCGTGACGCGCTTGCTGGACATGGGTATCGAACCCTTCCTGCTGTCGTCCTCCCTGATCGGCGTGATGGCCCAGCGCCTGGTGCGCAAGCTGTGCTCGCAGTGCAAGACCTTCGACGGCCAGGCCTGGCACCCGGTCGGCTGCGAGCGCTGCGGCCACACCGGCTACCACGGCCGGGTCGGCGTGTACGAGCTGCTGGAAACGACCGAGCAGATCCGCTCCCAGATCCACAACCAGGCTTCCGAAGCCGAGATCCGCGCCGCCGCGGTCCAGAGCGGCATGCGCACCATGCGCGAGGACGGCGAGCGCTGGGTGCAGGACGGCACCACCACCCGCGCCGAGCTGCTGCGCGTGGTGAAGGACTAGGCATGCCGGCCTTCCGTTACGAAGCCGTCGATCCGGGCGGCGCCACCCGCAAGGGCGTGGTCAACGCCGACAGTCCGCGCGCCGCGCGCGCCGACCTGCGCACCCAGGGCCTGACGCCGCTGAGCGTGGAAGCCATCGCGGCCCAGGTCGATGAAAGCGGCGCCACCCGCTCGCGCGGCTTCGGCGAGCGCCTGTCCCAGGTCGAGCTGGCCTTGTTCACGCGCCAGCTTGCCAGCCTGCTGGAAGCAGGGCTGCCGCTGGAGCAAGCCTTCACGGCCCTGCTGGAGCAGGCCGAGCGGCCGTACATGCGCGACCTGATCGCCTCGATCCGCGCCGAAGTGATGGGCGGCGCGGCCTTTTCGACAGCGCTGTCGCACCACCCGCGCGACTTCGCCGAGATCTACCGCGGCCTGGTGTCCTCGGGCGAGCAGATCGGCCAGCTGTCGCGCGTGCTGTCGCGCCTGGCGGACTACATCGAGCGCCGCAACGCCCTGGTGCAGAAGGTGCGCCTGGCGTTCACCTACCCGGCGATCGTGACCGTGGTGGCGTTCGCGATCGTGATCTTCCTGCTCACCTACGTGGTGCCGCAGATCGTCTCGGTGTTCGCCAACACCAAGCAGAAGCTGCCTTTCCTGACCGTCATGATGCTGGCGATCTCGGACTTCGTGCGCGCCTACGGCATCTACGTGGCGATCCTGATCGTCGCCGCCTTCTGGATGTGGCGGCGCGCGCTGCGCAATCCCGACCTCAAGCGGCGCTGGCACACCTGGCTCCTGAGCGCGCCGATCTACGGCAAGTTCGAGCGCAGCCTGAACACCGCGCGCTTCGCCAGCACCCTGGCGATCACCACCGGATCGGGCGTGCCCATCCTGCGCGCGCTCGACACCAGCCGCGACACCCTGTCGAACGTGGCGATGCGCGAACTGGTCGAACAGGCGACCGCGAGCGTGCGCGAAGGCGTGAGCCTGGCGCGGGCGCTGTCGGTGCAGAAGCATTTCCCGCCGATGCTGGTGCACATGATCCGCGCCGGCGAAGTCACCGGCGAACTGCCGGCCATGCTGGAGCGCGCCGCGAATTCCCAGCAGGCCGACCTCGAACGCCGCACGCTCACCATCGCCGGCCTGCTCGAGCCCGTGCTGATCCTGGCGATGGGACTGGTCGTGCTGCTGATCGTGCTCGCGGTCCTGATGCCGATCATTGAAATCAACCAGCTGGTGCGTTGAAGCCAAGGACACCATGAACAAGCGTTTGCCCCTTCTTCTCAGCCTGCTCGCCCTGATCCTGCTGGCGGCCTCGATCGCCTACTGGGTGCTGCAGCTGTACAAGCCCGAGCAGCGGCCGCTGGCCGCGGCGCCGAGCACGGCCCAGGCCGAGCCCAGCCCGGACGCCGCCGCGACCCTGTTCGGCGGCCAGCCCTCGGTGGCGGCCATCTCGAACTTCCAGCTGACCGGCGTGGTGTCGGCCGGTCCCAACAGCGCGGTCATCATCGTGGCCGACGGCGCGCCGCCGGTGGCGGTGCGCATCGGCCGCGAGATCGCTCCGGGCATCGTGGTGCAGGAAGTGCATCCCAAGTATGTGATGCTGTCCGACGGCGGCGTGTTGAAGCGCGTGGAACTGGCGACCGACACCCGGCCGGCCGGCGGGGCCTCGGCGCCGCCGCCTGCGCCGGTGCCGATGGCCGCCGCGCCGGCGCCCGGTGTCGAGCCGCAGACCTCGCCGGGCGTGGTGGTCGGGCCGCCGGGCATGCAGCCCGCCCCGGCGCCGGGAAATTACGCGCGCGGCGCGGCGCCCGGCCAGGGGGCGGAGCAGCCGATCCCGGAACCGCAGATGGATCCGGGCGCGGCCGAAGGCCCGCCGGCCGACCCGAACGCGGCGCCCCAGGCACCGCCGCCGAACCAGGTGCAGATGCCGCCGCCTACGCGCTCGGTCAACAGCCCGGTGGGGCAGAATTCGACGACGCAGTAAGCGCCAAGGGCGCTGCCGGGCGTGGGCCGCGTACCGGCTTCATCGCGGCGCTACGGCATCGCAGGCCTGGGCCTGGCTTCGAGGGAGATGCAGGAGCAGCACGCACGGGATGCCGCGGCTGCTTCAGTGATGGTGCCCGCGGCTTGCGGGATGGGTGTGCCCGTGCCCGGACTCGTCCAGGCACGGGGGCAAAGCGAATCGGCTTCGGCCGGCAGCGCCCAGGGCGGGCGCGGCACCGGGCCGATCAACCGCGCTTGGCTTTACGGCGGGCTGCTGCGATGCCCAGGCCACCCAGGGCCAGCAGGGCCAGCGATGCCGGTTCCGGCACGTCGTTGCCCGGGGTGCCGCTCAGCGTATAGGTCATCGCCGAGTTGACGCCGTGGTACATGTTGCCGACGTAAGCGGTTCCGGTCAGGCGCAGGCCGGTAGCGTTGAAACCCGAGAAGCTCACCGGGTTGGCGAAGGTCGTCGACAGGTTCTGGGTCCAGTTGCTGCCGTAGTCGAACATTGCCACGTTGATCCACTCAGTGCCGTTGAAGAGGTCCAGCTTGACCTTGGAACCATTGCCGTGGTCGTGGCCATACCCGCCGCCGAAGTTCCCCAGCGTGATGGTGTCGACGTACTCGGAAGCGAAGCTGAAGCTTGCGACGTCGAAATCGCTCCACGAACCGGTATCGGTGCTTGCGGAGGAATGCGTCAGCACGCTTGCGGAAGCGAACTGGGCTGCGGTGGCCATGGCGAGGGCGGCGAACAACTTGGATGGGCGAATCATCGGAATCTCCTGTTTGGCGTTTGGAAAGAATTGTTTTAAGCAATTTGTCTATTAGCAATTCCTATGCCACTCAGTCAATTCAAGTACTTATCGTTTCCGTTCGTTGTTCACTGTAAAGGTTTTCGACAAGGAAAGGAGCCTTGTCAATATGCATGGATTCGCTTGCGCGATGCGCGCGAGTTCGTGCCGGCAAGCAGCCGAACGGCGGCGTTGAGCCGGTGCTGAACGCTCTCAGCGGCGCAATGCGGTGAACGCGGCCAGTTCCCAGGACCTGAAGCCCACCAGCAGCGTGAACCCGTCACGTTCCTCCTGCGGCAGCCGGCGGTCGTTCTTGTGCAGCCTCGCCAGTTCCCCCGCCAGTTGCCCGATCTTCTGGGCGATCTCCTGCGCGCTCGCGCTCGACAGGCGCGCCGGCAGGCACAGCAAAGTCTCGCCCGCTCCGTCGAAGCCGCCGGAGAAATAATCGGCCACCACGTGCTCGCGGAAGAAGCGCTGCACCGGCCCGTCCGGCAGCCAGCGGAAGGCATTCGACACCCGCAGCGTGTAGCGGTTCAACGGTTTCAGTTCGATCACGCCCAGCCGGTCGAGCTCCGCGAGCAGCTTGATGCATTCGGGTTCGCTCAAGCGGTAGGTCTCGACGATCTGTTCCAGGCTCCAGTGGCCGAGGCAGCAGATCGCCACCAGCAGGAGGCGCGGATTGGCCACCAGCGAGGTTTCCTGGGGCAGGGTCAGCGCATCGGCCTGGGGGCGCGACTCGAGCGCGCCGCGCAGCACGTCTTCCATGGCGATGCCCGTGGCCTGGCAGATCTGCGCCAGGCGCGACAAGGCCATGTCCTTCTGCCCGAACATGCGCTTGACGCTCGATTCGCTCACGCCGATCCGCTCGGCCAGCGTCTTGTAGGTGATGCCGGCTGCGCGCAGCTGGGCGCGCAGGACGTCGAGGACGAGATCGGGTGAACTCATGTCGGAAGAGGGCGGGTGGTCATGCGCCGACTGTACAGGCGAAGCGGGCCGCGGGCAAGACGCCTGGGCCGGCTGGTAAGATGCATGCTTTGGTCTCATCACCGCTGCAATGACGCCGCATCGCCGCCGCACCCTGTCCCTGTCGATCCCGCTGGCGCTGGTCATGCTGGCAGCCCACCTGCTGCCGGCCGACGCCATCGACCGTTTCCCGCTCCTTGGACGGATTGCCGATGCGTACAGCGCCTGGTTTCCCTACATGAGCGAGTATGCGGCCGCCTCGACCCGGCCGCAGCTGAGTTACCTGATGCTGGCCCTGTCCCTGCCGCTGTCCCTGCCGGCCGGGCTGTCGTATGCATACTGGCACCTGCAGGTCGCCGACCTCGATCGCGGCCGCAAGTCCTTCAACTTCCTGGCATGGGGCTGGACCACGCTGCTGTTCATGGCCTTTCCCATGCTGCTGCCCGGACCGGATTTCGAAGGCCGCAGCGCCCTGATGGACGCGCTGGGCACGCAGTCCCGCACCGGGCTGGGCGTGTTTTGCTGCCTGCTGCTCTTCCTCGAGGCCATGGCGCTGATGGGTTTTCTGGCCTGGTGGCGCGTGCTGCGCACGCGCCATGATGTCCGGACTGAGCGTCCGCGCAATGTCATGGGCGAGTAAAGCCGGCGGAAAGGCAAAAAAAAGCGGGCACACGTGGTGCCCGCAAGAGGAGACTCGGTTGTGCCGCGGAGCGCTTGCTATTCGTCCTCGTCCGCGACCAGTTTGACTTTCTTGAGGGCCCGCTTGGCCGCCTGCCGCTCGCTCGAGAGCGGCTTGGCATGCGGCCCCGCCGCACGCGCCTTGGCCAGCGCCGCGATCGGGTTGCGCGGCTTGCCGAAGTTCTGCGCGGGCTCGACCCGCAGGCGCATCTTCTGCCGGGTCGCCAATGCCTTGTTCGCCATGCGGGCCTCCAGGATTACAGGACGCAGTCAGAGGACATAGCGCGACAGGTCTTCGTTGACCGCGAGCTTGTCGAGCCGTTCGTTGACGTAGGCCGCATCGATGCGCACCATCTGGTCTTTTTCAAGGCCGGCGTGGAAGGAGATCTCTTCGAGCAGCTTTTCCATCACCGTGTACAGGCGGCGCGCGCCGATGTTCTCGGTGCGCTCGTTGACCGAGAACGCGATCTCGGCCAGGCGGTGGATGCCCTCGTCGAGGAACTCCACCTTCACGCCCTCGGTCGCCAGCAGGGCTTCGTACTGCTTGGTCAGGCTGGCGTCGGTCGAGGTCAGGATGCTCTTGAAGTC
>CBIHLT010000174.1:0-11243 GCA_966210615.1 uncultured Massilia sp.
CTTCCCCTCCCGGCAGTGGCGCCGCCGCCATTGCCGGAGATTGCGCCGCTGCCGGCCGAACTCGGGACGGCCGTGCTGGAACCGGGCGGCGCCACGCCGGCCGCGCCGGCGGCGCCGGGGGAGGGGGCGCCGGCCGCACAGGAGACGGCCGCGGTGCAGGAGGCACCCGAAGCCGGAGCCGGGGCCGCCGGGCCGCAAGCGGCCCCGCCGGCCCCAGACCCAGCCACGGCGCTGCCGCACTACACGGTCGACATGCCGCCCTCCGCCGAGATCGAGCTCGACGTCGCGCGCGTGGACGCCGACGGCACCCGCTGGTCCGGCGAAGCCGTGCTGTCCTGGCAGCTTGGCCAGGATGCCTACCGCATCCGGATCGAAGCCGGCATCCGCGTGGTGTTCGCGCGCGTGAACTTGGTGGTGCTCACCAGCGAGGGCAGGCTGGGTGCGGCGGGCTTCGCGCCGGTCAGGATGACGGAAAAGCGGCGCGGCCGTTCCCTGACCGCCACCCATTTCGACTGGGAAGGGAACAAGATCAGCTTTTCGGCGTCCCAGGCCACCTATCCCCTGACGCCGGGCGCCCAGGACAAGGCCAGCATTCCGCTGCAGCTGGCGGCGATCGCGCGCGGCGATCCCAAGCAGCTGAGCG
This sequence comes from uncultured Massilia sp., assembly GCA_966210615.1. Lineage (GTDB taxonomy): Bacteria > Pseudomonadota > Gammaproteobacteria > Burkholderiales > Burkholderiaceae_D > Telluria. Next base: position 644 of record CBIHLT010000174.1, read on the forward strand.
GCGACATCGACATCCTGGTGGGCGAGGACCGCGACGCCAGCGTGTTCCGCTTCCAGGTGGTGGGGCAGGAAGAGATCGTCACCAGCCTGGGGCGCCTGCAGACCGTGCACCTGACGCGCCCGCCCAGGCCGGGTTCGTACAAGTCGCGCCTGGACATCTGGCTGTCGCCCGCGCACGGCTGGATGCCTGTACAAATTCGCAATACTGAAGCGAGCGGAGCAGTCACAACGCAAACGGTGAATAATATCGTCTTGAACCGACCAGGGACTTGATATGCATTTGCAAACTATTCGACGAACCGCGGCTGTGATGCTGCTGGCATCCAGCCTCGGCGCCGGCGCCCAGGATGCCGTGCCCTCCCATCCGGCCATCAAGCGGGCGTTCGAGCTGCCGCCCTCGGCCGACCTGAGCTATGACCTGAGCGCGCGCCAGCGCGGTTTCTCGCTCAAGGGCGATGCCTTGATCACCTGGCGCGCCGGCGGCGGCAAATACAGCCTGAAGGCCGAGTCGAAGGTGCCGGTGCTGGGCACCATCACCGAGGACCGCAGCGACGGCACGGTCGACGCCTTCGGCCTGGCGCCGCGCGAATTCTGGGAAAAGCGCCTGCGCAAGGACCCGACCACGACCACTTTCGATCGTGACGGCAGGACGCTGCGCTTCTCGGAAAGCCAGAAGACCTACGCGCTCAAGGGCGGCGAGCAGGACCGCGTGTCGGTCACCTGGCAGCTGGCCGCCGTGGCGCGCGCCGCGGGCGACAAGTTCAAGCCCGGCTCGGCCTGGCCCTTCTTCGTGGCCGGCCGCCGCGACGCCGAGACCTGGACCTTCAAGGTGGTCAAGCGCGAGAAGCTGCGCACCGGCCTGGGCGAGCTGGACACGGTCATGCTGACCCGCGAGCCGCTGGACGACGGCCGCGACCAGACCCTGTCGGTCTGGCTGGCGCCGGGACGGGACTGGTATCCGGTCAAGCTGCGCTTCACGGAAGGCGAGAAGGAAACCATCGAGCAGACCATCCGAGCCATCGACAAGCAGTGATTTTCATGTAATTTGAACAAGATTGTCGAGGCGATCATCGTGTGTCTTTCCTGCAATTGACAGCCTGCAAGAGCCTGCCAAACTGCAAATTGCCTGGGCTTAACTGTTATACTGGCGCCCCCGCGGAGCAGGCCTGGCCGCGCAAGAAGACTGGTATTCCACACGATGATCGATCACCTTGGCGGCGCGGTTCTGGCCGCAGACTCCTTTACGACAGCGCAGGAAGACGATCCGCTGCAGGCCCACTTCCATGAAGGCGTGGCCCCGGACGAGATCGAGCAGGTGTTTCACCTCAAGCGTGCGCAGCCCATGCTGTCGGCGTTCACGGCGCTGTTCCACGGCACCCAGGACGGCGTGCTGGTGCGCCTGCTGGTGCTGCGCGAGCTGGCCGGGGACACCGCCAGCTCGGCCTTCTCGCGCGCCGACATCAACCAGAAGCTGGCCTACCTGATCCCGGAAAGCCTGGAGACGGTGCTGAACCGCCTGCGCACCCACGGCCTGCTGGCCTGGGACGCCCCGGCCTCGGTGTACCGCATCACGCCGCTGGCGCGCAATGTGCTGTCCGCCCTCGACACCCTGCTGGCCCTGGGCAAGCCCGAGGACGACGACGCCGAGATGGGCTTCCTGCTGTCGCAGGTGGCCGGCGCCCAGGCCGTGGGCGGCGTCACCGTCGACCAGCTCAAGCACCTGCTGGGCCGCCTGGTGGAACTGACGGAGGAATTCCGCGACGCGATCGCCTCCGGTTCCGAATTCCGCCTGCGCACTTCGCAGGCCAAGTGGCACATGGCCTGCGACTGGGTGGAGAAGGGCTCGGCCATCCTGCGCGCCATCACCACCGACGAGCGCGCCGATTCGGCCACGCATAAGGCCGCCCAGGCCATCGGCCGCGCCCAGTCGGCGCTGCTGAACATGCAGGGCATGTTCTCGCGCGCCCTGAACCAGATCGAGCGCCAGCGCGTGCACCTGGGCCAGTCCGGCCTGTCTACCACCGACGTCAAGCGCTGGCTGCTGGCCCACGACGACCTGGCCAGCCTCGCCGAAGGCGCGATCGACCGCCCGGTGGTGCCGCTGTTCACCACCCCGGCCGAGATGATCGACGTGGCCGAGACCGAGCTGCTGGCCGAGCGCGTCACCTCGACCGGCCCGAAAGGCCTGCCGAGCGGCCAGGACGCGCCCACCACGATCAACGACAACCCGGCCGGGCAGCTGGAGCTGAACGACTGGATCAACAAGCTGGCCGACTTCGCCAACCTGGGCAACTTCCCCGAGTTCTCCGAAAGCGGCCCGAAGAAGGTCCAGCTGCACGAGTCGCTGCTGCCGGCCAGCTTCGCCGTGGCGTCCTACCGCGCCTCGCTGCTGCCGCTGCTGGGCGACGCCGCCGAAGCCAGCCTGCAGGGCCCGACCGCCGAGCTGGCGCGCCTGCCGTTGAACTTCGAACCGGTGGACGAGATGATCCCACTGGACGACCCGGAAGTGGCCGCCATGTCGATCGCCACCCTCTCCCTGAATTCTTCCGAAAGCAGTACGCCCAATGAATGACGACGCACAAATCCTGATCGCGCGCCTGCTGACGCACCAGACCCTGCGCCGCGACGACAAGATGGTCAAGCGCGCCCTGTCGGACGAGCAGTTCCGCATCGAGGTCGACAAGCGCCTGCTGGAATCGGGCCTGAAGCTGCTCGACAACGTGTACGCCGACCACGTGACCATCGCCCTGCACCGCAACGTGGAGCCGAAGATCTTCGGCGCCAAGGACATCTGGCAGAACAACAACTTCGGCCTGACCCGCGACGGCGTGGCCCTGCTGGTGGTGCTGTGGGCGCAGATCATCCTGCCCAAGCGCGAGCGCCAGGAAACCCATACCACGGTGGACGACGACCAGACCGACATGTTCGACAAGGAAGCGCCGATCCCGCGCGCCGAGGACACCTCGATCGGCATTTCCTACACCGCGCTGCTGTCGGACTTCGGCGACAAGCTGGGCAAGAAGACGCGCATGGACATGAACCTGGGCGTGCTGGCCAAGCTGGGCTTCATCGAGCGCCGCGGCGACGTGATCCTGGAAGGCCCGCTGCTGGACCTGATGATGGACACCGACGTGCTCAAGGAGCGCATCATCAACGGCGCGCTGGCCGAGGTGTTCAAGCGCGCCCCGCTGGCCGCCGCGCCGCGCCGCGCGCCGGTCGACGCCGAAGCGGCCAACGACCCCGTGGTCGAAACGCCGGCCGCCGACGAAGCTGCAACCGATACCCCGAATTGAGATAGCCGATGTTCCACATTAAATCACTCGAACTGGTCCACTGGGATTACTGGCAGCGGATCAAGAACATCCCGCTGGACGCCAAGATCATCACCATCGCGGGCCAGAACGGCTCGGGCAAGACCACCCTGCTGGATGCGCTGCGCACCCTGTTCGGCCTGGACTGCTCGATGGGACGCACGTACAAGCACTATGCGCGCCACTCGGGCCAGCAGAGCGCCTGGATCCGCGCCGTGGTCGACAACGCGCCGGTCGGCCGCCAGCTGTCGAACCGACCATTCCGCCATTCCGGCTTCTTCTCGGACGACGAAGTGACCCTGTTCTGCCAGGTGCAGAAGAACGGCGGCGACTGGAAGCGCCAGTACCTGATGCGACCGGGTAATGTCGAGATCGAGGAAGTCACCGAAGCCACCGACTGGCTGGGTGTCGAGAACTATCGCAAACGCCTGGCCTCGGCCGGCCTGTCGCCGGCCATGTCCAAGGTGCTGGCGCTGGAGCAGGGCGAGACCGACAAGCTGTGCGAATACGCACCGCGCCAGCTGCTGGACCTGGTGTTCCAGGTGTTCGGCGACAAGGAAGTGCTGGACGCCTACGACGAAGCCAAGCGCCACCAGCGCGACACCGAGACGGAACTGAAGCGCTTCGAGGCCGAGCTGGAAACCTCGCGCATCAACCTCGAGGGCCTGCGCCTGCGCGTCGCCAACTACCACCAGTGGGAAGACCTGCACAAGGAAAAGCGCGACCTGAAGGAAGAAGTGCTGCCGGCGCTGGAATACCACGAGGCGCGCGAGAAGTCCGCGAGCATGAGCCGCAACCTGCGCGAGGCGCGTAAACCCCTGGTGCAGGCCGACAGCATGCTGACCGAGAAGCGCAACCAGCTCGCGGCCCAGCAGCGCGCCCTGACAGACGCCCAGAAGCTGGAGACCCAGCTGGAGCAGGAAGGCACGGAACTGGCGAGCCGCCTGAACCAGGTCAACGCCCGCCTCAAGCCGATGGAAAGCGTGCTGGAACAGCGCGACCGCCTGCAGAAGCTGGCGGCGGACGCCGGCGCCGACATCGCGGAAGTCGCCAAGCAGCTGGAAGAGAAGGAAGCGGAGCTCGCGCGCCAGAAGGGCAAGCGCGACGCCATCTCGGCCAAGATCGCCGGCGAGATGGCCACCATCTCGGCCCTGCAGGGCAAGAGCGCGATGCCGGAACCGGAAGCCCAGCGCCTGATGCGCCGCGCCCTGCGCGACGAGGGCATCGCCCACGCCATGCTGTCGGACATCGTCGAAGTGACGGATCCGAAGTGGCAGGGCGCCGTCGAGGGCGTGCTGGGCGGCTACGCTTCGGTCGTGCTGCTCGAGAAAGCCAAGGATGCCCCGGCGGCCTACCGCCTGGCGGAGAAGGAGCGCTATCGCCACTTCATCGTGCCGGACTGCGTCGATGCGCCGCAAGTGAAGGACGACAGCCTGCTGTCGGTGGTGAACTTCTCCAGCAAGGCGCCGGGCTGGCTGATCGACCAGCTGGCGCGCATCGAGCGCGTGGATTCGGTGGACGAGGGCTTCAAGACCCGCGCCGAGGAATGGATCACGCCGGACGCCTACCACCGCGAACGCCGCGGCGGCCGCTCGCTGTTCGTCGAACCGTCGCGCTACCGTTTCGGCGCTGCCGGCAAGACCCAGCGCCTGGAAGCGATCCAAAAAGCTTTGCCTAACCTGGAAGCGCAGGAAGACGCGCTGACCCTGGCCATCTCCAAGCTGGCCGCGGAAGTGGGCGGCCTGAAGGCGCGCCTGGCGGGCGTGGACGCGGCCAAGGAACTGACGGCGCGCCAGGCCGAGTTCGAGGAAGCCGCGCGTTCGGTGGCGCCGCTGCGCACCGAGCGCCTGGAAGTGGGCGCGCGCCTGGGCGAGCTGCAGACCCTGAGCAAGAACGCGACGGTGGCGCGCACCCGCGCCGACACCGTGTGGCAGAACGCGCGCATGGCGCTGTCGGAAGCGGAAGCGGGCATGCGCCTGAACCACCGCCGCCAGCTGGAACAGCGCACCGAGCACGCCAAGGCCCTGCTGGACATGCGACGCAGCTGGCGCCACGTGCCGGCCAACTGGAAGAACGCCAACTGGCGCGGCGACCTGGTCGCCAAGCACCAGAACGCCCACCAGGTCAACCTTCGCTTGCAGTCGCTGGAACACGCGCTGGCGCGCGACGACTGGGAACTCGATCCGACCGTGATCGACCAGTACCAGCGCCTGAACGACCAGCTGCAGAACCGCCAGAGCGAGACCGAGGAGCGCCGCTACCAGAACAACCGCGCGATCGAGGCCACGGGCAATGCGCGCGGGGCCTATATCGAGCGTTTGCGCTATACGATCAAGACCTATACGAAGAACATCAAGGAACTGGGCGAACTGGCCGGCATCGACGTGCAGGCCGACCCGGTGCGCCTGGAGAACGACGACGTGCAGTTGGCCCAGGCCGGCCTGCACGTACGCTTCAAGTTCGACGGCAAGGACCAGATCGGCATGAACGACGGCGAGGCGTCCGGCGGGCAGCAGGTGATGAAGTCGCTGGTGCTCCTGATCGGCCTGCTGAAGTCGGAGGAAGGCTCGGGCGGCTTCGTGTTCATCGACGAACCGTTTGCGCACCTCGATATCCGCAACATCCAGCTGGTGGGCGAGTTCCTGAAGAACACCGATGCGCAGTACCTGATGACCACGCCGCTGACGCACAATACGGACGTCTACGATCCTTCGGAACTGACGCTCATCACAAGCAAGAAGAAGAAGGATGTGCAGTGGGCGCAGCCGATTTTCGTGCTGCAGCGGAGGAAGGATGCGGCGAAGGCTGCTTGAATGAGAAGGGACCCGTGAGGGTCCCTTTTTTTATGTTCGCGGTGTGCCGGCAAACTCGGGTCCCCCTTGGCGGGGACCCAAGTTCGCAAGCGCAGTGTTACCTCACACCATATCGATCTCTTTGCGCACCCTACGACGCCAGCGCAGCAACCCCGCCGAATAGCACCCGAAATACCCCGCCGTCAGCCCCACGCACAGCATGGTCAGCGGCGAATCCGTCAAGCGCTCCGGCGTCACGCCCTTGCCCTGGTTCGAATAGATCTCCACGCCGATGTACAGGATGCGCGCCACGAAGATCATGGCCATCACGATCCCCAGCCGCGCATTCGGCGTGAAGTAGTAGCCCTGCGGCGTATCCTCGAAGCGCGACAGCTTCAAGCCCCACACGCCGTAGCCGATGCCGCCCGCCGCGCCCACCAGCAGCGCCGCCAGGTTGTAGGGATTGCCCAGCAACTGCGCCGCCGGCACCAGGATCATCGCGCCGAACACCAGGATCCCGGTGTAATGACGCGACACGATCGAGCGCTGGCGCGCCATGCGGTCCTTGATGCGGCGGTAGATGCGCCAGACGAGCAGGGGCGTCAGGACGAGCAGGGCCAGGGTGGTGATCGTGAGTTCCATGGTGCTTCAGCAGAGGTACGTTGATGAGGAATCCGGCATTGTAAGGCAAGCGCCGGCCCGGGGCCCGTCATGGTAAGGTGATCTTTCCGCTTGATTCGAGGAGATCCCGGCCATGTACACAGTTGTTCCCGTGCAAGCCCACCGCGCACCCGATCCGGTGCCGATCGAAGAACCGGCGCCCGAACCCTTCGACGCGCCGCATCCGCACCACCAGCCCGGCCACCATACCCCGCAGAACGAAGAGCCGATACCCGATCACAAGCCCAGTATCCTGCACTAGTCGAAGGTCCAGGAATACAGGATGTCCAGGGCGGTATTGGTGCCGGTCTGGAACTGCAAGGTGATGCGCGGGTTGAGCTTGTAGCGCAGGCGCACCAGGCTCGTGGCCGTGGTCGCGCCCTGCTCGAAGCTCAGGTAGGCGCGCGAGGAAATGCGCTTGCCCACCGTCACCACCGTCCCTTCCAGGCCATTCGCCTGGCCATTGGCCTGCTTCAGGCCCAGCTCGTCCACGTTGAGCGAATTCTTCAGCTTCGACGTAATCCCGCCGCTGCCGCCTTTGCCGCCGAGCAGGGCGCCGGCCGCGGCGGCCAGCACGTCCTTCTCGTTGCCGCTCGTGCCTTCCATGCCGTGGCCCAGCACCAGCCAGGACAGCTTTTCGCTGTCCGGCACGTTCGGCGTCGACACCAGCCGCGCCTGCGGCGCCTGGGCGGTGCCGCGCACCTGCACGCCGGCTTCCACATTGGTCTCGGACAGCTGCTCGCCCTCGGGGCGCTTGCGCACCGCCAGGATGTCGAGCGCCGGGTTGTCGTAGGCGCCGCTGAAAGTGATCACGGCGCGCTCGATCGCCAGGCGCTGGCCGTAGGCGGCATAGGTGCCGTCCACGGCGCGGATGGTGCCGTTGATGCGCGGCGGACGCGCGCCGGTCTTGCGCACCCGCGCATTGCCCGCCAGGGTGGCGTCGATGCCCATGCCGCGCAGGCGGAACTCGTCGCCCAGGTCGACCCGCAGGTCGACCGTCAGCGGCATCTCCTTTTCCTCGTTGGACGGCACGATCTTGACGCCGCGGCCCAGCACGATCACGTCGTCCGACATGGTCGGGCGGCCCTGGGGCGCCAGTTCGATCAGCGCACGGTCGGCCTTGAAGCGTCCTTCCAGTTCGAAGCGCTCGGCGTCGCGCACCAGCGAGGCCTGGCCGCTCACCACCACCGTGCGGTCGGGACGCGACAGGGCTTCGAGCTTGTCCGCGGTCAGGCGCAGGTCGGCGCCCGCCAGGCCGCTCGAGAAGCGCAGGAAGCCCTCGGCCGACGCGCTGCCCTGGCGGCCCTGGAAGGACAGGCGCTGCAGCTCCAGGCGGTCGCCCGCGAGCTGGGCGCGCAGCTGGCCGTTCTGCAGGCGCACGCCTTGTTCGGCCCAGCGCACCGCCAGCTTGTCGCCGCTGACGCTGCCGTTCAGGCTCGGGGTGCCGATGGTGCCGCCGCCCGTCAGGGCCAGGCGCAGCGCGCCGTCCAGTTCAAGCCCCGGCTGGCCCGCCAGCGGCGCCAGCCAGGCAATCGAAGCCATGTCGGCATTGGCCGACATGCGCAGCGGGCTGTCGCGGTCCAGGCGGCCGCGCAGCAGCTGGGCGTTGGCCTCGGCGTTGGCGCGTCCGGTGCGGGCGCCGTCCAGGTCGAGGCGCACGCGCAGGTTGCTGCCGACCACGCTGGCGCTGGCTTCGAACTGGCGCAGCCCCAGGGCTACTGGGGTATCGCCGCCCACGATGGCGTCGCCGCGCTCGCGGAACACGCGTACATTGCCGTCCAGCGCGGGCGCGCCGCCGGCCACCGCCGGCGCGCGCAGGTCGAGCGCCCACTGCGCGCCCAGTGTCAGGTCGCCGCGCGCGTTCTCGCGCAGCGCCGGCGAGAACTGGGCCAGCCAGGTGAGCGGCACGTTGTCGGCGTGGCCGCGGCTGATCCAGCGCGGGCCGTTCTTGCTCAGGGTGTCGACCGTGACGCTGCCGGACGGCAGCTGGATGACCGCGCCATTGAAGGCGATGCGTTCCGGCTTGGCCAGGCCCATGATGCCGGAGCCGGGCGCGCCGCTGATGCGCAGCGGTACCGGCGCGGCCAGTGTCATGGCGTAGCGGCCGCGGTTCTGCAGCGCGGCCAGGGTGCCGTTCCACGTGTCCCCGGCCAGGGCGCCGCGCACTTCGGTGTTCGCGTCGAAGGTATCGCCGCGCGCCGCCAGGCGAACGGTATGCGCGCCGCGCGTGCCTTCGGATTGCAGGCTCAATGCCGCCACCCGCGTCTGACCGCTGGCATAGTCCTGGACTTGCACCTCGGTGACGAAGGGATCGCGTGCGCCGCGTCCCGAGCCCAGGTTGGCGCTGGCGCGCAGCGAGCGCACCGTGTGCGTGCCGAGCAGCTTGAGGTTCTCACCCGTCAGCGAGGCGGTCAAGGAGGGCGTCTCCATGCTCCCCGACACCGTACCTGCGCCGCGCAGCACGCCGCCGTAGTCGGGGCCGAGGGCCGCCAGCTGGGGCGCGTCGATGCGCCAGTCGAGGCGGTCCGCCTTGCCACCACTTTCGGAACCGAAGCTGCCGCGCGCCGCCACGATGTTGGGGCCGACGTGCAGGTCGACGTCGGCGTTCGACACGTGGCGCCGGTCGGCGGCCAGTTTCGCATGGCCCCAGAAGGGCGACTTCGCCAGCGTAGAGTCCTGCACCCGCAGGTCGAGCGCGCCGCGCCAGTCCTTGCCGGCGCGGCCGCTGGCGTCGAAACTGGCGTTGATGTCGCCCGCCAGCGGCGAGCCGAAGGCGGCCGGGTTGAAGCGCTGGGCCGTGCCGCTGGCCTTGAGCTCGACCGCTTTCGCACCCTCGGGGCCGGCCAGCCAGGCCTCGCCGGTGGCGCGCAAGGTGCCCGCATTGCCTTGGCGCTGCTTCGCCACCCAGCCCAGGCCCTGGGCGTTGACTTCGAAGCTGGTGCGCGGCGCCGCCATGGTGCCGGTGGCGACGCCGCTGGCCGTCACCGCGCCGTACAGGCCGCTGCGCACGGCGGCCAGTTCGCGGCCATCGACGCGCCATTGCAGGCGGTCGCCCTTGCCGCCGAAGGCGCCGTTCAGGGCGACGGTGTTCTGGCCGAGCGCCAGGTCGGCGTCGATGCCGCTGATCCGCCTGGCGTCCGCATGCAGCTTGCCGCTGCCGGCGAGCGGCTGGCCGAACAGCCGGCTGCGGCGCACGGCGAAGTCGGCGTCCACGCGCCAGGCGGGCGCCAGGGCGCCGGCGGCGTTGACGCTGGCGTTGATGTCGGCTGCCGGATAGTCCCCCAGCGCCGAGGGGTCGAAGCGGCTGGCGTTCAGCACGCCCTTGAAGGCCTTGTTGCCGGTCAGGTCCAGGCTGCCGCTCGCATTGACGCTGCCCGCGCCGGCCGCAAGGCGCGCTTCGCGCAGGGTCAGCACATTGTTTTCCAGGGTCGCCAGCGCGGCCACGCGCATGCCCTTGTCGGCCAGCTTGGCCTGCAGGGTCTGGCGCGCCGCTTCGTTGGTCACCTGGATGTCGCCACGGATCGCGGTCGGCTTCATGCTGCCGTGGATGCCCTTCAGGTCGAAGCGGTCGGTGTGCAGGGTGAAGCGGGCCGTGCCCAGTCCTTTCTCGTCCTTCCCGCGCTGCACGCCGCCGATGCCCGTGAAGCGCCCGGCCGCGCCGAAGTCCAGCAGCACATCGGACACCTGCAGCGCATCCAGGCTGCCGCCCAGCTGCCCGCGCATGGCGCGCAGCGGCAGGCGCTGCTGGTCGATGGTGCCGGCCGGGCCGTCGTTGGAGAGGTTGACGCTGCCGCTGATATTGCGCTTGTCGTCCAGCCGGCCGTTGACGGCAAGGGTC
>CBIHLT010000175.1:0-11243 GCA_966210615.1 uncultured Massilia sp.
GCGAAGGCGCTGCCTGAAGAGGAAGCCAGACAGCAGGCGCTGGCCCGCATCAAGGCGCTGCGCTACGGTGAAAGCGGCTACCTGCTGGTCTTCAACGACAAGCAGGTGCTGATGCATCCGATCAAGGCCGAGCTGGTCGGCGCCAGCGTCGACGCGACCAAGGACACCGAGGGGCGCTTCGTCTACCTGGACGCGCTCAAGGCCGTGCAGCCGGAAGGCCGCGGCTTTACCGAATACGTGTGGCCCAAGCCCGGCAGCACCGTGTCCGAGCCCAAGCTGGCCTTCAACATCCAGTACCAGCCGTGGAACTGGACCATCATGACCGGCCTGTACGTCGACGACGTGGATGCCGCCTTCCACCGCTCGGTCGCCACCTCGGCGCTGATGCTGGCCGTGATCGGCCTGGTGCTGACCGGCGTGGTGCTGACGGTGGTGCGCAACATCGAGCGTTCGGTGGGCGGCGAGCCGGAAGCCGCGGCCGCGGCGGCGCGGCGTATCGCCGCGGGCGACCTGAGCGTGCCGGTCGAGATCCGTGCCGGCGACCAGCACAGCCTGATGTTCGCGATGAAGAGCATGCGCGATGCGCTGGCCGGCATCGTCAGCCAGGTGCGCAGCGGCACCGACACCATCGCCACCGCCTCCTGCCAGATCGCGGCCGGCAACCAGGACCTGTCCTCGCGCACCGAGGAGCAGGCCTCCTCGCTCGAAGAAACCGCGTCTTCGATGGAAGAGCTGACCTCGACCGTCAAGCAAAGCGCGGACAACGCGCGCGAAGCCAATGCGCTGGCGCAGTCGGCGTCCACGGTGGCGGACCGCGGCGGCGCGGTGGTGTCGCAGGTGGTGAACACCATGGCCTCGATCAACGAGTCCTCGAAGAAGGTGGTGGACATCATCGGCGTCATCGACGGCATCGCCTTCCAGACCAACATCCTGGCGCTGAACGCGGCGGTGGAAGCGGCGCGCGCCGGCGAGCAGGGCAGGGGCTTCGCGGTGGTCGCGACCGAGGTGCGCAACCTGGCGCAGCGCTCGGCGGCGGCGGCCAAGGAAATCAAGGCCCTGATCAGCGACTCGGTCGCCAAGGTGGACGACGGCGCGCGCCTGGTCGACCAGGCCGGCACGACCATGAAGGACATCGTCGACAGCGTGCAGCGCGTGACCTCGATCATCGGCGAGATCATGGTGGCGACGCAGGAGCAGACCCTGGGGATCGAGCAGATCAACCAGGCGATCGGGCAGATGGATCAGGTGACGCAGCAAAATGCGTCGCTGGTCGAGGAAGCGGCGGCGGCGTCGGAGACCATGCAGCACCAGGCGGCGCAGCTGGCCGAGGTGGTGAGCGTGTTCAAGGTGGAGGAGGCGGCGCCGCGGCTGGGGGCGCCGAAGGCGGCAAGGTTGAGTATTGCGTAAGTGCTGAGAAACTCAGGTCCCCGCCTTCGCGGGGATGACGGTCTTAAGAGTAGCTCAGGGAACAAGCTTCTGTGATCAGCACCCTCAGCACCTCATCCCCGCGCAGGCGGGGACCCAAGTTTGCATGAAAGCCGTTAGCGCTTTCTCTTCTTCGGCACAAACTCCGCCACCCTGAACGTGGCCACCAGCAGCCACAAGCCCCCAAGTGTCAGCAGCAGGCCGGCCCCGGCGCTGGTGATAACCAGCGGATGATTGAAATCCGTCCGCTCCCGGTAATCCATGATGTGCAGCATCCAGAAGAAATCGAACAGGCGCCAGGTGCTGTTCCGGTGCGGCAGCACCTCGCCCGTCTGCTCGGACACATAGATCGTGGTGGTATCGGCGTCGAGCACAGACACGCGCCACACGCGCCCTTCATGCCCCCGTACCTCCGGCGTGGACGCCAGCAGCTGCGGCGCCAGCATCGGCATGTTCCCCCTGTACGACGCCGCCGCCAGCCGCGCCGCCATGCCCGCATCGACCTGCACCCGCCGTCCGTCGCGCGCGTCCAGCAGCCAGCTGGCCTTCCCCTGCGACAGCCGGTACACCGGCAGCCGGTCCAGCCAGGCCGTCGCGACCCGGTCCACCGGCCGCTCCTGCGCGGCCAGCACCTGCCCCACCGGCAGTGCGTCCGCGATCCAGGGCCGCGCCGCGGCGGCCGGCGCGCGGCTGTTCAGTCCATGCACCTTGTGCATGTCGAGCAGGCTCATGACGAGGCCGCTCGCCACCCACAGCACGAACTGCAGGCCGATCAGCAGGCCCAGCCACTTGTGGGCGATGCGCATCATCCTGGTCATCGCTTGCTCCTCTTGCGCAGCCACAGCGCCAGCAGCCACACGCCGCTGAGCGTCATCGCGAACCCGGCGATGGCGCCGGTGCGCAGCAGTCCGTTATTGACATCCTCGCGCTCCTCGTAATCCATGATGTGCAGCATCCAGACGAAGTCGAACCAGCGCCACAGGGCGTGCCGGCGGGTCACCAGTTCGCCGCTATAAGGCGAGTAATACAGGGTGGTCGAGACCATGTCGTCGAAGTGCACGGCCCACAGCGGGGCGGGACGGCCGCCGACCTCGCGCGGCGAGGTGGTGAGCCATTCGGCGGCGCGCAGCTTGCCGTCGCCCAGGTAGGCCGCCCGCGCCAGCGCCTCGACCTGGGCGCGGCCGAGCGGCGCGAGCGCCGCGCCGCTGGCGGCGTCGGCCAGCAGCACCTGCTTGCCTTGCCGGACTTCGACCACCTCGCGCCCGCCCAGCTGCTTGAAGACGAAACCGCTCGATCCCGGATAGCGCGCCGCCAATGCGGCCGGATCGATGCGCGCCGCATCGGCGCGCAAGGCGGGGCGCTCGCTGCGCGCCAGGTGGTCGCCGTGCACGATCTCGATCGGCACCGCCACCATGTACAGGCCGCCCAGCACCCAGAGCAGGGCCTGGATGCCGACCACCAGCGACAGCCATTTATGGGTGCGCCGCACCCACAGCGGCATGCGGGAGGCGGCCATCAGGCGGATTCGCCCTGGTGCTCGCGCAGGCCGCGCGCCGCCTGGGTGGTCTTGTCGGCGGCGCGCTGCAGGACCACCTTGCGGTTGCTGGATTCCTCGTCGCGCCTGGCCTCGCGGTGCCACAGGTGCAGCACCTCGGTGGCCAGGGCGCCGTCCTTGCGCAGCACGCCGGCATGGAACAGGCGCACCACCAGGTCGGAATCCTCGTGGCCCCAGCCGACGAAGCTCTCGTCGAAGCCGTTCACCTTCTCGAGGTCGGCGCGCCACACGGCCAGGTTGCAGCTCTTGATGCGGCGCCAGCTGAACTTTCGGCGCACGCGGCCCAGGTCGGGCCAGCGCAGCATCAGCTGCAGCACCTTGTTCATGTCGCCGCGCAGGCGGTAGCGCAGCTTGTCGAACAGGCCGAGCGCCGGCACGTCGATGTGCTCGGCCAGCACCTGTTCGGTGAAGCGCTGGCTGAGCAGGATGCGGCTGCCGGACACCAGGAAGCCCGGCTGCGCCAGGGCGCGGTGGCGCGCGATGAAGTCGCGCTGCGGAATGCAGTCGCCGTCGAGGAAGATGATATAGTCGCCGGTTGCCGCCAGGGTGCCGCGGTTGCGCGCCATCGCGGCGCGGAAACCGTCGTCCGGCTGCCACACGTGCTTGAGCAGTACCGGCGAGCGCGCGCGCAGCCGGTCGATGCAGTCCCTTGTGTTGGCACCGGAGCCGTCATCGGCGATAATGATTTCAAAATTCTTGTCGTCCTGTAAAAAACAGGCTTCCACCACCGCCGTGAGGGCGTCCGGCCGGTTGTACGTCGTGATCACGACCGAGATTGTCGCTGCTTGCTGCATGGCTTCCTGAATGAATCGCTCAAGGTGGCAAGAATATCCCACATGAACCTGAATGAACAATAAGCCGATGCAAACGTGGGCGCCGATGCAGCTGTGGATCGGCCTCCAGGTCTTTTTATTCCCTTTTCTTAGCCTCATCACCCCCTCCGGGATCGGATTTTCCAGCGTCCTGTTCGTGCTCACGCTGCTGTTCGTGCCGCGCCAGGCCTGGACGGCGCTGGCGCCGCACTGGAAGGCGGTGCGCTGGGTGGTCGCCGCCTTCGCCTTCCAGCTGGCGCTGGCCGCCGTCTTCGTGCTGCTGCGCCCCGAGGCCGACATGTCGCGCCTCGACAATCCGTCGCGCATGCTGATGGGCCTGAGCGCGGCCATGCTGGTGCTGCTGGCGCGTCCGCCGCGCGCGGTGCTGTGGTGGGGTGTGCTCGGCGGCGCCGTGGCCGCGCTGCCCCTCGTGCTGTGGCAGCGCATCGGGCTGCACATGGACCGTCCGGGCGGCTGGCTGAATCCGATCACCTTCGGCGACCTGGCCATGTGCCTGGCGCTGGTGGCGCTGGCGGCGGCGGTCGATTACCGCCACAGCACCCGCAAGGCCCTGCCGGCCGCGCTGGGCGTGGCGGCAGGACTGGCGGCCTCGCTCGCCACCGGCTCCCGTGGGGGCCTGGTCGCGCTGCCCCTGGCCGGCCTGCTGTTCC
The DNA here is from genome assembly GCA_966210615.1 of uncultured Massilia sp. Classification (GTDB taxonomy): domain Bacteria; phylum Pseudomonadota; class Gammaproteobacteria; order Burkholderiales; family Burkholderiaceae_D; genus Telluria. Next base: position 4,464 of record CBIHLT010000175.1, read on the forward strand.
TGAGCTACGCCCAGCTGCTGCACAGCAAGCGCGTACGCCTGCTGCTGGCAGGCAGTTTCGCCCTGATCGGCGCGGCCTTCTTCGTTCCCTCCACCGGCATGCAGGAGCGCGCCGAACTGGGCGTCGCCGAAGTGCGCACCTGGATGGACGGCGGCAGCGCATTCAGCAGCCTCGGCATCCGCCTCGAACTGTGGAAGGGCGCCACCATGCTGATCGCCGAGCGCCCGTTCACGGGCCTGGATCCCGTGGCGATGCGCATGGAACTGCGCCGCCATGTGGAGGCGGGCGATCTCGATCCGGCGATCCTGTTGGTGGAACACCTGCATAATGACGCCCTGCAGGCGCTCGCGACGGGCGGAATATGGGGCTTGCTGGCCTGGGCCGGCATCCTTCTGGCGCCCTTCATGTTCTTCGCGCGCGAGCTGGGAGGCGGCATCCACAAGGGCATGCCGCAGTTCGCGCCGGCGCTCGCCGGCATGCTGGTCGTGCTGTCTTATTTCAGTTTCGGCTTGACCGAAGTGATTTTCTGGTCGCTCAAGGGCTGCATGTTCTATGCGCTGATGATCTTCCTGCTCATGGGCTTCTGCCTGATTGCGAAGGAAAAACGTGAAAACTAGCCTTATCGTGAAACGCCTGCTGGCGGTCCTCAAGCCTTATCAGTCGCGCGCCTGGATGTCGCTGCTGGCGATGGCGCTCACCGCGGCCACCCAGCCGCTGCTGGGCAAGGCGCTGGAACTGCTGCTCGACCTGGGCTTCAAGGAAAAGGTCCCGTTCAGCCTGTGGTGGATCCCGGGCGTGCTGGTCTCGATCTTCATCCTGCGCGGGATCGGCACCTTCTCCACCGCCTACCTGAACAACTGGGTGCTGTCGCGCGTGCTGAACGACCTGCGCGCGATGGCCTTCGAGCGCGTGCTGCGCCTGCCGGTGGCGCGCTTCCAGCAGGAGACCACCGGCAAGATCATCAACACCGTGGTCAACGACGTGCGCCAGGTGGTGGACATGATCCAGTCGGTGTTCGTGGCCTGCGTGCGCGACGTGCTGGTGGTGATCGGCCTGCTGGGCGCGCTGCTCTACCTGAACTGGAAGCTGACCCTGGTGGCGATCGTCGTGGTGCCGCTGACCGCCGTGATCGTGCGCACCACCACCGGCCGCCTGCGCCGCCTGAACCGTGAAAGCCAGCGCGTCACCGCCGAGATGACCGGCGTGGTGGAAGAGGCCGCGCGCGGCCACCAGGTGATCCGCGTGTTCTCGGGCGAGCGCTACGAGCGCGCGCGCTTCCGCGCGCGCAGCGAGGCCCTGCGCGGCTTCGCCCAGCGCATGACGGTGGCCTTCGCGGCCACCACGCCGGTGACCCAGATCGCCACGGCGATGGCCTTGTCGCTGGTGATCGTGCTGGCGATCCGCGCCGAGATGACGGTGGGCGAGTTCACCAACTTCGTGACCATGATGCTGATGCTGCTCACCCCCCTGAAGTCGCTGGCCGAGGTCAACGGCCCGATGCAGCGCGGGCTGGCGGCCGCCGAGACCGTGTTCGAGATCATCGATGCGCCGACCGAGCTCGATACCGGCAGCCATGAAATGAAACGCGCCAAGGGCCGCCTGGTGTTCGAGCGCGTGGCCTTCCGCTACCCGGGCGCGCCCAGCCTGGCGCTCAACGATGTCTCGCTCGATATCCAGCCCGGCCAGACGGTGGCGCTGGTGGGCATGTCGGGCGGCGGCAAGTCCACGTTCGTGAACCTGGTGACGCGCTTCTACGATCCGGAAGGCGGCAGGCTGCTGCTGGACGGCGTGCCTTACCCCGACATCCGCCTGGACAGCCTGCGCGCCCAGCTGGCGATGGTGAGCCAGAACGTGGTGCTGTTCGACGACACGCTGGCGGCCAACATCGCCTACGGCGCCGAGCAGATCGACGACGAGCGCCTGGCGGCGGCGGTCAAGGCCGCGCACCTGACGGACGTGGTGGCCAAGCTGCCGGAAGGCGTGCAGACGCGCATCGGCGAGAACGGCTCGCGCCTGTCGGGCGGCCAGCGCCAGCGCGTGGCGATCGCGCGCGCGATCTACAAGGACGCGCCGATCCTGATCCTGGACGAGGCCACCTCGGCGCTGGACAACGAATCCGAACGCGCGGTGCAGGCGGCGCTCGACACCCTGATGGCGGGCCGCACCACGATCGTGATCGCGCACCGCTTGTCGACCATCGAAAGGGCGGACCGCATCGTCGTGATGGAGCACGGGCGGATCGTCGAGCAGGGGACGCACGAGGAGCTGCTGGGGGCGAACGGGATGTATGCGAACCTGTATCGGCTGCAGTTTGCGGCGGTGGAAGAGACGTAGAACTTGGTCGCAAGTACACCACCAACACATAAAAAAACCGCGCTCCCCCAAAGGAAAAGCGCGGCAACTTGGCAGAAAGCAATCGTTATCAGCTGGCGTAATGCGCCGCCTCCCCCGGACGTTCGGCGTCGACGCCGTTGGCCCGCTGTTCCACCGCCTCCCTATAGCGCCTGAGCGCATCGTCCAGCGAGGGCAGCAGCAGCCCGCGCTCGCTGCTCAGCGCACTGAACTCCGGCCGCCTTGCGGCGTATCCGCAGGATTCCGCGGACACTTCCTCCAGCCGGCGCGGATCCACCCCGGCCGCCGCGCAGGCGCGCCTTGCCAGTTCGGCCCAGCTCACCGCCTCGGCATTCGTCAGATGCCAGACGCCGCGCTCGCGGTCGATCAGGAGGTCGAGCGACACGTTCACCAGGTCGGGCACATAGGTCGGCGACACCGTCATGTCGCCCGCCGCCTGGAAGGGCAGGCCGTTGTCGAGCGCATTCAGCGCCTGGGTCACGAAGTTGTGCTGGTCCCAGGGGCCGAAGAAGGAACTGGTGCGTATCACCAGGGCTTGCGGGTCGGCGTCCAGCACGCGCTGCTCGGCCTCGACCTTGCTGCGGCCGTAGACGCCCAGCGGATTGACCGGGTCCGACTCCACGTAGGGCCGGCCCTTGGTGCCGTCGAACACCAGGTCGGTCGAGAAGGTCATGAAGCGCAAGCTGTGGCGGATGCAGGCCAGCGACAGGATGGTCGGGCCCAGGGTGTTCTCGCGCATGCAGCGCTCGCTGTCCTGCTCGGCCTCGTCGACGCGCACATAGCCGCCCGCGTTGATGATGGCCCAGGGCTTGAAGCGCTGGATCGCGCTTTCCACCGAGGCCGGGTCGGTGATGTCCATCTCCTGGCGCGTCAGCACGTGGTAGGCCAGGTTGCGCTTCTCGCAGATGCGCGCGAAGGCCGAGCCCAGGGTGCCGGTAGCGCCGGTGATCAGGATCGGCTGCACGAGCGCCGACTTGAACTGGCTGCGCACGGCCAGGTCGGCCACCGCGGTGCTGGTCGCCACCGGCTTGCACAGGAAACGTCCCGGGCGGCGCCACCAGCCTTCGCCCTGCAGCACCGGATTGCTCAGTGGACGGCCGCTGGACAGCTCGCGCATCAGGGTCGCCACCGCGGTCGGACGGGGTGTGCCGCCGCGCACGTCGAAGGGTCCCGGCTCATAGTAGCCGCGGCATTCGGTCACCAGGCAGTTCCAGTCGAAGGAGCCGAGCAGCGCCCAGACGGTGACGGCGCGCACGTCGGCGCCCTGGTTGCGCGCCTTGCGGGCCGAGTTCCAGATCTCCAGCAGCCAGCGCAGCTGGTCTTCGCGGTTGGCGTCGATGTGGGCCTCGGTGATGGCGATCGGCAGGCCGTAGCGCTCCCAGGTCTCCATCAGCAGCGGCGCGATGCCCGGCGTCGGCGTGGCCAGCGCGCGCGGCGTCTCGATGTCGGCATGGGGAACGCCGCGGTACACATGGCGGTGCGATTCCGGATAGCGTTCCGGACGGTGGTCCAGCCAGCGTTCGCTGGTGATGTAGTAGTTCACGCCGATGATGTCGGGCGGGCAGGGATTGTCGCGGAACCAGAGCAGCTCCTCTTCGGTGGCGTGCGATTCGAGCAGGTAGCTCCACAGCTTGTGGTGCTGGTCGACTTTCCCGCACAGCAGGTCCCAGCCGAGCCAGCGGCGCTCGTTGAAGTAGCTGGTGATTTCTTCCATCTCCGGGGTGCCGTAGGTCTTGGACAGGTCGTCGGTCTGGACCAGCCTGGCGTCCGGGTTGACGGCGCGGATCGCGCGCATCGCCAGCACCGTGGCGCGGGTCTGGTTGAGCAGGGCGCGCACGAAGGTGGCTTCGTCGCTGCCGTGCGGGTACCATACGCCCGCCAGGCCCGAGAAGCGGGCGGTGGTGCAGGGTTCGTTGACCGGGGTGTAGTACTCGACCCAGGGATAGCGCCGGGCGACGGCGCCGGCATACTCGGCGAGCTTGCCGGCGAAGGTGGGATCGACCAGGCTGGTATGGCGCGGGCCGCTGCCGTGGTGGACCAGGCCGACGATGGGCGTGACGCCCAGCTGCTGCAGGGCCGGCAGGCGCTCGTCGGGCCACGACCAGTCGGCCGACTCGATGCCGTCAGGCGCGGTACGCTCCCACAGCACCGGATAGCGGATCGCCCGGATGCCGAGGGAGGCGAAACGTTCGATGTCCTGCAGGCGCTCTGCGTGGCCGTTGCGGTCCATCTGGCTGAAGTAGTTGTCGCGTACACGGTTGACCGTGCATTCAAGTCCGCCCCAGAGTTCCAGCTCAGGGGCTTGGTCCGGCTGTGAAACAATATGTGGATTCATGAGGATCGTCTGCTTTATGAGAACAGCCTCAAGCCTACTGTCCCGGTTTTGACCCTTATGTGAAATGGCGCACATAAAACCGGCTTTTCGGACAAGTCCTACGTTTTACGGCCATATATTGGCTTATTGAGCTTAATTTCGGTTAAAACGCATGAGCAGACTATTGGGGAACGCGTGCGCCGCCGGGGTGCCGATCGCGCCACAATATCCACAACCGACAGCGGGAGAATACGATGTACATGGTGTACTGGACCATCGTCGAGGAAGACGGCGGCGAGCCTCAGTGCCAGCCTTTCGATACCACCGAGATGGTGGCGGCCATGCAGTTCATGGAAGAGCTGCGCAAGCGCCAGCGCGCGGGGGAGGGGGTGCGCTTCATCACCATGTGTTCCGAGCATCCGGATGTGGTCGGGCATCCGGGGGTGGATGTGACGGGGCCCGACTACAACTGGAAGAAGCGGCGGCGCTAGACGGCAGGCCGGCTCGCCAACTCCGCGTTGAAGGCTGGCTGAACGAAACGGGCTCTCAGGACTGGCCGAACGCCTCCTGGATAGACTCGAGCTCTCCCGTCCCCTTGGCATCGTAACCAGGCAGCGCCGCCACCAGGCGGTGGTACTCCGGCGTCCGCATCAGCTCCAGCAACTGCCTCATGGCCGGCTCCTCCAGCGCATCGCGGCGCAGCGCGAAGTAATACACCTCGCTCACCAGCGGAATGAATTCCAGCTTGAACTGGGCGCTTGCCGCGCGCATGCCGAAGCCGGCGTCGGCCATGCCGCTGGCGATATACGCCGCCACCGCCGAGTGGGTGAACTCGGCGCTGTGGAAACCCTGGATGGCGTCGAACGGCGGGCCGTCGGCCTCCAGCATCATCTCGAGCAGCATGCGGGTGCCGGAACCCGCCTGGCGGTTGACGAAGCGCACCCCGGGCCGGGCAAGGTCGGCCAGGCCGTGCAGGCCGAGCGGATTGCCGCGCGCCGTGATCAAGCCTTGTTCGCGCCCGGCGACGCGCACCAGGCAATGCTGCTCCGGGTCCAGCCAGCGCAGGTACCAGGCGGCCGTCTGCGCCTGGAAACGCCCCAGCGGAATATGGAAGCCCGCCAGGTCGCATTCGCGCCGCGCCAATGCCACCACCGCGTCGGTGCTGGTGCGGTAGCGCGAATCGACCGGCAGGGTGTCGCGGTCGATGCAGCCCATCAGCGCCGCCACCGCGAAACCATGGCTGGCGTCCAGGCGCAGCGGCTGCGTCTTGTCGGCCGTGACGATGCGCGCCAGCTCCACTTCCAGTTCCGAGGCCAGGCTCTGCAGGGTGGGCGAGAGGCGCGCGGCGATGCGGCGGTCCGCCCACACCAGCTTTTGCGCCAGCGGCGTGAGCTGGGTGCCGCGCCCGCGCCCGGTCTGCAGCAGCTGCTGGCCGAACAGGCTCTCGGCGGTACGCAGCAATCCCCACGCGTAGCGATAGGACAGCTTCACCGATTTGGCCGCCTGGGCAATCGAGCCGGTGTCCTGGATGGACAGCAGCAGACCGAGCAGGTCGGCGGTGTCCAGCGGCGCCTCTCCCTTCAGGGAGATCTCCCAATGCGGGCGTATATGAACCTTGAGCATATGCTGAAAATAGCCTATTTCTACCCAGAAAACATCATGGTACGCTCCGCGAAATAATAAAAATAGACGCAAAATATGCTTTTTAAAGCATATTCCGATACTTATAAAAACTGGAGACAACATGGCAGGACTACGTTTTCTGGATAAGGAACACACGATCGCAGGGCCCGGTTTCAACCGCTGGCTGGTGCCGCCGGCGGCGCTGGCCATCCACCTGTGCATCGGCATGGCGTACGGTTTCTCGGTCTTCTGGCTGCCGCTCTCGAAAGCCATCGGCATCAACGAATCGCTGGCCTGCCCGGCCGACATGAGCTTCATGGCCGAGATCTTCGCCACCACCTGCGACTGGAAGATCTCGATGCTGGGCTGGATGTTCACGCTGTTCTTCGTCTTCCTCGGCCTGGCCACGGCGCTGTTCGGCGGCTGGCTCGAGCACGCGGGCCCGCGCAAGGCCGGCGTGGTCTCGGCCCTGTGCTGGTGCGGCGGCCTGG
>CBIHLT010000176.1:0-11226 GCA_966210615.1 uncultured Massilia sp.
ATACGAAGGTGTGTCACTTGATGAAGGCAGCCTTCGGGTTTTGATCGCGGCGGAGCGTGCAAACTTGGGTCCCCGCCTTCGCGGGGATGACGGAGCAAACGTATGTGGCAAGCTCCAACCCGTCATTCCCGCGAAGGCGGGAACCCAAGTTTCGATGAACAGCCACTAATCAAACAGCACCCCAAAAACAAAAGGCCCCGGCATCAACCGGGGCCTTTTTGCTCGGACCAGTGCTGGACAGCCAGCCAGCGATTACTTCAGGTGATCCGAGATCAGCTTGGTCATCTCGAACATCGAGACCTGCGCCTTGCCGCCAAAGACAGCCTTCAGCTTGTCGTCGGCGTTGATCATGCGGCGGTTCGATGCGTCCTGCAGGTCCTTGGACTTGATGTAGTCCCAGACTTTCTTGGTCACTTCGGTGCGTGGCAGCGGCTTGTCGCCCACGACAGCGGCCAGGGTGGACGACGGAGTCATCTCTTTCATGAAAGCGGCGTTCGGCTTACGTGCCGCGGCCGGCTTGGCGGCGGTTGCTGCTTTTGCTGGAGCTGCTGCCTTCTTTGCTGCGGGCTTGGCCGCTGCAGCCGGCTTGGCAGCGGCTTTCTTGGCTGGCGCTGCAGTGGATTTTTTGGCTGTTGCCATCTTCGAGCCTCCTAAAACGGACACATTGGAAAGTTGCGCAATTTAACGCACGGCTTATATTGGTGGCGTTTTGCTGTTCATGCAAGTCTTTTTCGACATTTTTTCACTCTGAAACGCTCCGAAATGCGCGCCATCGCACCTACGAACGCATTTAAGGCAAAAAGCGCCGACAAAAGACGTAAAAAAACCGTGTACAGCCAGCGCCGTACACGGTTACTTTGATGCGGGCCAGGGTCAGCGCATGCCCGGCATCATGCCCTTCATCCCGCGCATCATCTTCATCAGGCCGCCACCTTTGAGCTTCTTCATCATGGTCTGCATCTGATCGTACTGGGTCAGCATGCGGTTCACTTCCTGCACCTGCACGCCCGCGCCCGCCGCGATGCGGCGCTTTCGGTTGGCCTTGATCAGCTCCGGCTTGGCGCGCTCGGCCGGGGTCATCGAGTCGATGATGCCGACCATGCGGCGCACCTGCTTCTCGGCCTGGTCCATGTTGGCGCCCGCCGCGGCTTGCTGGAACTGGGCCGGCAGCTTGTCGAGCAGGCCGGACATGCCGCCCATTTTCTTCATCTGGCTCAGCTGCGACTTGAAGTCGTTCATGTCGAAGCGGCCGCCGACCTTGATCTTGTTGGCCAGTTCGGCCGCGGCTTCGGCGTCCACGCCCTTGCGCGCTTCTTCCACCAGCGCCAGGATGTCGCCCATGCCCAGCACGCGGTTGGCCATGCGCGCCGGATCGAAGGCTTCCAGGCCGTCCAGCTTTTCGGACACGCCGGCGAACTTGATCGGCTTGCCGGTCACGTGGCGCACCGACAGCGCCGCGCCGCCGCGCGAGTCGCCATCGAGCTTGGTCAGCACGATGCCGGTCAGCGGCAGGGCGTCGTTGAAGGCCTTGGCGGTGTTGATCGCATCCTGGCCCAGCATGGCGTCGACCACGAACAGGGTCTCGACCGGCTTGACGGCGGTGTGCACCGCAGCGATCTCCTGCATCATCGCTTCGTCGATGCCCAGGCGGCCGGCGGTGTCGATGATCAGGACGTCGTGGTAGTGCTTCCTGGCCCAGTCCAGTGCATTGCGGGCGATGTCCACCGGCTTGTCGCTGGCGGTGGTCGGGAAGAAGTCGGCGCCGACCTGCTTGGTCACCGATTCGAGCTGGGCGATCGCGGCCGGACGGTAGACGTCGGCCGATACGGTCAGCACCTTCTTCTTTTTCTGCTCTTTCAGGTACTTGGCCAGCTTGCCGACGGTGGTGGTCTTGCCGACACCCTGCAGGCCGGCCATCAGGATGATCGCCGGCGGCTGCTGGGCGAAGGACAGCTGGGTGGCGTCCGGGCCGAGGTCGGCGCCCATCAGGGCGGCCAGCTCGCGCTGCACCACGCCGACCAGCGCCTGGCCGGGGCTGAGCGAACCGATGACTTCTTCGCCCAGCGCTTTTTCCTTCACTTTGGCGATGAATTCGCGCACTGCCGGCAGCGCCACGTCCGCCTCGAGCAGGGCCATGCGCACTTCGCGCAGCATCTCGGAGGTGTTCGACTCGGTCAGGCGAGCCTCGCCGCGCATCGTCTTGACGACCTTGGCAAGGCGTTGGGTCAGATTATCTAGCATGGTTACCTAATATATAAGGCGAGTTGACTCAAACCTCCATTTTACCTTGCGCATGGCTCCGCCGTTCGCATCCTGGGCTGCGGTAGCACATTTTTTCGGCAAACCTCAAATTTGTTGTCTGAGCGCAAGTTTCTCAAGCCGCCTCTCATGCACCCTCATGTTTCCACTGAGCATTTGAAGTTGAACGGAGGACAGGCATGACGAATGTGTTTCGCAAGGCCCTCGTGGCACTTTCCCTGGTGGCGGCCAGTCACGTCCAGGCCCAGGACGTGGTGCGACTCGGGAACCTCAAGCTGGCGCATTTCGGCGCCATCGCGTATATCAAGGAAATCGCCCCGGGCTGCGGCATCAAGGTCGAGGAGCGGATCTTCGCCAAGGGCCTGGACGTGATGCAGGCCATCATCGCCGGCGAGCTCGATGTCGGCAGCACCGCCTCGGAAGCCGCTATCCAGGGCCGGGCCGGCGGCGCGCCCGTGCTGGTGGTGGCCGGTTTCGCCAAGGGCGGGGCGCGCCTGGTGGCGCGGCCCGGGCTGAACATCAAGAGCGTGCTCCAGCTCAAGGGCAAGCGGGTCGGCGTGACGCGCGGCGCCATCCAGGAAGTGCTGCTGACGGCGGAACTGGCGCGCTACGGCCTGAAGGCCGACGCCGCGCCGGGCAAGGATGTGCAGCTGGTCTACCTGTCCTACCCGGACCTGAACCAGGCCCTGCTCGGCAAGCAGATCGACGCCATGATGCAGTCCGAACCGCAGTCCTCGCAGGCGATCAACAAGGGCTTCGGGGTGGAGGTGCTCAAGCCCTACGGCACCCTGATCGGCGAGCCGGTGCGCACCCTGGTCATGACCGAGAAGTTCTACCGCGAGCGCCGTCCGCTGGCCGAGAAGTTCATGCGCTGCTTCGTCCAGGCCACGAACACCTTCATCGACAACCCGGCCCTGGCCGAGAAGTACGTGCGCGAGACGCTCTTCAAGAACCAGATCTCGCCGCAGGACTTCCGGGATGCGATCGCCAATTCGCCGTACTCCCTCGACATCACGCCCTCGCACATCCAGGTGACGACCGACATCATGGTCAAGACCGGGGTAGGACGCATGGCCAGGCCGCCGGTGGCGGCGGACTGGGTGAAGCTGGACTTGCTGGCCGCGGCCAAGAGGAGCTTGCATGTCGATTGAACGCCGCCGCCACGCACGCGCAAGGCCGCGCAACTGGAACGAGATCGGTGTCGGCCTGGTGGCGCCGGTGCTGGCCGTCGCGCTCTGGCATGCGGTGGCCCAGGCGGGGCTGGTCAACCCGCAGGTGCTGCCGGCGCCGCTGGAGGTGGCGCGCAAGTGGGTCGCCTACCTGCTGCCGCCCGAGGCCTATGGTGGACAGGGCGGCCAGGCCGGCTGGCTGGCCTGGGCGCTGTCGGGCGAACTGGTGGTCGACACCGCCAACAGCCTGTACCGGGTGGTGGTGGGCTTCGCCATCGGCGCCGGCCTGGCGCTGCCGCTCGGGCTGGCGATGGGCGCGAGCAGCGCCGTCTACGCCTGGATGAATCCCCTCGTGCAGCTGCTGCGGCCGATCCCGCCGATCGCCTACATCCCGCTGGCCATCCTGTGGTTCGGGCTGGGCAACCCGCCGGCCGTGTTCCTGATCGCGGTCGGCGCCTTCTTCCCGGTGCTGATGAACACCATCGCCGGGGTGCGCCAGGTGGACGGCATCTACCTGCGCGCCGCGCGCAACCTGGGCGCGGGCGGCCTCACGATGTTCGTGCGCGTGATCCTGCCGGCGGCGGTGCCCTACATCCTGTCGGGCGTGCGCATCGGCATCGGCACCGCCTTCATCGTCGTCATCGTCGCCGAGATGATCGCGGTGAACAGCGGGCTGGGCTTCCGCATCCTGGAGGCGCGCGAGTACTTCTGGTCCGACAAGATCATCGCCGGCATGATCAGCATCGGCCTGCTCGGCCTGGCGATCGACGTCGGCATGGACCGCTTGAACAAGCATCTGCTGCGCTGGCACCGCGGCCTGGAGCACTGACATGAACGCACCGCATATCCGCATCGATTGCGTGAACAAGGTCTTCGCCAGCGACGGCCGCGAGGTCGTGGCGCTGAAGGACATCCATCTCGACTTCCCGCGCGGGCAGTTCACCTGCCTGCTGGGGCCTTCCGGCTGCGGCAAGTCGACCCTCCTGAACGCCGTCGCCGGCTTCGCCCCGCCCAGCAGCGGCGCGATCTCGGTGGACGGGGCGCCGGTGGCCGGGCCGGGGCCGGAGCGCGGCATGGTGTTCCAGGAATACGCGCTCTTCCCCTGGATGACGGTGGCCCAGAACATCGGCTTCGGGCTGGAAATCCGGGGTGAGCCCAAGGCCCGGGTCGAGGAGACGGTCGAGCGCCTGTTGAAGATGCTGTCGCTGTTCGACTTCCGCCAGCGCTATCCCAAGGACCTGTCGGGCGGCATGCGCCAGCGGGTGGCGATCGCGCGCGTGCTGGCGCTGGATTCGCCGGTCATGCTGATGGACGAGCCCTTCGGGGCGCTGGACGCGCTCACCCGGCGCAACCTGCAGGACGAGCTGCTGCGCATCTGGGCGGAGCTCGGCAAGACCATCCTGTTCGTGACCCACAGCATCGAGGAGGCGATCTACCTGGCCGACCGGATCGTCGTGATGACCTACCGGCCGGGAACCGTGAAGCGCGACCTGCTGGTCGGGCTGCCCCGGGGGCGCGACCCGGCCGCGCCCGAGTTCAATGCGCTCAAGCGCGAGCTGGGGATGCTGGTCATGGAAGAGCAGCAGCGGCACCATACCGACGAGCTGAAGATGGCCGCCGCCGACTGAAGCCGGCCGGCGCCGGGGGTGGGCGGCACGCCACCGCCACTGGCCGATGGTGTAGACTTCCATTATGCAGAACACCCTCTTTTTCGCCGCGGCCCTGCTGTACGCGGTCTGCGCCCTGCTGCCGTCGCGCCAGGGCGCTGCCATTTCCGCCGTCACCGCGCTGGCCTGGCTGATCCACGGCGCGGCGCTCGGCCTCGACGTGGTCCTGCCGGGCAACCTGCGCGTCGGTTTCGCCGTCATGCTGTCGTCCGCGCTGTGGATTTCGGTGGCCGCCTACTGGCTGGAGAACCGCAACTTCGCCCTCGACGGCCTGCGCCGCCTGGTGATGCCGTTCGCCTTCGGCGCGACGCTGCTGCCGGTGCTGTTCCCGGGCAGCCTGATGCCGCTGGCCGGCAGGCCGGCCGCCTTCGGCTGGCACATCGCCGTGGCCGTGCTGGCCTACAGCACCCTCACCATCGCCGCCTTCCACGCCGTCCTGATGGCGCTGCAGGAAGCCCGGCTGCATACCCGCCCGGGCGGCGCCAACGCCGGCTGGCTCGGTTCGGCGCTCGACCAGCTGCCGGCCCTGCTGACCATGGAAAAGCTGCTGTTCCGCGTGATCTGGATCGGTTTCGTGCTGCTCAGCCTCACGGTCCTGTCGGGCATCGTGTTCTCGGAACAGGTATTCGGCCGTCCGATGCTGCTCGACCACAAGAGCATCTTCGCGCTGCTGTCGTGGGCCTTGTTCGCCGCGCTGCTGGCGGGGCGCAAATGGCAGGGCTGGCGCGGCAAGACGGCGCTGCGCTTTACCCTGGCGGGCTTCGCCACCCTGGCGCTGGCCTATGTCGGCAGCCGCTTCGTCCTGGAAGTCGTGTTGCACCGGGGGGTAGCATGAGCCGCATCCTGTTCTGGATCGCCCTGATTGCGCTGGTGGTCATGGCCGTGCGCAGCAAGCTGCGCGCCGCCGTCCGCCGCAGCCAGATGGAGGCGCAACAACAGCAGCGCCCGGCCCAGCCCCAACCCGCCGAGATCGAAGCCATGGCCCAGTGCGCCCACTGCGGCGTGTACTTCCCGTCCTCGGAAGCGGTGCGCGCCGACGGCCTCGATTACTGCTCGCCAGGCCACGTGCGCCTGCCGCCCCGGTAAGCCCCCGATGGTCGCCTCGAAGGTGCAGGCGCATGCGCTGTCGGCGGAGGCGCGCGTCACCTTGTGGCGCTCGCTCCAGACCTTCACGGTCACGCGCATCGTCATCGCGCTGGTGCTGCTGCTCTACCTCGGCTTCGATGTCGAGAGCGGCCGCATCAAGGCCGATCCCGTCAACGCCGAAACCTGCTTCGTCTACGCGGCGGCCGCCGTCGTGTTCGCTCTTGTGGCGGCGCGCTGGCGGCGCCGCTTCATCGTCCAGCTGGGCGTGCAGATCGCCACCGACCTGGCGGCGATCTCGCTGCTCTACCTGGCCGCCGGCGGCATGCGCAGCGGCCTGGGCATCCTGTATCTGTTCCCGCTGGCCGGCGCCGCCATCCTGGCGCCGCTGGTGCTGGCCCTGTTCTCGGCCTCGCTCGCGGCCATCTTCCTGCTGCTGGAGAGCGTGTGGCAGATCTTCATGAACGACCGCGAGCCGCCGCTGATGCAGGCCGGGATGTACGGCGCCGCCTTCTTCGCGGCCGTGCTGATGGTGAACCGGCTGGCCGCGCGCCTGCTGGGGCAGGAAGAGCTGGCGGCCCAGCGCGGCGCCGACCTGCGCATCCAGCAGGCGATCAACCAGATCGTGATCGCCGACGTCGGCGACGGCATCCTGGTGGTCGGCGACGAGGGCCGCGTCTACACCGGCAACCCGGCGGCGCGCCGCATGCTGGGGCTGGAAGACGAGGCGGAGGACTTCCTGCTGGGAGACGCCCCCGCGCTGGAACCCGTGGCCCAGGCCTATGCCGGCTGGCGCGCGGCGCCGAGCGAGGAGGCGGGCTTCGTCACCATCAAGCCCTGGCACGAGCAAGGCGAGGGAAGCGGCGCTGCGGTGCGCGGCCGGCGCGACCAGCCGGTGCACCTGAAGCTGCGCTTCGCGCGCGTCGATACCGGCAGCCAGGCGGGTGGGCGCAGCGTCATCTTCATGCAGGACGTGAGCGCCATCGAGAACGAGGCGCAGCAGCTCAAGCTGGCTTCGATGGGGCGCCTGACCGCCAGCATCGCCCACGAGGTGCGCAACCCGCTGTCGGCGATCGGCCACGCCACCGCGCTGCTGGCCGAAGACCTGCACGGCCCGGCCGAAGTGCGCCTGCTGAAAATCGTGAGCGACAACGTGGCGCGCGTGAACCGCATGGTCGAGGATATCCTGCAGCTGTCGCGCAAGGCCCAGCCGCACAGCGAGCCGGTGGCGCTCAAGGCTTTCCTGGACGAGCTGAAGGCCGAATTCTGCGAAATCCACGCGCTCGACGGTGATATAGTCTGGCTGGGCAATGCCGGCGACGCCACCGTGCGTTTCGACCCGCTGCACCTGCACGAAGTGCTGCTCAACCTGCTGAACAACGCGATCCGCTACGCCAGCCGCAAGCCGGCCAGCATCCGGATCTTCCCGGCCACCGACGCGGCCGGGCGTCCCGAGCTGCACGTGCAGGACGACGGCCCCGGCATCACGCCCGAAGTGCGCGCCCACCTGTTCGAGCCCTTCTACACCACCTCGAGCAAGGGCACCGGGCTGGGACTCTACCTGGCGCGCGAGCTGTGCCTGAACAACGATGCGAAACTCGATTATGAATACCGCTTCGACCAAGCCGCGATGGGGCCGCGCAAGGCCAGCGGCCGCTTCGTCATCAGCTTTGCGCAGCCGGCCTGACGCAGTTACCAAGAACAAGGAAGAGCCATGACCGCACCACGCATCCTGGTCGTCGACGACGAAGCCGACCTGCGCGAACTGCTCGAGATCACCCTGCTCAAGATGGGCCTGGACGTCGACAGCGCCGCCACCCTGCGCCAGGCGCGCAGCCTGTTCGAGGAGCACGACTATTCGCTGGTGCTGACCGACATGCGCCTGCCCGACGGGCTGGGGATCGAACTGGTGCGCGAGATCAGCGCCTCGGGCAAGGGCACGCCGGTGGCCGTCATCACCGCCTTCGGCAGCGCCGAGAACGCGGTGGTGGCGCTCAAGGCCGGCGCCTTCGACTACATCGCCAAGCCGGTGGCGCTGGATGCGCTGCGCGTGATGGTGCGCTCGGCCCTGAAGCTGTCGGAAGGCGGGGCAGGGGAGCCGGAAGCGAACGCCGGCGCCTCGCGCCTGATCGGCAATTCGCCGGCCATGCAGTCGCTGCGCGCCCAGATCGCGCGCCTGGCGCGTTCCAATGCGCCGGTGTCGATCACCGGCGAATCGGGCGCCGGTAAAGAGCTGGCCGCGCGCGAGATCCACGCGCAAAGCTCGCGCGCCGCCAAGCCCTTCGTGGCGGTGAACTGCGGCGCGATTCCCGAGACCCTGATGGAGGCCGAGTTCTTCGGCTACCGCAAGGGCGCCTTCACCGGCGCGGCGGACGAGCGCGAAGGCTTCTTCCAGGCGGCCGACGGCGGCACCCTGATGCTGGACGAGGTGGCTGACCTGCCGCTGGCGATGCAGGTCAAGCTGCTGCGCGCGATCCAGGAGCGGCGCGTGCGCAAGATCGGCGCCACCGCCGAGGAACCGGTCGACGTGCGCATCATCAGCGCCACCCACCAGGACCTGGCGCGCTGCGTCGAAACCGGCAAGTTCAGGCAAGACTTGTTCTACCGCCTGAACGTGATCGAGCTGGCGCTGCCGCCGCTGCGCGAGCGCCTGGCCGACCTCCCGGTGCTGGCCGACGCCATCCTGGCCAGGCTGGCCGGGCCGGGCAAGGCCTCGCTCGGCCCCGGCGTGCTGGATGCGCTGCGCGCGTATTCCTTCCCCGGCA
This sequence comes from uncultured Massilia sp., assembly GCA_966210615.1. Lineage (GTDB taxonomy): Bacteria > Pseudomonadota > Gammaproteobacteria > Burkholderiales > Burkholderiaceae_D > Telluria. The sequence goes on from CBIHLT010000176.1 coordinate 8,944, forward strand.
ACGTGCGCGAGCTGGAGAACGTGCTGGAACGGGCGCTGGCCTTTGCCAACGACGGCGTGATCGAAGTCGGCGACTTGTCGCTGAAGGCGGCGCGGCCCGGCGAGCCGGCACTGCGCGAGCCGGTGGCGCCGACCGTGGCCCCGGCCTTGCCCGTGACGCCCGAACCGGCGCCGCCTGTACCGGCGGCGGCCCCGGTGCCGGCGCCCGGACCGGTGGCCCTGGGCCCGGCGGAACTGCCCGGCAACCTGCCGGCCTACCTGGAGCAGGTGGAGCGCGACATCATCCAGCGCGCCCTGCAGCAGACCCAGTTCAATCGCACCCAGGCGGCCAGCCTGCTGGGAATCAGCGTGCGGCAGCTGCGCTACTCGATGCAAAAGCTGGAGATCAGCGCGCCGGAAGACTGAAATACGAGCGTACATACGGCGGGTGGGCTGGCATGCAGCCCTAGATCTAGTGTCCCGGCTTCGCCCGCTCTTCATTATCTTGAAATTAATCTGGTGCAAAATGCACTTCCGCAGTGCAACAATGCCCTGTTCTGATTACTCAATAGGCAGCGCAAAACACCGATGTTAGTGCTCGCTTACCGCGCACTCGGCATCTTTCGGATGACTTCAAAAGTCAAGACTCCGCACCACGATTCATCCCAAAAATTGAGAATTTATTTACTTGCCTGTATCGCAAACGAGGTACTACAATTAGTCTCATCTCAAGGCCGGACACTAGATCTAGTGGTAGTAGACAACAAGCAACTAGGTCCTCCGGCAGCCGGCAAGCGCAGCTTCCGGCCCGAATATCGATGTAACCGTTACCCTGCATATCTGGTTTGCCAGCTTAGGCCACCGGCTGGCGGGGTCTCGTTTTGCTTTTAATTTTGTCAACGGACCGCACGACGGTCACAGTGATAACAAATCGGCGGCAACGGCTGCCATCCTGGAGGCTCAATGCAAACAGCACAAGACATCTCGATCAACCCGCACGTCACCCCAGGAACGGCGGCGAACGGCGCCACGCCGGCCGACATCGTCGCGCGCGGTGACTACCGTGTCATCCGCCGCAATGGCGCCGTGGTCGCGTTCGAGCCGCACAAGATCTCGGTCGCGATGACCAAGGCCTTCCTCGCCGTCGCCGGCGGGCAGGGCGCCGTCTCGGCCCGCATCCGCGAGCTGGTGGAACAGCTGACCAACAACGTCGTGGCCGCGCTGGTGCGCCGCCAGCCGAATGGCGGCACCTTCCACATCGAAGACGTGCAGGACCAGGTCGAGCTGTCGCTGATGCGTTCGGGCGAACACGATGTCGCGCGCGAATACGTGCTGTACCGCGCCAAGCGCATGGAAGAGCGCCGCGCCGCCAAGGAAGCCGCCGGCGGTACCGCCGTCGTCGCTCCGCAGATCCACGTGGTCGACGGCGGCGAGCGCCGTCCGCTGGACCTGAACGCGGTCTCGAGCCTGATCAACGCCGCTTGCGCCGGCCTGGAAAAGCACGTCGACGCCGACGCGATCGTCGCCGAGACCATGAAGAACCTGTACGACGGCGTGCCGGTCGAGGAACTGCACAAGTCCGCCATCCTGGCCGCTAGAGCCCTGATGGAAAAGGACCCGGCCTACAGCCAGGTGACCGCCCGCATCCTGCTGCACACCATCCGCAAGGAAGTCTTCGGCAAGGAAGTCGCGCAAGCCGCCGCCGCCGCCGAGTACATCACCTACTTCCCGAAGTACATCGCCAAGGGCATCGAGAACGAGCTGCTGGACGAAGAGCTGGGCAAGTACGACCTCGAGCGCCTGGCCAAGGCCCTGGTCGCCGACCGTGACCTGCAGTTCGGCTACATCGGCCTGCAGACCCTGTACGACCGCTACTTCCTGCACGTGCGCGACGTGCGCATCGAAATGCCGCAGGCCTTCTACATGCGCGTCGCGATGGGCCTGGCCCTGCGCGAAGCCGACCGCGAAGCGCGCGCCATCGAGTTCTACAACCTGCTGTCGTCGTTCGACTTCATGAGCTCGACCCCGACCCTGTTCAACTCGGGCACCCGCCGCTCGCAGCTGTCGTCGTGCTACCTGACCACCGTCGGCGACGACCTGGAAGGCATCTACGACGCCATCAAGGAAAACGCGCTGCTGTCGAAGTTCGCCGGCGGCCTGGGCAACGACTGGACCCCGGTCCGCGCACTGGGCTCGCGCATCAAGGGCACCAACGGCCGTTCGCAGGGCGTGGTCCCGTTCCTGAAGGTCGTCAACGACACCGCCGTCGCGGTCAACCAGGGCGGCAAGCGCAAGGGCGCGGTCT
>CBIHLT010000177.1:0-11025 GCA_966210615.1 uncultured Massilia sp.
CATGTGGTACGGCAAGGGCCCGGGCGTGGACCGCTGCGGCGACGTCTTCAAGCACGGCAACAACGCCGGCTCCGCCAAGCATGGCGGCGTGCTGGTGCTGGCCGGCGACGACCATGCGGCCAAGTCCTCCTCCACCGCGCACCAGTCGGACCACATCCTGACCCACTGCGGCATCCCGGTGCTGTATCCGTCCTCGGTCCAGGAATACATCGATTTCGGCCTGCACGCCTGGGCCATGAGCCGCTACACCGGCCTGTGGGTGTCGATGAAGTGCGTGACCGACATCATCGAGTCGGGCGCCGTGGTCGACCTCGATCCGGACCGCGTGCAGATCGCCATGCCGACCGACTTCGAACTGCCGCCGGGCGGCCTGAACATCCGCTGGCCGGACGCTGTCCTGGACCAGGAAGTCCGGATGAACAACTTCAAGTGGTATGCCGCGCTGGCCTATGCGCGCGCCAACAAGCTCAACCGCATCATCTGGGACAGCCCCACGCCGAAGATCGGCATCATCACCGCCGGCAAGAGCTATGTGGACACCCGCCAGGCCCTGGCCGACCTCGGCATCGACGAACAGGCGGCGCGCGACATCGGCTTGCGCCTGTACAAGGTCGGCATGACCTGGCCGCTCGAATCCGAAGGCGTGCACGAATTCGCGCGCGGCCTGGACGAGATCCTGGTGGTGGAAGAGAAGCGCCAGGTGATGGAATACGCGCTCAAGGAAGCCCTGTACAACCTGCCGGACGCCGAGCGTCCGCGCGTGGTCGGCAAGTTCGACGACACCGGCGAATGGAGCAACAAGGACCGCATGGGCCACGGCGACTGGCTGCTGCCGGCCACCTACGAGCTGAGCCCGGCCCAGATCGCGCGCGCCATCGCCTCGCGCATCTCGCACTACTGCTCCGGCCACCCGGTCGAGCAGCGCGTGCGCGAGCGCATCGCCTTCCTGGAAGCCAAGGAACTGGTGCTGAAGAACATCCCGGCCAAGGCCAATCCGCAGACCGACCGCATCCCTTACTTCTGCTCGGGCTGCCCGCACAACAGCTCGACCAAGGTGCCGGAAGGCTCGCGCGCCATGGCCGGCATCGGCTGCCACTACATGGTGCTGTGGATGGACCGCGAAACCTCCACCTTCACCCACATGGGCGCGGAAGGCACGACCTGGATCGGCCAGTCCCCGTTCACCGACGAGAAGCACGTCTTCGTGAACCTGGGCGACGGCACCTATTTCCACTCGGGCATCCTGGCGATCCGCGCGGCCGTGGCCGCGAAGGTCAACATCACCTACAAGATCCTGTACAACGACGCGGTCGCCATGACCGGCGGCCAGAACGTCGACGGTCCGCTCGATCCGGGCATGATCACGCGCCAGATCGCGGCCGAAGGCGTGCGCCCGATCATCGTGGTCACCGACGAGCCTGAGAAATACCCGGACGATTACGCCTGGGCCGAAGGCGTCACCGTGCGCCACCGTTCCGAACTGATGGACGTGCAGAAGGAATTGCGCGAAATGCCGGGCGTGTCGGCCGTGATCTACGACCAGACCTGCGCCTCGGAGAAACGCCGCCGCAGGAAAAAAGGCGAGTTCCCCGACCCGGCCAAGCGCGCCGTCATCAACGAAGCCGTGTGCGAAGGCTGCGGCGACTGCTCGGTGCAGTCGAACTGCCTGTCGGTCGAGCCGCTGGAAACCGAACTGGGCCGTAAGCGCCAGATCAACCAGTCCTCGTGCAACAAGGACTTCTCCTGCGTGTCGGGCTTCTGCCCGAGCTTCGTGACCGTCGAAGGCGGCGGCCTGAAGAAGCCAAAGAAGGCTGCTGCGGCCGATAACGCGGCGCCGGCCTTGCCGGCACCGGTGATTCCGTCGGTGGCCGAACCTTTCGGCATCCTGATCGCCGGCGTCGGCGGCACCGGCGTGGTCACCGTCGGCCAGATCCTGGCCGTGGCGGCCCACGTCGAGGGCAAGGGCGCGATCGTGCTCGACCAGTCCGGCCTGGCCCAGAAGGGCGGCCCGGTGATGTCGCACGTGCGCCTGGCCGAGCACCAGGCCGACCTGCACTCGACCCGCGTGGGCACCGGCAGCGCCGACCTCGTGATCGGCTGCGACCAGATCGTCACCGCCAGCCGCGACGCATTGAGCCGCATGGGCGAAGGCCGCACCTGGGCCGCCGTCAACTCGACCGGCGCCACCACCGCCGCTTTCGTCAAGAACCCGGACTGGCAGTTCCCGGCCGAGGGCTCGCGCGGCGCCATCCTGCAGGCCTGCGGCGAGAAGAACGTCGATTTCGTCGACGCCGGCCAGATCGCCACCGCCCTGATGGGCGACTCGATCGCCACCAACATGTTCATGCTGGGCTACGCCTTCCAGAAGGGCCACGTGCCGCTGCAGGAAGCCTCGCTGATCAAGGCGATCGAACTGAATGGCGTGTCGGTGCCGTTCAACAAGGCCGCCTTCCACTGGGGCCGCAGCGCCGCCCACGACCTGGCTTCGGTGAAGAAGCTGGTGACCCCGGCCCAGGTGATCGAGTTCAAGCGCACCCAGGGCCTGGACGAGATCATCCAGCGCCGCGTCGAGCTGCTCACCGCCTACCAGAACGCGGCCTATGCGGCCAAGTACAAGGCCTTCGTGGACCAGGTGCGCGCCGAGGAAGCCAAATTGGGCAAGGGCACCCGCCTGGCCGAAGCGGTGGCGCGCTACTTCTACAAGCTGATGGCCTACAAGGACGAGTACGAAGTCGCCCGCCTGCATACCGACCCGGCCTTCCGCGACAAGATCGCGAACATGTTCGAAGGCGACATCAAGCTCAGGTTCCACCTGGCGCCGCCGCTGCTGGCCAAGCACGACAAGGAAGGCCGCGCGATCAAGAAGGAATACGGTTCCTGGATGATGGGGGCCTTCGGCATGCTGGCCAAGCTCAAGGGCCTGCGCGGCACCCCGTTCGACGTGTTCGGCTACACCGCCGAGCGCCGCACGGAGCGCGCCCTGATCGGCCAGTACCGCGCGACCGTCGAGGCCCTGCTGCCGAAGCTGACGCTGGATAATCTTCCTCAGGCCGTGGCGATCGCCAGCATTCCGGAAGACATCCGCGGCTATGGCCACGTGAAGGAGCGCCACCTGAAGGCCGCGAAAGAGAAGGAAGCGGCGCTGGTGCAGGCCTTCCACGCGCCGGCCGGGGCGGCGCCGCGGGCAGCGTAACAAGGGCCTTTGCGCACGGCGGGCGCCGGCCCGCCGTGCGCATGCTCGCTTTGATATCTCTCTAGCATTTTTCGTTGCTGGACAGACTCAACTGTTACAGTTGGTTGCACTTGGGCCCGGTATGCACGTCTATAATCGGGCGCATGAGAACGTCTACTGCACCGCGCCGCCAGGCGCTCCCCCTGCGCCTGTTGTCCACCTCGCTCGCAGCACTGTTCGTCCTCGCCGGTTGCGGCGGCGGCGGCGGTTCGGCGGGCACGACCGTGGGCAGCGCCCCGCCTTCGTCCCAGCAACCGCCTCCGGGCACGTCGCCGTCGATCGGCCTGTCGGCGGAAGACCGCGACCCGAGCCTGCTGGGCGACGCGTATAACAACTACTGGAACATGTGCGCCAAGCCGCGCACCGGCGTCGACGCCAGCGGCAAGCCCTTCCCGGACCGCCAGGGCACCCTGCTCGACGAGCTGAAGTTCCTGCGCGCCTGGACCCACCAGTATTACCTGTGGTTCGACGAGGTGCCGACCACCTACCCGATGGCGAGCTTCACCGATCCGCTCGATTACTTCGAGGTGCTCAAGACGAGCGCGCTGACCCCGTCGGGCAAGCCCAAGGACAATTACCACTTCACCTATCCGACCGCGGAATGGGACGCCATGCAGAACCAGGGCGTCGAACTGGGCTATGGCCTGACCTTCTCGCGCAATACCGGCTCGAAGGTGCCGCGCACCTGGCTGGTGGCGGCGATCGAACCGGGCTCGCCGGCGGCCACCGCCGGCCTGCGCCGCGGCGACATGCTGCTGCGCGTCGACGGCGTCGACTTCGTCAGCGGCGACACCCAGGCGGCGGTCGACACCATCAACAACGGCCTGTTCCCGAGCTCGGCCGGCGAGGCGCACCGCTTCACCTTCCAGCGCGCCGGCGCGCAGTTCGAGGTGACCATGGTCGGCGCCGACGTGGTCGTGGACCCGGTGAAGAACGTCAAGGTGATCGAGACCGCCAGCGGCAAGGTCGGCTACCTGACGTTCGAAACGCACAACGGCGTGTCGGAGAAGCAGCTGGTGGACGCCTTCACCACCTTCAAGCAGGAAGGCGTCACCGACCTGGTGCTGGACATGCGCTACAACGGCGGCGGCCTGCTGTACGTCGCCAGCCAGCTGGCCTACATGATCGCCGGTCCCCAGACGACCAGCGGCAAGGTGTTCGAGCGCCTGCAGTACAACTCGAAGCTCGGCTCCAGCAATCCGATCATGTTCCGCAACACCGCCTACGGCTTCTCGTCGCCCGACCCGATCGCCGCCGGCACGCCCCTGCCTTACCTGGGCCTGCAACGCGTGACCGTGCTCAGCACCAATGGCACCTGCTCGGCCAGCGAGTCGGTGATCAACGGCCTGCGCGGCGCCGACATCGAGGTGATCCAGATCGGCGGCGCGACTTGCGGCAAGCCGTATGGCTTCTCGCCGGTGCCGAACTGCGGCACGACCTACTTCTCGATCGAGTTCAAGGGCGTGAACAACAAGGGCTTCGGCGACTACGCGGACGGCTTCGCGCCGACCTGCCAGGTGTCCGACGACCTGTCGCGCCCGGTGGGCGATCCGGCCGAGGGCCTGCTGGCCGCGGCGCTGGCCTACCGCACCAACCGCAGCTGCCCGGCGCCGTCCGGCCAGAGCAGCGCGCGCCAGGTGCCGATGCAGCTGGTGCGTCCGGCGATCCAGGAGATCCGCGTCTTCTCGCCAAGCCGCTGACCTGCTCTTGCTTCCCCGGCTGCCTCACGGCGCCGGGGAACGCGTCTATAATCTCCGGCTTTGCGACCCTTCATTTGCCGGAGCTTCCCGATGATCCGTTCTGCGTTCCTGCTGGCCGTCCTGGCCGCCGCGCCGCTGTCCCACGCCGCGACCGCCCAGTCCCTCTCCACCGTATCCGAGCGCTCGGGCTTCCAGCGCACCGGCCGCTATGACGAAGTGATCGCCCTGTGCGGCGCCTTCCAGAAGGCCTATCCGCAGCAGGTCCGCTGCGTCGACTTCGGCCGCACTCCGGAAGACCGCCCGATGAAGGCGCTGATCGTGAGCGGCAGCGGCGCCTTCACGCCGCAGGAAGCGAAGCGCCAGGGCCTGCCGGTGACCCTGATCCAGGGCGGCATCCACGCGGGCGAGATCGACGGCAAGGACGCCGGCTTCCTGGCCCTGCGCGAAGTGCTGGACGGCCAGCTGGCCAAGGGCGCGCTCGGGAAGCAGGTGCTGATCTTCGTCCCGGTGTTCAACGTCGATGGCCACGAGCGCTTCGGCAAGTGGAACCGCCCGAACCAGCGCGGCCCGGTGGAGATGGGCTGGCGCACCACCGCCCAGAACTTCAACCTGAACCGCGACTACGTCAAGGCCGACGCGCCCGAGATGCAGGCCATGCTCGGCCTGGTCAACGCCTGGGATCCGCTGACCTATGTCGACCTGCACGTGACCGACGGCGCCAAGTTCCAGCACGACGTCTCGATCCAGGTCGAGCCGGTGTATTCGGGCGACCCGGAATTCCGCCAGGCCGGCCTGGCGCTGCGCGGCGGCGTGATCGCCGACATCGCCAGGCAGGGCTCGATGCCGCAGTCCTACTACATGTCCTTCGCCAAGACCGACGATCCGATGTCGGGTTTCGTCGACAGCGTGTCCGACCCGCGCTTCTCGACCGGCTACTTCCAGCTGCGCAACCGCATGGCGCTGCTGGTCGAGACCCACTCGTGGAAGGACTACCCGACCCGCGTGCGCGTCACCCACAACACCGTGATCTCGATCCTGGAGCAGGTGGCGAAGCATGGCAAGGCCTGGCAGCAGGCGGCCCTGGCCGCCGACGCGCGCGCCATGAAGCTGGCCGACGCCAAGGTGGCGCTGACCTACCGCACCACCGACAAGACCCAGATGGTCGACTTCCAGGGCTATGAATACACGCGCGCGCCCTCGAACGTGTCGGGCATGCTGATGACCCGCTACGACGAGACCAAGCCGCAGGTGTGGCGCGTGCCGCTGCGCGAGGAGGTGGTGCCCGACCTGGAAGTGAAGGCGCCGCGCGCCGGCTACATCGTCCCTGCCGCGTACGCGGCGATGGTGGCGGAGAAGCTCAAGCTGCACGGCATCGCCTTCCGCAAGCTGGACAAGGCGGTCGAAGGCGCCAATGTCGAAACTTTCCGCGCCGACAAGGCCACTTTTGGCGCGACCTCCTTCGAAGGGCACCAGCGTTTGACGGTGGAAGGCAAGTGGAAGATTGAAGCGCGCACGGTCATGCGCGGTTCGCTGTTCGTGCCGATCGCCCAGCCGAAGGCGCGCCTGGTGATGGCGCTGCTGGAGCCGCAGGCGCCGGATTCGCTCGCGGGCTGGGGCATGTTCAACACCGCCTACGAGCGCAAGGAATACATGGAAGAGTACGTGGCGGAGGATGTGGCGCGCGAGCAGATGGCGGCGGATCCGAAGGTGGCGGAGGAATTCCAGCGCAAGCTCGACACCGATCCGGCGTTTGCCAAGAACCCGCATGCAAGGCTGGAGTTCTTCGCGAAGCGGCACTCGTCGTGGGATGAGCGCTATAACCTGTATCCGGTGATGCGCACGAATGTAGTGCTGTAAGCCGGTGAACCGAGGCGCTGCCCCCTTTCACCCGCACCTTTCAAACGTCATCCCCGCGAAGGCGGGGATGACGTTCATGAGCTAACGCTTACTGCCCCACCGACCTCAACATCACCGTCGTCACCTTCCCCTCCGCATCGATCAGCTGATACAGCCGGTCATACTCCTCATCCCCGATCTCCGCCCCCGGCGCCCCGCCGAACAGCTTCACCAGCTCTCCCAGCGTATTCGAGTGCCCCACCACCAGCACCGGCCCCTGCATCGTCTTCACCTTCTCCACCAGCGCCTTCGGCGCCCGCGGATCGTAGCTTTGCACCTGCAGCCCCAGCTGGGCCGCCAGCGGCTGCGCGGTCTGCCGGGTGCGTGCATACGGCGTGCTGAAGATGGCCGTGACCCCGGTGCGTCCCAGGATGGTGGCGATGTTGCGCGCCCGCGCCTGCCCCTGCGGCGTCAGTTCGGGGTCCTGGCCCACGCTGGCCTTTTCGCCATGGCGCACCAGGTAAACGATGCTCGGCTCAGCCATGGCGGCGCAGGGCAGGAAGACGGCCAAGGCCAGGGCCAGTTGTCTCAGCAGGCGGGAAGTCACACACATCGCAATCCTCTTGGACGAAAAAAAAGCAGAGTACCACGCCTCTGCTTTCTTTCCGCCGCCGGCCAGGCTTACAGCTGGGTCAGCGAGATGGTATTGGGCGCCGGCGTCGAGCACGGCTCCTCGTCGAAGGCGATGTCGCCGTTCGGATTGGCCACGCCGTCCACCTTGAGGCCGGCGAAGCCGAACAGGTCGCGGTCCATCAGGTGCGAGGGCACCACGGTGCTGAGCGACGAGAACACGTTGTCCACGCGGCCCGGATGCTTCTTCTCCCAGTCGCGCAGCATGGCCTTGATCTGCTTGCGCTGCAGGTTTTCCTGCGAGCCGCACAGGTCGCAAGGGATGATCGGGAAGCCCTTCACCTCGGCATAGCGCTCGGTATCGGCCTCGCGCACATAGGCCAGCGGCCGGATCACCATGTGCTTGCCGTCGTCCGAGACCAGCTTGGCCGGCATGCCCTTCAGCTTGCCGCCGAAGAACATGTTGAGGAAGAAGGTTTCTAGGATGTCGTCGCGGTGGTGGCCGAGGGCGATCTTGTTGCAGCCCAGCTCGTCCGCCACGCGGTAGAGGATGCCGCGCCGCAGGCGCGAGCACAGCGAGCAGGTGGTCTTGCCTTCGGGGATCAGGCGCTTGACGATGCTGTAGGTGTCCTGGTTTTCGATGTGGTAGGGCACGCCCAGCTTGTCGAGGTAGGCCGGCAGCACTTCGGCCGGGAAGTTCGGCTGCTTCTGGTCCAGGTTCACCGCCACGATGTCGAAGTGGATCGGCGCGCGCTCGCGCAGGGTCAGCAGGATGTCGAGCAGGGCATAGCTGTCCTTGCCGCCCGACAGGCACACCATCACCTTGTCGCCGTCCTCGATCATGTTGAAGTCGCCGATCGCCTGGCCCACCAGGCGGCACAGGCGCTTGTGCAGCTTGTTGTTCTCGTAGGCGACCTTCTCCGCCTTCCTGGTGTCGGCCGCCAGCTGGTCGAGATCTGCTTCGCTCATGCTTCTTCCTTCACTTGGAACACTTCGACGCCCACGCCTTCGCAGTCGGGGTAGACGTCCGGCTTCATGGTCGACACGCGCGCCGCGCGCACGCGCGGATGCAGCAGCATCGCCTTGACCACGTCGTCGCACAGCGTTTCCTGCAGGTGGATGTGACCCTTGGCGACGCGGTTTGCAATCGTCTCGCGCATGAAGTCGTAGTCCACCACTTCCGACAGCTGGTCGGCCTTCGGGGTCGACTGCTCGAGCGGGATGTAGAGGTCGACGTTGATCATGACACGCTGTTCCGCCTTCTTCTCGAAGTCGTGGACGCCGATGTTGATCATCACTTCGTAGTTGCGCAGGAACAGCCGGCGGCAATCGCGCAAGCTCGGGTGGGTCAGGGCGGACAACATGGTTAGCCTTATCGATTAAATGGAATGAGATTGTTCGGTCAGGAACATCACGTCGCGCCCCAGGGGCATCAGGTGCTGGCCGCCGTCGACCAGCAGGGTGGTGCCGGTCAGCGCGCGCGCGCCGGCCGCGTAGACGACCGCGTCGGCGATGTCCTGCGGGGTCGAGGAGCGCCCCAGCGGCGTGGCCTGGTGGGCGCGCGCAAAGCCTTCCTCGCTCTGCTCGCCCGACACCATGGTGATGCCGGGCGCCACGCCGACCACGCGCAGCCTCGGCGCCAGCGCCTGGGCCAGCATCGTGGTGGCGGTGTGCAGCGCCGCCTTCGACAGCGTGTACGACAGAAAATCCGGGTTGAGATTGTACAGTTTCTGGTCCAGCAAGTTGATCACCACCGACTGCCCGCCCTCCGGCGTCGCCGCGTGCAGCGCCTGCGCCAGCAGCAGCGGCGCGGCGACGTTCGCCTGCATGTGGGTGGCCAGCAGGCTTGGCGAGAATGCGGTGGCCGTGTCGTATTCAAACAACGAAGCATTGTTCACAATGCAAGACACGGGGCCGAGCTCGGCGGCGGCGCGGCCGGGCAGGGCGCGCACCGCGTCTTCGGCGGCCAGGTCGCACTGCAGCGCCACCGCGCGCCGGCCGAGGGCGCGGATGGCTTCCACCGTCTCCAGCGCCTCCGCCTCGGAATGGCGGTAATGGACGGCCACGTCCCAGCCGGCGCGGGCCAGGCCGAGCGCGATGGCGCGTCCCAGGCGGCGCGCCGCGCCCGTCACGAGCGCGACCCTGGGGAGGGCGGTCGAAGCGTTTTCCGTCATGTGTCCTGTGGCTCCCGTGGAGGAGTCAAATTGTTGATATGGGCCGATCTCGCTACAATGCCGGCATGTCTTTGCCCGCACCCGACCGCGACGCGCTCAGCGCGTCCCAATCCCTGCAACAGCGCATCGCCGCCGAGATCGAACGGCAGGGCGGAGCGATTGCGTTTTCGCGTTTCATGGAGCTGGCGCTGTACGCGCCCCGGCTCGGGTACTACAGCGGCGGCGCGTCCAAGCTCGGCGCGGAGGGCGATTTCACGACCGCGCCCGAGATCACGCCCCTGTTCGGCGCGGCGCTCGCGCGCGTGGCAGGCGCTATTATCGCCCAAAGCGCGCCCGACATCATCGAGTTCGGCGCGGGAACGGGCAAGCTGGCGCGCGACGTGCTCACGGCCCTGGCGGCCCAGGGGATCAGCGTCGACTCCTACACCATCATCGAACTGTCCGGCGAGCTGCGCGCGCGCCAGCAGGAAGCCCTGAAGGACCTGCCCCAGGTGCGCTGGCTGGACGCCATGCCGGAACGCTTCTCCGGCGTGGTGCTGGCCAACGAGGTGCTCGACGCCATGCCGGTCGAGCTGGTCCTGAACACGGCCCAGGGCTGGCGCCGCCAGATGGTCACCATCGAGAACGGCGCCTTCGCCTTCGTGCAGCAGCCCCTGGGCGCGGAACTGCAGGCCCAGCTGGCGCGCCAGATCCCGGATCATGACCAGCGCCCGGAAGGCTACCTGACCGAGATTCACCCGGTGGGCGACGGCTTCATGCGCTCGCTGGCCGCCATGTTCGAACACGGCAAGGGCGCGGCGATCCTGCTCGACTACGGCTTCCCGGCCCACGAGTACTACCTGGACCAGCGCATGGGCGGCACCCTGATGTGCCATTACCGCCACCATTCCCACCCCGATCCCTTCTACCTGCCGGGCCTGCAGGACATCACGGCCCACGTCGACTTCACGGCGATGGCGCTGGCGTCCCAGGAAGCCGGCCTGCCGGTGCTGGCCTACATGAGCCAGGCCGCCTTCCTGCTGGGCGCCGGCATCGGCGAGCTGCTGATGGAGCATGACCCGGAAGACGCGCTGCGCTACCTGCCCCAGGCCAGGGCGGTGCAGAAGCTGGTGTCGCCGGCCGAGATGGGCGAGCTGTTCAAGGTGCTGGTGGTCGGCAAGGACGTCGACTTGCCCGACGCTATCGTGCGTTCGGACCGGAGCCATCGCCTGTAGACTTTGTGATATCTTGCACAGCGGACACAAATCCGGCTAAGCTTGCTGCTTGGCGCGGCAACCGGATCGGCTATCATTCGTCGGGCAAGCAGGGCGCACATCACACACCATGGCCAAGATCCACACCCACTATGACAACCTGAAGGTTGCGCGCGGCGCGCCGCAGGAAGTCATTCGTGCGGCATACAAGGCCCTCAGCCAGAAATACCATCCCGACAAGAATCCGGGCGACGAAAAGG
>CBIHLT010000178.1:0-10989 GCA_966210615.1 uncultured Massilia sp.
ACCGCCAGCCCCGCCAGATAGGCCGCGCCCAGCGCCGTGGTCTCGGTCACGCGCGGACGCACCACGGGGATGCCGAGCAGGTCGGCCTGGAACTGCATCAGCATGTCGTTGCGCGCCGCGCCGCCGTCGGCCCGCATCTCGGTGACGGCGCAGGCGGCGTCCTTCTGCATGGCCCCCAACAGTTCGGCGCTCTGGTAGGCGATCGCTTCGACCGCGGCCCGTGCGATATGGGCCGCGGTGGTGCCGCGCGTCATGCCGACGATGGCGCCGCGCGCGTAGGGATCCCAGTGCGGCGCGCCCAGGCCGGTGAAAGCCGGCACCAGCATCACGCCGCCGCTGTCGGGCACGCTCAGCGCCAGCGGCTCGACATCAAGCGACTGCTTGATGATGCCCAGGCCGTCGCGCAGCCACTGCACCGTGGCGCCGCCCATGAACACGCTGCCCTCGAGCAGGTAGTCGGTGGCGCCGGCGACGGTCCAGCCGACCGTCGCCAGCAGGCGGTTGTGCGAGACGGGCGGCGTGCCGCCCGCATGCATCAGCATGAAGCAGCCGGTGCCGTAGGTATTCTTGACCAGGCCCTTGCGGTGGCAGGCCTGGCCGAAGGTGGCCGCCTGCTGGTCGCCGGCGATGCCGGCGATCGGGATCGCATGGCCGAACCACGCCTCGGCCGCCAGGCCGACCACCTCGGAACTGGCCACCACTTCCGGCAACACGGCCTCCGGAACCTCGAACAGGTCGAGCAGGTTCTCGTCCCAGCGCAGCGTGTGGATGTTGAACAGCATCGTGCGCGAGGCGTTGCTGACATCGGTGACGTGGCGTCCGCACAAGCGGAACACCAGCCAGCTGTCGACCGTGCCGAAGGCGAGTTCGCCGCGTTCCGCGCGGGCGCGCGCATGCGGCACGTGCTCGAGCAGCCAGTGCAGCTTGGTGGCCGAAAAATAGGCGTCGAGTTCGAGGCCGGTGCGTTCCTGGATCATGGCGGCATGCCCCGCCGCGCGCAGGCGGTCGCAGGCGTCGGCGGTGCGCCGGTCCTGCCAGACGATGGCATGCGCCAGCGGCTCGCCGGTGCTGCGGTCCCACAGCAGCGTGGTTTCGCGCTGGTTCGCGATGCCGATGGCCGCTACTTGCGCGGGCTGGATGGCTGCCTGGCGCAGGGCCTCGCGTGCGCAGGCGAGCTGGCTGTTCCAGATGTCGAGGGCGTCGTGCTCGACCCAGCCGGGCTGGGGGAAATGCTGGGGATATTCGCGCTGGCAGCTGGCGACCGGCAGTCCCGCATGGTCGAACAGGATCGCGCGCGAACTGGTGGTGCCCTGGTCGAGGGCGAGGATGAAGCGATCCATCGTGTCTCCTGGAGCATCGTCGCCAGCAGTGTAACAATATCCGCGTCTTGCTGAGCCATACGACTCCGCCTGCTTCCACCAGGCGCCCTTCCCACCAAGCTAGCGGATGGCGATCGCCGCTCCATCGCCGCCCAAGCGCGGCAAACCCGGACATCCCGCCAGCTCGTGCAGGAAGCCCTGCTCCAGATAACGTGGAATCTTGTCGAATTCGCCGAGCACGCGGCTGCGGAATTGCTCGTCCTCGTACCAGCGCTCGACCGGGACGCCGAAGTAATTCACCGGGCAGACCGACATGCGCAGTCCCGGCCAGTGCCGCTGCAAGGTCATGAGATAGCGGCGGGTCGAGCATACCTTGCCGATGACGAGCACGCTGCGGATCGCGTCCAGGTCCATCGCGTCGGCCACCCGGGCCCGGCCGAACAGGACGTTTTCGCCCGTGTTGGCAGCGAGGGTTTCGAGGATCAGGACGGATTCGGGGACGCCCAGGCGCACCAGCCGCTCGCCGATGAGCTCCGCCTCGGATTCCGGCATGCCGCGCGTGCGTCCTCCGGACACCAGCAGGCGCCGGAACATGCCGTCCCGCCAGAGCGCATGGGCCGCATCGCAAAACTCGGGCACACCGTGGCGGGTGCCGAACAGGAAGCCGAGATCCGAGGGAGACGCCGGGAAGCCCGGCATCATGTAGTCGGCAATCAGTTGCAGATCGCTGGAAGACATGGCGCTACGGAAGGTGTCGTCGACAAGCCGCTCATTGCGGCGCCAAGGGATGAATTCAAGTAAAGCAGGCCGATAGGCCGGATTCTGTGTAGTGGTTTCCCTTGCGGGACGCCCCTATGACAGCCATTCCTCTAGGCGCTGGATTACTCCAGCGCTCAAGCTTCCTACCCGCACGCTCCGCGAGCAACATCAACGCGTGCCTATTTGGAATTGCTCCAGGTGGAGGTTACCGCGTTTCACCGTAACTGAATACGCTCGTCTCTGTGGCCCTATTCCTCGCCTTATACCTTGCGGCTTTCAGCGGACGGCCGTTAACCGTCACCCTGCTCTGTGGAGTCCGGACCTTCCTCCCGCCCCCACCCGAAGATGAGGACCAGCGGCTGTCTGGCCTGCTTCACGGCCGCTATTGTACCCTGCCCCGGCCGGTCCAAGCGAACAAGATGCTGGAAGACAGCGGATTAGCGCTGTCTCCCGTTGCATATGCGCGAAGCGCCTGCCTCAGTTCATCGCCACCTGATCGATCTTGAGCGCGAACAGCTCGTCGATCAGCTTGGTGATGTTGACCCGCACCGCGCCCTCGTTGGCGATGCGCAGGCGCTCGGTGCCGGCGAAAGCCGCGTCAAAGCCGGCCGTGTAGGGCAGCGACACGCGGCGGTTCAGGACTTCCTTGCCGCTGGCACGCTCGATCAGCGAGTACGAGACGGAGACGGTGACGGTCATGTTGAAGCCCGCCATCGGCTGGTCCACGCTCTCGAGATGCGCCACCAGCGTGTACTTGCCTGCCTGCTTGCCGCCGGCGAGCAGGCCCGCGTCGCGCAGCGAGGCTTCCAGCGCCTGCTCGAATTCGCTGTTGCCGACGTTCGACATCCACATCGGATTGGTTTCCTTGCCGCCGGTGACATCGCGCACCGCGACATTGGTGCGCAGCGGCGTCGGCGCGACGCGCTGCTGCGGCGAGGCGGTGGCGGTCATCTGGTCGACACGGGCAGGCGAAGCGCAGCCGGCCAGGACCAGGGTGGCAACGGACATCAGTACGAGAGCGATCTTTTTCATGACATTTCCTCAGGCGGTGGTATTGGCGGAAGCGGAAGGGGCGACGATCCCCGGGCATTTCTTGAGAATGGCGGACTGCTGCACGGCGTCGTACTCGCCACGCAGGCGGGAGTAGTCGGCTTCCTGCTGCTTGGTGCCGCCGAGGGCGAAGAGCGCCGGCCAGAACAGCAGGACGCCCACGCCTGCGATCGCCTTGTCGTTCGAGGCCGCCGTATCGAGACGGCCGCCCAGCTGCACGACCCGGCCCTGGATACGCTGGGATTCGCTGGCCAGCTGTTCGCAGTCGTAGCTCTGGAATTGCAGGGGCGACACATACGATGCCGCGATGTCTTTGGATGCCGTCGCGCAACCGCCGAGTGCGATACACATGGATACCACACCGATTACTGCTTTTTTCATTTCCGAAGCCCGTCCCTGGTTGGTTATAGTTTTGGTTGCTTTTTATTGTTGCTTTTGAAATATAAGATTAGCAATTTCCGGTTGTCAACGCGTAAATATGCATTCCGGCAAAGCTACCCGCTATGCATAGCTTTTGTCGGCTTTGGGCGACTTTCTCCCGCACCAAGAATCTGAAATTTGATGTCGCCATTTCAAAAGCCTCGGCTGAGCGGCTCACATAGAATGCCCGGATGCCAAACCAACAAGGATGACCGAACCATGACGCACCCTTCCCGTACCGGCGGCCAGATCCTGGTCGATGCGCTCCATATCCACGGCGTGGACACCGCCTTCGGCGTGCCGGGCGAAAGCTACCTCGACGTGCTCGACGCGCTGCACGATTCGCAGATCCGCTTCGTGATCAATCGCCAGGAAGGGGGCGCGGCGTTCATGGCCGAGGCCTACGGCAAGCTCACCGGCAAGCCGGGCATCTGCTTCGTCACCCGCGGCCCGGGCGCCACCAACGCCTCGATCGGCGTGCACACCGCCTACCAGGATTCGACCCCGATGATCCTGTTCATCGGCCAGGTCGGCAACGACTTCACCGACCGCGAAGCCTTCCAGGAAATCGACTACCGCCGCATGTTCGGCCAGATGGCCAAGTGGGTGGCCCAGATCGACCGCGCCGACCGCATTCCCGAATACCTCGCGCGCGCCTTCCAGGTCGCCACCAGCGGCCGCCCGGGCCCGGTGGTGCTGGCGCTGCCGGAAGACATGCTGGTCTCGACCGCCGCAGTGGCCGATACCCGTCCCTACCAGCCGGTCCAGGCTTCGCCCTCCTCCGCCCAGATCGGCCAGCTGCGCGCCATGCTGGCGGAAAGCCGCCGTCCGCTCGTGCTCCTGGGCGGCAACACCTGGAACGAGCAGGCCTGCGCGGACCTGGCAAGCTTCGCCGAAGCCAACCACCTGCCGGTGGCCTGCGCCTTCCGCTTCCAGGACCTGCTCGACAACGAGCACCCGCACTATGTCGGCGACGTCGGCATCGGCATCAATCCCAAGCTGGCCGCGCGCGTCAAGGACGCCGACCTGCTCATCGTCCTCGGCCCGCGCCTGGGCGAGATGACCACCAGCGGCTATTCGCTGCTGGCGGCGCCGGTGCCGCAGCAGCGCCTGGTCCACTTCCACCCGGATCCGGAAGAACTGGGCAGCGTCTACCAGGGCGAACTCATGGTCGCCAGCGGCATGCAGCAGGCCTGCGCCATGCTGGCCGCGATGGAGCCGGTCGACGCCAGCGCCTGGCAAGCCACGGTGCCGGAGGCCAAGGCCGAGCTGGCCGCCTACCAGGCCCAGCCGCCTATCTTCAAGGAAGGCAATGCGCCGCTCGACCTGTGGCAAATGGTGCAGGAACTGATGGCCCAGCTGCCCCACGACGCCATCATCACCAACGGCGCCGGCAACTATGCTTCCTGGGCGCACCGCTTCTACCGCTACGGCGGCATGCGCACCCAGCTCGCGCCGACCAGCGGCGCGATGGGCTACAGCGTGCCCTCCGGCGTGGCGGCCAAGATCGTGCGACCGGAACGCACGGTGGTGAGCTTCGCCGGCGACGGCGAATTCATGATGAACGGCCAGGAACTGGCCACGGCGGTGCAGTACGGCGCCGGCCTCGTGATCCTGCTGTTTAACAACGGCATGTTCGGCACCATCCGCATGCACCAGGAACGCGAATACCCGGGCCGCGTGTCCGGCACCGGCTTGCACAACCCGGACTTCGCCGCATTGGCGCGCGCCTACGGCGGCCATGGCGAGATCGTGGAAACGACGGAGGAATTCGGCCCGGCGCTGCGCCGCGCGCTGGCCCATGCCAACGAGCACAACAAGCCGGCCCTGATCGAGCTGCGCTACGACGGCAACCTGATCACGCCGAACGCGACCCTGGAGACCATCCGCAAGCACGCGGAAGCCACGAAAGCAAAACGCCAGGCTTAAACACGGCAGCCCGGCTGGCGAGAGCGCCAGCCGGGCTGGATGGGAATACGGGACTCAGCGCTGTTCGAGGCCGAGCTCGGCTGGAAGCGGGATGGGATGGTCGAAGAAGCTGGTCTGTTCAGGATGCGTCAGGAACAGCGCGACCAGGGCGATGAAGGCCCACACGACGATGTTGCGCAGGGTTGCGGCGCTGCCTTCGAGGGCGTTGTCACCGAACACCAGGCGCTTCAGGAAGTTCGTGATTTTCACGGTTAAACCCCGATTTTATCTATTGGTTTCTCTCTGGCTGTCACTCTATATCAGCCGCGTCCGTTTTTCCAGTTTCGCACTGTAGAGCTGTGACGAATTGATGACAGATTGACGACACGAAAAATTACCGTGAGGTCGGGGCGCCCGCGCCGCGTGGGTCGTATTGCTGCTCTGGTAAAATATTCGCTACTTTTTTCATCGCGCCGTCTCCTGGCGCTGCATGCAGCCCCCACCACCAGACCATGTTTAGCTTCTTCAAGAGAAAAAAAGCGCCGGAAACCCCGGACGTGCAAGAGCCCGCGCCAGTCACCGCGGCCGAGCCGGCTCCGCTTCCGGCTCCAGTTCCGGTCCCGGCGCCCGCGCCTGTGCCCGCGCCTGCCCCGGTTGCGCTGCAGGAAGGCGAACTGTTCCCCGAAACCGCCGAGCGTCCCACGACCGAAGCGGAAAAGAAACGCTCCTGGATGACGCGCCTGAAGGCGGGCCTGTCCAAGACCTCGAGCAACCTGTCGCTGCTGTTCGTCGGCGCGCGCATCGATGAGGACCTGTACGAGGAACTCGAAGCCGCGCTGCTGATGTCGGACGCCGGCATGGACGCCACCCAGCACCTGCTGGACGCGCTGCGCCGCAAGGTCAAGGAAGAAAAGCTGCTGGACGCGGCCGCCGTCAAGAACGCGCTCAAGGAACTGCTGATCGAGCTGCTGCAGCCGCTGCAGAAACCCCTGGAGCTGGGCCGCCACGACCCGCTGGTGATGATGATCGCGGGCGTCAACGGCGCCGGCAAGACCACCACCATCGGCAAGCTGGCCAAGCACATGCAGGGCTTCGAACAATCGGTGCTGCTGGCCGCCGGCGACACCTTCCGCGCCGCCGCGCGCGAGCAGCTGATGGTCTGGGGCCAGCGCAACAACGTCACCGTGATCTCGCAGCAGTCCGGCGACCCGGCCGCGATCGCCTTCGACGCGGTACAGTCGGGCAAGGCGCGCGGCGTCGACGTGGTCATGGTCGACACCGCCGGCCGCCTGCCGACCCAGCTGCACCTGATGGAAGAACTCAAGAAGATCAAGCGCGTCATCGGCAAGGGCATGGAAGGCGCCCCGCACGAGACCCTGCTCGTCATCGACGGCAACACCGGCCAGAACGCCCTGGCCCAGGTGAAGGCCTTCGACGACGCCCTGCAGCTCAGCGGCCTGATCGTCACCAAGCTGGACGGCACCGCCAAGGGCGGCGTGCTGGCCGCGATCGCGCGCACCCGCCCGATCCCGGTCTATTTCATCGGCGTGGGCGAAAAGCTGGACGACCTGCAACCCTTCAACGCGGAAGAATTCGTCGAAGCGCTGCTCGGCTAAACCCCATGATCGAATTCCAGTCTGTTTCGAAACAGTACTCCCATGACGCCTATGCGCTGCGCGATGTGTCGCTCAACATCGCCAAGGGCGAGCTGGTCTACCTGGCCGGCCCTTCCGGCGCCGGCAAGTCGACCCTGATGAAGATGGTGGCTGCCGTCGAGCGGCCCAGCAGCGGCAAGGTCCTGGTCAACGGCCAGGACATCGGCCGCATCAACAAGGCCGGCATTCCCTTCCTGCGCCGCAACCTGGGCCTGATCTTCCAGCAGCAGCGCCTGCTCAACGACCGCCACATCCTGGCCAACGTGATGCTGCCCCTGCTCGTGACCGGCGCCCAGAAAGGCCAGGCCGAGCAGCGCGCCCGCGCCGCGCTCGACAAGGTCGGGCTGGCGGACCGCGCCAAGGCCATGCCGCTGGAACTGTCCGGCGGCGAGCAGCAGCGGGTGGCGGTGGCGCGCGCCATCGTCAACCGTCCGCAGATCATCCTGGCCGACGAGCCGACCGCCAACCTCGACCGCGTGGCGGCCGACAAGGTGATCGACGCCCTGCGCGCCTTCCACGCCGCCGGCGTCACCTGCGTGATCTCGACCCACGACGAGCAGGTGCTCGACACGGCCGGCCGCGTGATCCGTCTCGAGCACGGCCAATTGGTGGGAGGCGCCGCATGAGCCCCTGGTTCCGCCAACACAGCTTCGCGCTCGGCGCCGCCCTGTCCACGGTGCGCAAGTCGCCGGGCAGCTTCCTGTTCAACGTGCTGGTCGTCGCGCTCGCGCTGACCCTGCCCTTCGCCGGCATCACCCTGCTCGACAATGTGCGGCCCCTGTCCGAGCAATTGTCGGTCGATCCAGAGATCAGCCTGTACATGCAGGAAGACACCCCGCGCGCCGAGGCCCAGGCCCTGGCGCCGCAGATCCGCGCCATCGTCGGCAAGGGCAAGACGCAAGTGAACTTCGCGCCGCGCGAGAAGGCGCTGGCCGAACTCAAGGACAGCAGCGGCCTTGGCGACGTGATCGACACCCTGGGCGAGAATCCGCTTCCTGACAGCTATGTGATCAAGCTGGAAGCCTTCGCCAGCGCCGGCGCGGCCGAGCAGGTGGACGCCATCGTCGAGCGCCTGCGCGCGCTGCCGGGGGTGGAATCGGTGCAGGTCGATTCGAGCTGGGTCAAGCGCCTGGCCGCCATGCTGGGCGTGCTGCGCCTGGCCCTGCTGCTGCTGGCCGCCACCCTGGGCGTCGTCGTGATCGCGGTGGTGTTCAACACGATCCGCCTGCAGGTGCTGACGCAGAAGGAAGAGATCGCCGTAGCCAAGCTGCTGGGCGCGACCGACAACTTCATCCATCGGCCCTTCTATTACACCGGCGCTCTGCTCGGCCTGTGCGCCGGGGGCGTAGCCCTGGGCGTGGTGGCACTGGCGCTGGTGCCGCTGAACGAGGCGATCCTGGCCTTTGCGCGCCTGTACGCCTCGGATTTCCAGTTGTTCCCGCTGGGGGCGCTGGAAGTGGCGGGCTTGCTGGCGATCAGCGCCGGACTGGGCCTGATCGGGGCGATGCTGTCGGTGCGGCGCCATCTGGCGCGGGTGCGCTGATCCCTTGGGCGCGGCGGCGGCAAGTCGCCGCCGCGCCCTTGAAATCCCCTTCCATCGGCCTCATTTTTACTGCTTAGCCGTTCCACCCTACGCGATCACGCGAAATCCTCCTACACGCCGAGTCATCCCAAGGTGCGGCAGCCAACAGAGGGGCTTGCCCTCAGCCCTTAATCTGTCCCTGAACGCAAACTTCCAGCACCATCAAGCTCGCACTTGAGCTGAATCAAGCATTTAGCCACGTCCTGCTCTACAGTGGAACCGACGGTCAAATTGATGCTTTTAGGCAATACTTTGGCAGGCCTTAAGCACCCCGGCGGTTCCTGGCACTCACCTCGGGAGAGTGCTAATATATGAGCTAAGGAAAGTCAGATTTCAAGAGAAACGCATCCGTAACGAGTGGTAACAGCTATGCCACTCAGCAATGAATCGATGGCATTGTGGATGCAGCAAGATTATCTAAGAGGGAAATGAATATGTCCGCACAATCCGCATTGGTTCCGACCGGCAGTCGTGCTCTGGGACTCGGTTTCACCGGCAATCTTGGCAATATCGACGCCTATATCTCGGCCGTCAATCGCCTGCCGATGCTGTCCCATGAGGAAGAAGTCTCGCTGGCAACGCGGCTGCGGGAAAATAACGATCTCGATGCCGCGCAGAAGCTGGTGCTGTCGCACCTGCGCCTGGTGGTGTCGATCGCGCGCGGTTACCTGGGCTACGGCCTGCCGCACGCCGACCTGATCCAGGAAGGCAATATCGGCCTGATGAAGGCCGTGAAGCGCTTCGACCCGAACCAGGGGGTGCGCCTGGTGTCGTACGCCATGCACTGGATCAAGGCCGAGATGCATGAATACATCCTGAAGAACTGGCGCCTGGTGAAAGTGGCAACGACCAAGGCGCAGCGCAAGCTGTTCTTCAACCTGCGCAGCAACAAGCAGAGCCTGGACGCCATGTCGCCGGCCCAGGTCGACGAGCTGGCACGCATGCTGGACGTGAAGCGCGAGGAAGTGATCGAGATGGAAACCCGCCTGTCGGGCCGCGACATCGCCCTCGAAGCGCCGACGGACGACGAGGACGACAAGTTCTCGCCGATCGCCTACCTGTCCTCGGACCTGGAAGAGCCGACCAAGGTCATCGAAGCCGGCGAAGTCACCCGCCTGCAGTCGGAAGGCCTGGAGACCGCGCTGTCCAAGCTGGACCCGCGTTCGCGCCGCATCGTCGAAGCGCGCTGGCTGGCCAACGACGACGGTTCGGGCGCCACCCTGCACACGCTGGCCGAAGAGTTCGGCGTGTCGGCCGAGCGTATCCGCCAGATCGAATCGGCGGCGCTCAAGAAGATGAAGGGCGCGCTGGCCGCCTACATGTAATCCGCCTGCCGGATGAACGAAGCCCCGCCGCGGCGGGGCTTTTTCTTTGGCGCGCCGGCCGTGCTAGCGCCGGGCCACCAGGGTCAGGATTTCGCCGGGCGCCCTGTCCTGTCCGGCGAGCCGGGCCGGCATCGTGACCATGGCATTGAGCCGGGTGGAGCTCGACATGGAGGGATCCTCGACCACGATCCGCAGTTGCTGGTCGCGCGAGACGAAGGCGTAGGGCGAGAGCGCGGTCAATTGCATCTTGTCCATGCCATCGATTTTCACGTACATGCGGTTGCCCCACATGCTAAGGTGCATGGCTTTGCCGTTCGACAGGGCATACTGGCCCTTGACGGCGTCGAACTCGTCGACCCACAGGTTGCCGAGTCCGGGCTGGACCATGCGCGGCGCGGCCGCGCTGACGCGGACCTCACCGGGCTGGCTGGTTTGTGCGGTCACGGCGGGCGCCACCAGCAATGCGCCGAGAGCCGCGAGAATGAATAGGCGTTTCATGACATCCCCCAAGGCAGGTGCCGGATCGCATCGATCAGGCTACTTTGAGTATAGGCAGCGCCGCGCAACAAGCGAGCAATATCACTCGACCAGATGAAACCGACGATCAATCCCGACGAAGTCGCGTTCAGTGCGATCCGGGCCCAAGGCCCGGGCGGCCAGAATGTGAACAAGGTCTCGTGCGCGGTGCACGCGCGCTTCGACATCGCCGCGTCCTCGCTGCCGGAGGAGGTCAAGGCGCGCCTGCTGGAGCTGCGCGACGCCCGCGTCACCCAGGAGGGCGTGCTGGTCATCAAGGCCCAGCAGTCGCGCAGCCTGGAACAGAACAAGCTCGACGCGCTGCAGCGCCTGCAGGCCCTGGTCGACAAGGCGGCCGAGGTCCAGGCGGTGCGCCGCCCGACCAGGCCCACGCGCGCCTCGCAGCGCCGCCGCCTCGACGCCAAGAGCCGCAGCGGCCAGATCAAGGCCGTGCG
>CBIHLT010000179.1:0-10978 GCA_966210615.1 uncultured Massilia sp.
AAGGTGGCGTCGCGCTGGGCGTACTCGACCAGCTGGAAGCCTTCGACGTCGTCCAGCGTGTGGGCGTAGATGTAGTCGTTGACGCGGTTGCGGAAGGCGCTCACCGAATACGTGGTGTCGCCGTTGAACTTGCGGAAGGTGAGGTCGAGGTTGTTCGAGGTTTCCTTCTTCAGGTCCTGGTTGCCGATCTCGAAGGTGCTGGTCGCCAGGTGCACGCCGTCCGCGTACAGCTCTTCGGCGGTGGGCAGGCGGTGGCTGCGCGACAGCGAGCTGCGCAGCGAATAGTCCTGGCCCAGCTTCCAGACCGCGCCGACCGAGACCGAGGTGCCCTTGGATTCGTGGTCGCGCAGGGCGCCGGCCACGTCGATGTCCTGCCACTCGTGGCGCGCGGCGGCTTCGAAGCGCCAGGCGTCCAGCTTGTATTCCTCGGTCACGAAGACCGCATGCTTCTTCGTGACGCTGGACGGCACATAGGCTTCCTCGCCCAGTGCGCTGAAGTCGCGCTTGGTGGTCTGGGCGCCGGCCACGCCGCGCCAGCCGGCCAGCGGTGCGTGCACCGCCTCGACGCGCAGGTCGCGGCCCTTGTTCAGGAAGGAAGTCGCCACCTGGCCCTCTTCCAGCTCGTCGTGCTGGTAATCGGTGAGCGAGGCGCGCAGGCGGATCTTGTCGATGCCGGCCACCGGGTTGCGGTATTCACCGCGGATGTCCCAGCGGTCGCTGTTCATGCGCACCACCGGAACCTCTTCGGCGCCGTGCTCGTGCTCGTGTTCGTGGTCCTCTTCGCCCTCTTCTTCATGGCTGCCGCAATGCAGCTCGGCGCCGTGCGGATGGCAGCTCTCGAATTCGTGGCCATGGCCCGGGATGCCGTATTCGGTGCGTTCCTTGGTGAAGGCCGCGCCGATAAAGCCGCGCTCCCCGATCCAGGACAGGCCGACGGTGCCGGTTTCGGTGTTCTTGAAACTGCCGCCCACGCGCTCGCCCTCGGCCCAGCCGCTGCCGACGCGGTAGGGGTCGGCGTCGCGCTTGACGCCTTCGGCGTGCACGGCGATGTTGCCGGCGCCGCTGGTCACTTCGAAAGCGCCGGTGCGTTCGTGCGCGGCAGAGTTCCCGCGCAGCTCCATGCTGCCTTCCACCGCCTTGGACGGCATCGCGGTCGGGATCTTGCGGTCCAGGATATTCACCACGCCGCCCACAGCGCCGCCGCCATAGGCCAGGGCCGAGGGGCCGCGCAGCACTTCGATGCGCTCGGCCAGCACAGGTTCAAAAGCAATGGCGTGGTCGGGGCTGATGGTGGAGGCATCCTGCACTTCCGCGCCGTCCGACAGGATCTTGACGCGCGGGCCATCCATGCCGCGGATCACCGGGCGGCTGGCGCCGGCGCCGAAGTGGCTGGAGGTGATGCCCGGCTGGTTGGCCAGGGTTTCGCCCAGGGTCGATTCGCGTGCGCGCACCAGCTCGCCACCGCCCAGGGAGTTCACCGGCGTGATCATGTCGTCGCTCACCACGCCCAGCGCGCTCGCCGACACTACCACGGTCGGGACGCTGTCCGGATCCTTGGCCTGCAGGCGGCTCTGGGCCGACTGGGCATGGACCGCCAGGGGCGAACCGAAGGCAAGCATGAGGGCCAGCGTGAGGGGCGTGCGTTTGCAAGTGAGGACAGGCATGGGGCTGATTCCTTTGATGAGGTAAAATAATGATAAGTCATTATCATTAGCGACTAATGATAAGGCATTATCATTAAGAGCTCAAGCCCCTTTTTAACCCTTGGCTGGCCCGCGCGCCCTCCTTCAGGTATTCTTCGCGTCATGCAACGCAATACACGTCAAAAAACCGCCATCCTGCATGCGATCGAGCATGCGCGCCGTCCCTTGTCTCCTCAGGAAGTCCTGGCCGAGGCCAGCCGCGACGTGAGCCAGCTGGGCATGGCGACCGTGTACCGCAACCTGAAATCCCTGGTGGACGATGGCGCGCTCAAGGTGGTGACCCTGCCGGGCGAAGGGGCGCGCTACGAATCGACGTCGGCGGCCGACCACCACCACCACCACTTCCAGTGCACCCAATGCCAGCGCGTGTTCGACGTGCACGCCTGCCCGGGCGACATCGAGCACATGGCGCCGAAAGGCTTCAGCGTCGAGCGCCACGAACTGACGCTCTACGGCCGCTGCGCCGACTGCCTGAAAGCCGGCTGACCCGTCTTATTTGCCGAGCACGTTCAGCACGGCCAGGCTCATGGCCTGGGCGGCGGTCTTGATCGACGGTTCCGGCACCGGCGCGTAGAACGGCGAGTGGTTGAAGGCGATCGGCTTGCCGCCGGGACGCTCGGCTTCCGCCACCACCTTCGGATCATAGACGCCGGTGAAGAAGAACATCCCGGGCACGCCCTCGTTCACGAACATCGAGAAGTCCTCGCTGGCCGTCATGGCCGGCATGCGCTGGGCGTTGGCGGCGCCGAAAGCATCCTTGAACACGGCTTCGGTCTTGCCCACCAGTTCCGCGCTGTTGACGATGGCCGCGCCGCCGCCGCCCACCACCATCTCCGGCGCGGGCGCGCCGGCCATCGCCGCGGAGGCATTGGCGATGCGGCGCACGCCTTCCACCAGCTTGGCGCGCACCTGCGGGCTGTAGGAACGGATGGTGCCGCGCACCTGCACGCTGTCGGGGATGATGTTGCCCACGGTGCCGCCCTGGATCGCGCCGATGGTCACGACGCCGAATTCCTTCGGGTCCTTCTCGCGGCTGACCACGGTCTGCACATCCACCACGAAGCGCGCGGCGATGGCGATCGGGTCGATGGTCTTGTCCGGCGCCGAGCCGTGGCCGCCGCGGCCCTTGAACACGATCTCGAGCGCGTCCGAGTTGGACGAGACCGGGCCGTCGTTGAAGCCCACGGTGCCGTGCGCCAGCGGCCAGGAATGCAGGGCGAAGGCATAGTCCGGCTTGGGGAAGCGCTTGAACAGGCCGTCGTCCAGCATCGCCTTGGCGCCGGCGACGATCTCCTCGGCCGGCTGGCCGATGAAGACCAGGGTGCCCTTCCACTGCGATTTCAGTTCCACCAGGGTGCGCGCTGCGCCCAGCCAGCTGGCCATGTGGATGTCGTGGCCGCAGCTGTGGGTGACGAAGCTTTCGCGGCCGTCGCTGAGCGCCTTGGCGCGGCTCGCATACGGCAGGCCGGTCTTCTCTTCCATCGGCAGGCCGTCCATGTCGGTGCGCACCAGGACCGTCGGACCTTCGCCGTTGCGCAGGACCGCGACCACGCCGGTCTTGCCGACTTTTTCCGTCACCTCGAAACCGAGGGCGCGCATCTCGGCGGCCAGCTTGCCGGCGGTGCGCACTTCCTGGAAGGCGATCTCGGGATGCGCGTGCAGGTCCTTGTAGACCTTGTCCAGCCACGGGTACATGGCGTTGACGCGCTTGGCGACTTCGCCCTTGAGCGGGGCGGCCTGTCCGGCCTGGGCCGGCAGGATGGACAGGGCGAGGACGGTGGCGGCGGCGATGCGGGTCAGGTTCAAATCAGCCTCTTGTCGATGGGTGGAAGATCAGACTGCGCTGGGGCGCTTGATGGCGGCGGCGGACTTCTTGCCGGCCACCGCCAGCGCCAGGGTAATGCCCGGCATGCGGTCGCCCTGCAGGGTCAGCTCGAAGCTCATCAGCTCGTCGCGGCGGAACGCATGCACGGTCACCTTGTCGCCCACCCGGTAGCGGGCCAGCAAGGCATCGACGTTCGGCGGATTGCCGGTCACGCGCAGGCCGTCGATGGCGATCACGACGTCGTGCGCCGACAGGCCGGCCTGGTGGGCGGGGCCGCCTTCGTGCACCTGGGTCAGCCTGGCGCCCAGCGGATCGCGGCCAATGCCGGCGTCGAGCGAAGGCTTGCCGCTCTTGCGCTCGTCCACCAGCTTGACGCCCAGCGGCGCATACAGCTTGGCCAGCGGCAGGTCATCCAGCCCGCGCACGTAGCGCTCGAACATGGTCTTCAGTTTCAGGCCGCTGACCTCGTCGAACAGCGCCTCCACGTCCGCTTCGGTCACGCCGCGGCCGACCGAGGGATAGAAATCGCGCCCGAAGCGTTCCCACAGGCCCAGCATCACGTCGTCCAGCGACTTCGCGCCATTGGTCCTGGCGCGGATGGTCAGGTCGAAGGCGAGCGCGATCAGCGAGCCCTTGGTGTAGTAGCTGATGATGGCGTTGGCCGAATTCTCGTCCTGGCGGTAGTACTTGCTCCAGGCGTCGAAGCTCGATTCGGCCACGCTCTGCTTGGTGCGGCCGCTGCCGCGCAGGACGCCGCCGATGGTCTTGGCCAGCAGCTTGAAATAGGTCGCTTCGCCGATGATCCCGCTGCGCACCAGCATCAGGTCGTCGTAATAGCTGGTGAAGCCTTCGAACAGCCACAGCAGCGGGGTGTAGTTCTCGACCTGCAGGTCGTAGGGCGCGAACACGGCCGGCTTGATGCGCTTGACGTTCCAGGTGTGGAAGTATTCGTGGCTGCACAGGCCCAGGAAGCGCAGGTAGCCTTCGTTCGGCTCGGCGCTCTTGGGCGTGGCGGTGCTGGGCAGGTCGGCGCGGGCGCAGATCAGCGCGGTCGAGGCGCGGTGCTCCAGGCCGCCGTAGCCGTCGCCCACCGCCATCGTCATGAACACGTAGCGCTCCATCGGCGCTTTCTTCGATTTCGGCTCGAAGAAGGCGATCTGGGTTTCGCAGATGGCCTTCAGGTCGGCCTGCAGGCGCGCCATGTCCAGGTTGGGCACGCGGCCGGTGATGACGATGTCGTGCGGGATGCCGTGTGCCTTGAACGTGGCCAGCTCGAAGTCGCCCATCTCGACCGGATGGTCGATCAGCTCGTCGTAGTTGGCCGCCACATAGGTGCCGAAGCCGTAGCGCTTGGCCCCCAGCTCGCGCATCGCGGTGGCCACGCGCCAGGTCCTGGCCGCCGGGTCGGCGGGGCGCTGGATGTCGACCAGGTGCGGGATTTCTTCCTGGCCCAGCGCGCGCAGGAAGACGCTGGTGCCGTTGAAGAAGCCGTGGGTCTGGTCGAGGTGGGCGGCGCGCACCGACAGGTCCCAGGCATAGACCTCGTAGTGGACGCTCAGGGGGCCGCTTGTCGGCGCCGCGCGCCAGGAATGCTTGTCCAGCTTCGTGAGCGCCACCGCCGCGCCGCCGGCTTCGGCGCGCACGCGCACGATGTTGCGGGCGAACTCGCGGATCATGTAGCTGCCTGGGATCCAGGCCGGCAGCGCGAACACCTGCCCCTCCGGATCGGGCGCCGCGACCGTGACGGTCACGTCGAACAGGTGGCCGGCCAGGTCCTTGGGGACGATGGTGTACTGGATTGCAGGCTGCTTTTTCTGGGATGTTTTTTTCATGATGGAGAATGCTCTCGCGCCGATGTTCCGCCTAGTGTAATCGGATTCACATGCATACAGCAAAACGGCGCAGCTGGGCGCCCGGGCTTCATGGCGCCAGGTCGGCGGGGGTGTCGATGTCGCGCAGGATGCCGGGGTCGCCGGCCACTTCGATCACCGGGTGGGCGGCGAGCAGCCGGCGGGCGCCCTGGTCGCCGCTGGAAGCCAGCAGCGCATCCAGGTGCCGTGCGCCGAAAGCGACCGGATTGCCGCGCCGCCCCCCGAAGACGGGGACGGCAATGCCGGCGCCCTCCTCCAGCGCGCCGCGCAGGGCCGCCAGGGTCGATTCCTGGATAAACGGCATGTCGCCCAGCGCCACCAGCCAGCCTTCGGCGGGCAGCGCGTGGCGGACCGCATGGGCCAGCGACCGGCCCATGCCGCTGTCGGCATCCGGACAGACGGTGAGCTCGCAGCCGAGCGCGCGCAGCGCATCGGCCACGCCGCCATCGTCCGGCGGAACGACCGCCACCACGCGGGGAAAGACGGCCAGCAGCCGGCGCGCGCTGGCGGCGGCCACCAGCTCGCCGTCGGGAAGCCGCTGCAGCAGCTTGTTGCGGGCGCCGCTCGGATCGAAGCGGCGCCCGCGGCCGGCGGCGAGCAGGATGCCGGCCAACTCCGCCATGTCAGGCAGCCGTGAGGTCGAAGGGCAGCTTGCGCAGGCGCTTGCCGGTCAGGCGGAACAGCGCATTGGCCAGCGCCGGGGCCAGCGGCGGCAGGCCGGGTTCGCCCAGGCCGGTCGGCGGGTCGTTCGACGGCACGATGTGCACGTCGACCTGCGGCATGTCGCCGTGGCGCGCCACCGCGTAGTCGCCGAAGTTCTGCGGCTCGACCACGCCGTCCTTGAGCGTGATCGCGGCGTTCGGCAGGGTCATGCCCAGGCCCATCAGGGCCGCGCCTTCCACCTGGGCCGCGATCGACAGCGGGTTCACCGGCTGGTTGCAGTGCACGCCGGCGGTGACCTTGTGCAGCCTGGGCGCGCCGTCGGCGATCGAGGCCTCGACCACGTAGGCAACCACGGTGTTGAAGGATTCATGCACCGCCACGCCCCAGGCGCGGCCTTTAGGCAGGGTCTTCTTGCCGTAGCCGGACTTGGCGACCGCCAGGTCGAGCGCGGCGAGGTGGCGCGGGTGCTTTTCTCCGATCAGCTTCTTGCGGTAGGCCACCGGATCCATCTTCGCCAGGTGCGCGGCCTCGTCGACCAGGGTCTCCATCACGAAGGCGGTGTGGGTCGAACCCACCGAACGCCACCACAGCACCGGCACATTGGCCTTCACCGCATGCACCGTAAGCTGCATCGGCACTTCATAAGGAGTACCCATGCCTTCGACCGTGGTCCCGTCCACGCCGTTCTTGACCATCATCGGCTCGAACAGGGTGCCGGCCAGGATCGACTGGCCGACGATCTTGTGGTCCCAGGCCAGGATCTCGCCCTTGGCGTCCAGGCCGATCTCGGCGCGGTGCACATAGGCCGGGCGGTAGTAGCCACCCTTGATGTCGTCCTCGCGGCTCCACACCAGCTTGACCGGTTCCGCATGGCCCTTGGCGCGCCATTCCTTCGCCACGCGCACGGTGTCGCCGATCCATTCCGAGGTCGGCACCGCGCGCCGGCCGAAGCCGCCGCCCGCCATCATGGTGTTGATCGTCACCTGCTCCGGCTTGATGCCCAGGATCTTGGCGGCGACCTGCTGGTCCACGGTCTGGAACTGGGTGCCGGCCCAGATGGTGCAGGCGTCGTCCTTGAGCTCGACCACGCAGTTGAGCGGCTCCATCGGCGCATGCGCCAGGTAGGGGAATTCGTAGATGGCCGAGATGCGCCGGGCGCTGGTGGCCAGCTTCGACACGTCGGCCTGGCGCGCCACGGCGCCGCCGGGAGCCTTGGCCAGGGTGACATAGTCGGCCAGCTGCTTGTCGGAGCTGATCTTCTCGACAGATGCGGTATCCCATTCGATCTTCAGCGCGTCGCGGCCCTGCTTGGCCGGCCAGTAGCCCTCGGCCACCACGGCCACGCCGCGCGCGCCGCGGTCCAGGTCGACTTCGAACACGTCGAGCACGCCCTTGACGGCACGTGCTCCTGCCGCGTCCACGCGCGCCACCTTGGCGCCGAACACCGGCGGGCGCGCCACCAGCACGGTCTTCGCGTTGGCCGGCTTGAAGTCGATGCCGAACTGCTGCTTGCCGGTGGACTTGGCGCGCGCATCGATGCGGCGGGTCGGCTTGCCGATGTAGCGGAACTGCTTCGGCTCCTTGAGCGTGACGGTGGCGGGCACCGTCTGCTTCATCGCCGCCTCGGCCAATTCGCCGTAGCTGGCCTTGCGGCCGGCCGGGCCGATCACCATGCCCTTCTCGGTGCGCAGCTGGGCCGGCGCCACCTTCCACTGCTCGGCGGCGGCCGCCACCAGCATGGCGCGGGCGCGGGCGCCGATCTCGCGGTACTGGATATAGGAATGGGCGATCGAGCCCGAGCCGCCGGTGATCTGCACGCCGAAGGCCGGGTCCTTGTAGGCCTCGCCGGCCGGGGCCAGCTCGCCGCGCATCTGCGACCAGTCGGCGTCCATCTCCTCGGCGATCAGCATCGGCAGCGAGGTCTGCACGCCCTGGCCGAATTCCAGGCGGTTGACGATCACGGTGATGGTGTTGTCCGGCGCCACGCGCAGGAAGGCGTTCGGCGCGTAGACCGTCTTCGGGTCGGCGGCCTGGGCGAACCTGTTCGATCCGGGCAGGAAGAAGCCCAGCACCAGGCCGCCGGTGGCGGCCGCGCCGGCCTTCAGGAAGCCGCGGCGGGACGTGACAGCTTGCGCGACTGCGTCGCGAGTCATCCATTCGATGCGCATGGCGGCTCCTCAGGCGAGCGTCTTGGCCGCGTCCTTGATGGCCGCGCGGATGCGTTGATAGGTACCGCAGCGGCAGATATTTCCGCTCATGGCGTTGTCGATGTCGGCGTCGCTGGGGCGCTTGTTGGTGCGCAGCAGCGCGGTGGCGCTCATCACCTGCCCGCTCTGGCAGTAGCCGCATTGCGGCACGTCGTGCTTGACCCAGGCGTCCTGCACCGCCTTGCCGACCTTGTCGTTCTCCATCGCCTCGATGGTGGTGATCTTTTGGTCGGTGGCGGCCGAGATCGGGGTGATGCAGGAGCGGATCGGCGCGCCGTTCAGATGCACGGTGCAGGCGCCGCACAGGGCGGCGCCGCAGCCGAACTTGGTGCCGGTCATGTTCAGGTTGTCGCGCAGCGCCCAGAGGATGGGCGTGGAGGGATCGGCGTCGACCTGCAGGTCGCGCCCGTTGATGTTCAAGGTGACCATGTACTGCTCCCTGTTTGGTGTTGCGGTTTTAACGGCTTATTGTGTTAGCTGACAGACCGTCGCCCCGGGACTCGGCCTCCGCCGGAGCGACGTTCATAGGCTCACTGTGAACTTCATTCGATGTTGGACCGCTTGTTTCTTACTTCTCTTCCAGCGACGACAGCTTGCCTTCCAGCGCCTTCAGGTCGACCGCGCCCGGGATGCGGGAGCCGTCGGTGAAGAAGATCGCGGGCGTGCCCGTGATTTTCAGTTTCTGGCCCAGCGCCACCACCTTGTCGTTCGGGGTTTCGCAGGCGGCGGGAGCGGCTGGCGGCAGCTTGCCGTTGATCATCCAGTCGTCCCAGGCCTTGATGCGGTTCGGCGCGCACCAGATGTTCTTCGACTTCACGAACGAATCCTCGGACAGGATGTTGTACATGAAGGTGTAGATGGTGACGTTGTCGAGATCCTTGAGCGTGGTCTGGCGCAGGCGCTTGCAGTAGCCGCAGTTCGGGTCCTCGAACACCGCGATCACGCGCTTGCCGTTGCCCTTGACCTGCTTCATCGCCATCTCCAGCGGCAGGTCGCTGAACTTGATCTTGTTAATGTCGTCGATGCGCTCGCGCGTCAGGTTGCGCGAGGTCCTGGCCTCGTAGACGTGGCCGATGAACAGGTACTCGCCCTTCTTGTCGGTGTACAGGATGTCGCCCGCCACGCGCACTTCGTACAGGCCGGCATATGGCGTTTCCTTGACCGCTTCGATCTTGGCGCCGCCAAGGCGCGGTTCGAGCGCCTTCTTGATGTTGGCCTCGACCGTGTTCTGCGCATCGACGCAGGATGCCATCAGCCCCGTCGCCATCAGGACGGCGAGCTTGGTTTTCAACATAGTGCTTCCTTAGAGAGTTGTCTTGCCCATGGCGTGCGCCATCAGGCGTCGCTTTACCGATGGCAATTTATCGAGCAAGTTTAATCCGAAATTGCGTACCACGCGCAGGGGTTCCAGATTGGCGCCGAACAAACGTTCGAGCCCGTCGGTCGCGATCTGCATCAGCAGCACGTCTTCCTTGCGCTTGCGGGCGTAGCGCGCCAGCACGCGCTCGTCGGCGATGCCGCGGCGTTCCTCGCGCTCCCGGATGGCGTCCAGCAGGTCGACCAGGTCGGCGAAGCCCAGGTTCATGCCGTGGCCGGCCAGCGGATGCACGGCATGGGCCGCGTCCCCCACCAGGGCCACGCGCGGGGCGGTGATGGCATGCGGGCGCACCAGCGCCAGCGGCACCGCCTTGACGTCCTCCGGCTGCAGGGGGCGCAGGGCGCCCAGCTTGTCTTCGGCGTATTCGGCCAGGCGGATCGCCAGCTCGCCGAGCGATTCGTCCATCAGCGTGTCGGCCAGGGTCTCGGGCGCCGACCACACCAGCGACACGCGCTTGCCCGGCAGCGGCAGCAGCGCGATGATGCCGTCGGCGCAGGTGAACCACTGGTAGGCCACGCCATGGTGCGGCTTGTCGCAGGCGAAATTGGTGACGATGGCGCGCTGGTGGTACATGCGGTAGTCGACGCCGATGTCGCACTGCCCGCGCACCCAGGATTCGCGCCCGTCGGCGCCGACCACCAGTTCGCAGTCGATCTTGCGGCCGTCTTCCAGGCGCACCGCGGCGCCCGGCTCGCCGCACGTGAGGCCGGCGGCGCAGCCGGTGAGCACGTGCACGTTGTGGGAAAACTTGAGCGCCGCATCCAGCGCCTGGTTCAGGTTGCTGTCCTCGACGATCCAGGCCAGGGTGCCGACGTGGGCGCCGAAGGCGTCGAAGCCCAGGTTGCCGCCCTGCTCGCCGTCGCCGCGGATGTCCATTGCATCCACCGCCTGCACCCGCGCCAGGTCGAGCGCGCCCCAGACTTTCAGCGAGGCGAGCAGGCTGTGCGCCGTGTGGTTGAGCGCGTAAACACGCACGTCCCAGGGCTTGTCGGCGGCCGAGGAGACGCCGGCTGCCGGCTCCGGAACAGGACGCGCGGGGGGCACCAGCAGGGTCACGCTGTGCCCGGCCTGGGCGAAGCCGAGGGCGGCGGTCTTGGCGATGGCGCCGTTGCCGACGATGCAGACGTCGGTCTTGAACGTGGTGGTGATGGACGTGGTCATGAAGACATTATAGCGAGATGCCAATGGTGCGCCGGACTGCTGCGCGGCAGGCTTTTCCAGACACGCGTGCATTTCGGCATGACGGGGGCTTGCGAAGCTGAAAATCACTGGCTATAATCATGCCTCTCTTGGCCTGGTAGCTCAGTTGGTAGAGCAGAGGATTGAAAATC
>CBIHLT010000180.1:0-10964 GCA_966210615.1 uncultured Massilia sp.
ATGACCTTCCAGATCGGCGCGGAAACCGCCGAGACCATGAGCGTCGACCTGTCGGCCGCCATGTCGGCCATGGAAAGCGCCGTCAGCACCGCGACCGCCAACTACTCGGCCGCTTCGACCGGCGCCAGCGAACTGACCTCCACCGCCAACGCCACCATCGACCTGCTGAAGACCGCGATCGCCGACGTCGGCACCGTCCGTTCGGGCCTGGGCGCTGCGGCCAACCGCCTGAACCACGTGTACAACAACCTGGCCAACATCAGCACCAACACCAAGAACGCAACCGGCCGCATCATGGACGTGGACTTCGCTAGCGAAAGCGCGAACATGACCTCGAACCAGATGCTGCTGCAAGCCGGCACCGCGATGCTGAAGCAGTCGAACAGCATGTCCTCGATGGTCATGTCGCTGCTGCAGTAATGGCTGCCTCCTGGGCCTAGCTCAGGGTATCATCAAGGGCCAGCCGCGACGGTTGGCCCTTTTTCTTTGCGGACCCGCTTTGTGGAGCCGCTTTAGGATCCGCTTTGTGGAGCCGCTTTAGGATCCGCTTTGTGGAGCCGCTTTAGGACCGTCCATGGCCAGCATTCCTTCCATCGTCCCACTTCTTCCCCCGTCCGAGCCCGCGCTCAGGGTTGGCGCGGTCGCCGCCGCGGCGCCCGTGGCCCTGGCCGCGTACGAGGCCGGCGACCTGCCCCTGCCGGTCGCGCAAGTGCTGCCCCCCGCACCCGCGGCCCCCACTGCCGAAGCCGGCCCGGAAGGCGCGGCGATGCGCCCGGACCAGGTCTTCTTGGCGCGCCAGCTGCATTTCACCCAGGCCGACGGTCCGGCCCTGGCCGCCTCGTGGCGCGCGATGGTGCGCAACTATGGCGCCCAGCTGATGAACCGCGAGCTGCGCGCCCATGCCGGCCAGCTGCCGCCGGCGGTGCTGGTGGCGAACCAGGAAGGGCGCGTGCTGCGCCAGGCCGAGAGCGGACAGCTGCCGGCCGACGCCTGGCGCTTCACGGTGCATGCCGGCGGGCCGCGCGACCAGCACCTGCGCGTGATCCAGGAAGGCGCCGATTCCCCGCCCGGCCGGCGCCGGCGCGCACGCGCGGCGCTGCGCCTGGAGCTCGAGCTGGCCGACGGCATGGCGGTGGTGCTGCAGGTGGAGCCGATGCCGGGCGGCGTGGCGCTGGAACTGTGCGCGCCGGACGCGCCGGCGCTGGCGCGGCTGCGCGACCTGCAGCCGATGCTGGAGCAGGCGGTGGCGCGCGCGGGGCTGAAGGTGCTGCGCTGGACCTACCGCGACCGGCTGCCGGCCGGGCCGGCGCATGCGCGCATGGCCTCGGGCGACGCGGGCCAGGTGCTGACCCTGCCGGTGTTCCGCGCGGCGGCGGAACTGGCGCTGGTGCTGCCGATGCAGGGCGAAGCCGCGGCCGGGGAACAGCCCGCGCAGCAGCCCTTGATGAAATGATATTCGGGCAGGCGCCCTGCCCTTAACCCACCGTCCCCACGATCGATACGTCCCGGTTCTCGGGAATCTCGTTGTACGACAGCACATGCAGGCCCGGCGCGAACAGGCGCGCGTAGCGGGCCAGCAGCGGGCGCACCTGCGGCAGCACCAGCAGCAGCGGCGGCGTGTGCGCCTGCTTCATCTGCTCGCGCGCCACCGGCATGTTGATCTGCAGCTGGGACAGCAGCTGCGGGTCGATCGGGTAGTTGTCCAGCGCCACCTTGCCGCCGCCGTTCTGGCGTGCCTGGTTCAGGGAACCGAGCAGCATGTTTTCCAGTTCGGCCGACAGGTTAAAGGCCGGCATCTCCTTCTTCTTGCCGTACAGGCCGGACACGATCTGGCGGCGCAGCGCGCAGCGCACCTCGGCCGCCAGCAGGATCGGATCCTTGGTGGTTTCCGAGCTGTCCAGCAAGGTGGTGGCGATCACCACGATGTCCTTCAGGGACACGTTCTCGGCCAGCAGCACGCGGAACACGCGCAGCAGCTGGGTGTGGGTCAGCGCCTTGTCCAGCGCGCCGGCCAGCTTGGGCGAGAGCGCGGTCAGGCGCTCCAGGATGGCGGGCACGTCTTCGTGGCGGAACAGCTCGTGCAGGTATTCGCGCACCACCTTCGAGGTGTGGGTCGCGATCGCGCTCGCCACTTCGACCACCTGGTAGCCCAGGCCCAGCGCATGCGCCTTCTGGTCCGGCGTGATCCAGGTGATCGCCATGCCGTAGGCCGGCTCGATGCCCGGGATGCCGTCCAGCTGGCCGTACACGTTGGGCGACGGGATCGCCATCAGGTGGTCGGGCATGACCTCGGCCTCGGCCACCACGGTGCCCGACAGGCTGATCGAATACTGGGACGGACGCAGGGCCAGGTCGTCGCGCACGCCGATGGCGGGCAGCAGCATGCCCATCTGCTCGGACAGGCTCTGGCGCACGCCCTTGATGCGCTTCGTCAGCGTCTCGCCCTGGGCCTTGTCCAGCATGCCCACCAGCTTGTAGCCCACGGCCACGGTGATGGGCTGGACCACCGGCAGCGCCTGCCAGTCGAGCTCCGGCGCGCGCTCGTCGCGCAGGGCCGCTTCGATGGCGGCCACGCCCGCCGTGTCGGGCGCCTTGACGCGCTTGCTCAGCTTCCAGCCGACATAGAACAGCACGCCGGCAAAGATGAAGAAGGTAATGGTCGGCATGCCCGGCACCAGGCCGAGGATGACCATCACGCCGCCGGCCGCGAACAGCACCGCCGGCTGGGCCAGCAGCTGGCCGCCGACCTGGTTCTCGAGGTCGCCCGACTCGCCGATGCGGGTCACCAGGATCGCGGCGGCGGCCGACAGCAGCAGCGCCGGGATCTGGGCCACCAGGCCGTCACCGATGGTCAGAAGCGCGTAGACGCGGAAGGATTCGCCCATCGGCAGGCCGTGCATCAGGGCGCCGATGGCGATACCGCCGATCAGGTTGATGAGCAGGATCAGGATCGAGGCGATGGCGTCGCCGCGCACGAACTTCGAGGCGCCGTCCATCGCGCCGTAGAAGTCGGCTTCGGCCGCCACGTCCTTGCGGCGCTGGGTGGCCTGTTCCTGGTTGATCAGGCCGGCGTTCAGGTCGGCGTCGATCGCCATCTGCTTGCCCGGCAGCGCGTCCAGGGTGAAGCGCGCCGACACTTCCGAGATACGTTCCGCGCCCTTGGTCACCACGATGAAGTTGATGATCATCAGGATCACGAACACCACCAGGCCGACCACGAAGTTGCCGCCGATGACGACGTTGGCGAAGGACTCGATCACGTGGCCGGCCGCGTCCGGGCCGTTGTGGCCGTTGAGCAGCACCACGCGGGTGGAGGCCACGTTCAGCGCCAGGCGCATCAGGGTGGTGCCCAGGATCACCGTCGGGAACACCGAGAAGTCGAGCGGCCGCTTGGCCGAGACCGAGACCAGGATCACGATCAGCGCCAGCACGATGTTGAACGTGAACAGCACGTCCAGCAGGATCGGCGGCAGCGGGAGCATGATCATGCCCAGGAGCGCGATCAGGAAAATCGGAGCGGCGTACTTCTGGCGCTTCAGCTCCGCGATGAAGGCGTTGAAAGAATTCATGCAGAAACCTCACTCAGGTGAGATGGCACGGCCACCTCGTTGGGGAACCGTGGGGGCGCCTGGCGCCGGCCTGCACGGAACGCATTCAGTTGTAGGACGTAATTCAGGACCTGCGACACCGCCTGGTACAGCTGGGCGGGAATCTGCTGCTGCACCTGGCTGGTGTTGTAGATCGCGCGCGCCAGCGGCGGCAGCTCGAGGGTCTCGATCTTGTGCTCGCGCGCGATCTGCTTGATGTACAGCGCCATCTCGTCCACGCCCTTGGCCACCACGAAGGGGGCTTCGGCGCGGCTGCTGTCGTACTTCAGCGCGACCGCATAGTGTTCCGGGTTGACGATCACCACGTCCGCCGTCGGCACCGTCTTGCGCACGCTGCGGCGCGCCATCTGGTGCTGCAGCTGGCGGATGCGCTGCTTCACCTCGGGCTTGCCCTCGCTGCTCTTGTGCTCTTCCTTCACTTCCTGCTTGCTCATGCGCTGGTTACGCATGAACAGGAAATACTGGACCGGCACGTCGATCAGGGCGAACACCACGAACACCGCGACCAGGGCCATCAGCGCGTCGAACATCATGCCGCTGCCGTGCAGCATGGCCTCGGCCAGCGGCATGCGCTGCAGCTCGAGATAGGCCTTCATGCCGGCCCGGCTCACGTACCACAGCACCAGGCCCAGCGCCACCGCCTTCGCCGCCGAGGTCGCGAAGCCGATCCAGTGCTTCTGTGTAAACAGGTTGCCCAGGTTCTTCATGGGGCTCAGGCGGTCGAAGCGCGGCGCCAGGTTCTTGCTCGAGGCCATCAAGCCGCCCGGCACCACGCTGGCCGCCATGATCGCCACCGGCACCGCGGCCAGCGGCAGCACCATCTTGACCAGCAGCAGCAGCGCGCCGGTGAACACCACCGACATCGCGTTCTCGATCGCGCCCGCCTCGCCCAGCGGCGCGTAGACCAGCCGGAACAGGCGGCGGAAGTCCTCCAGGTAGCCCGGCAACAGCATCGACAGCAGCTTGAGGCTGATCAGGATGCCGATCGCGGTCGACAGGTCGCGCGAGCGCACCACCTGGCCCTCTTCGCGCGCCTTCCTGAGCTTTTGCTGTGACGGCTTTTCTGTCTTGTCGCCGCCGGTGCCGCTATCGGCCATGGGCAATCCTCATCTGCTCGCCCAGCATCTCGAGCACCTGGTTGGTCATGGAAACATAGTGGTCGGGAATGAAGCGCACCAGCTGCACCAGCATCAGCAAGCCGAAGATGGTCACCAGCGAAAAACCCAGCGAAAACAAATTCAGGCTGGGCGCCACCCGGTTCAGGAAGCCGAAGCCGACCTGCACCACCATGGTCGAAAACACGATCGGCAAGGCCAGCAGGATCGCCGCGGCGAACACCCAGCCCAGGTTCAGGGCCACCGATTCCAGCAGCATCGGGCCCCAGCCGCCGCCCACCGGCCAGGCCTTGAAGCTCTGGGCCAGCACCGTCACCAGGATCAGGTGGCCGTCGATGGCGAAGAACACCAGCATCGCCACCAGGGCCATCAGGCCCGAGACCACGTCGGACACGGCGCCGTTGACCGGGTCATTCATCTGCGCCATCGAAAAGCCGATCTGGCTCGAGGCCAGGAAGCCCAGCATCGAGATCACGGCCATCGCGAACTGCAGCGCCAGGCCGATCACGCCGCCGATCACGGCCTGCTCGAACATGGCCACCACGCCCGCCAGCGAGAACGGATCCGGCATGGCGCCGCCCTTGGTCATCGGCAGCATCAGGAAGGCCAGCACCACCGACAGCAGGGCCTTGACCGGCATCGGCACCGTGGCTTCGCCCAGCACCGGGGCGGTGGCCATCATCGCCATGATGCGGGCGAAGGGCCACCACAGGGCGCCGAGCAGGGGCAGCAGGAAGCTGACCAGTTCCATCGGGGACTCAGGCCACCAGCGTGGCGGCGCGCTGGAACACCGAGATGCAGTAGTCCATCAGGGTGGTCGTCATCCAGTGGCCGGCCAGGATCACGGCCAGCAGGGTCACCAGCAGGCGCGGCAGGAAGCTCAGGGTCTGCTCGTTGATCTGGGTGGCGGCCTGCACCAGCGCGACCACCAGGCCCATGAGCAGGCCCGGGATCACCAGCACCATCACCAGCAGCATCACGATTTGCAGGGCTTCGACCACCAGGTCGACAGCGATATCGGGACTCATGTCGAACGCTCTCTATCTCTAATAGCCGTGGATGCTGCCGACCAGGGTATTCACGGTCAGCGTCCATCCATCGACCAGCACGAACAGCAGCAGCTTGAAGGGCAGCGAGATCACCAGGGGCGACAGCATCATCATGCCCATCGCCATCAGCACCGACGACACCACCAGGTCGATGATCAGGAAGGGAATGAACAGCATCGCGCCGATCTGGAACGCGGTCTTCAGCTCGGACAGCACGAAGGCCGCCAGTTTCACGGTAAAGCCGCGCTGCTCCGGGGCCAGGTTGGCCGGCTCGCCCGCCAGGCGCGCGACCTGGGCAAGCGAGGTCTTGCTGGTCTGGGCCAGCATGAAGCGCGACACCGGCACTTCGGCGATCTTGAGGGCCTGCTCCAGGCCGATCTTGTCCTTGTCGTAAGGCATAAAGGCGTCGCGCCACACGGCTTCGCCCACCGGGCGCATCACCAGGAGGGTGAGGATCAGCGCGATGCCGGTGATGATGCGATTCGGCAGGCCCTGCTGCAGGCCGAGGGCCTGGCGCAGCAGCGACAGGATGATCACGAAGCGGGTGAAGCTCGTCATCATCATGACCATGACGGGCAGCAGCCCGAGCAGGGTCATGAGCACCAGGATCTGCGACTTGACCGTCATCCCCTGGGTGGAACCGGGAATGATCCCGGGCAGCACGTCCTGCTGCTGGGCCGCGGCAGGCAGCGCAAGCAGCATCAGGGCACCGGCAAGCGGTGCGCTGCGGCGCAAAACGCGACGCAACTGCGCGCCGCGGGAAACACCCGTCATGACGCCAGCAGGTCCAGGTTCAGGCCGTCGAGATCGACGACCTTGAGGCCATACTGTTCGCCGGCCACCACGACTTCGGCGCGGCCGATGGCGGTGCCGTTGACCTTGATGACCAGCGGCTCGCCGGCCAGGGCGTCGAGCGGGACCACCGAGGACGGGCCGATGGCCATCAGTTCCTGCAGGGTCTCGCGGGCCGAGCCGACTTCCAGGGTCAGGGTCACCGGGATGCGCCGCATCATCTGCGGCAGCTGGCGGCCGGCCTTCTTGCCGGCGGCGGCGGTGGCGGCCTCGACACCGTCGAGGTCGTCGATGATGAGGTCCGCGCCAGCCAGTTGCTCGTTGAGATTCATATCCATTTATTCGGCATCTTCAAAAGAGGTTAAACACAATTTCCCTTTGTGTTCGGCCACGGCGGCCGTGAACAGGCGCGATTCATCCAGCAGCACGTCGGCGCGCCCGACCGACACGGGGATCACGTCGCCGACCTGGAGGTCGAACAGCGCCGCGAGCGTGATCTCCTTGCTGACAAGACGGCCGTCGAGCTTGACGTGCAGGCTCGCGGCCAGCGGCTCCTGGGCGCCGCGCGTACTGCGCACACTGCCCTTCTCCGCCATCAGCCCCTGAAGGACATGGCCCATCAGTTGCTGGTCGAGACCGATCCACAACAGGCTGTCCTGCTCCGCCTGCGGCGCGCGCAGCGCCACCCGGATCACCCAGCCGGCCTTGCCCGGCGGGGCGGCCGTGCCGACCTGGCCCAGCGGGGCCTCGGCCGGGACAGGAGCCTCCACCGCGGCGCCCACCGCCGCCATGCCCTCGGCCACGCGGGCGTCGAGCAGCGCGGCCAGCTGCTGGGTCAGGGTCGCCGCCAGGCGTTCCTCGGTGGCGGTGACTCGTTCATTGGCGAGGTCGCGCTGGCCAGCCTGGCTCGGCGCACGGCGGGCGTAGCGCCCTTCCAGCAGGCCCAGCAGAAGAAAGCGCTCGAAAGCCACGGCGGCCACGCCGAAGCGTCCCGCCACGCCCTGCCAGCGCAAGCCGGCCTGTTCAGGGGCGCGCTCGAACTTGAGCTCGTTAAGACGGTAAGCGCCCCAATAGCGGCGCCCGGCCGGCGAGGCCATTGCTTCGCCCAGCGATTCGAACAGGCGGGCGGCGAAGGTCGGCAACAAGTGGACCGGCCGGCCCAGGAGGGCAGGGTCGATCACTTGAAAGTCGCGCGAACGGTCGGGTGAATTGATCGGCATATGTAATTGTTACGAAGTAACGAGAAATGACGTTTTTTCATTCCCACAGGCAACTATTATACAGGGATATTTGCGTACGACTCTTTGAGATTCTCCTTTGATTTCCTACTTGCCCTACGGTAAGATCTCTTCATCGCATCGCAGCATCAAGGGCCCTCTCCTCTAGGCACAGAGGTAAATACGCTGAAAGAGGGGCAGAAACAGACGGGCGTTCGTAGACCAAGATTTAACAATCCAGGCCCTCACCGAGGCTGCGGGACAACAAAATAAGTCACATTTTGTCGTCGTCAAACAACACAGAAACTGCATGGGAACCCAGATGGCAACCGAACTCGCCGGCTTGATCAAAGCCGACCTTGCACAACTGACCAACGAAGCCAACCGCCTTGCGATCCAGCCTGCGGCCGACCTGTCGGCCCAGGGCGCATTTAACAATTCGCAAGGCAGCTTCTCGTTCGCTCAGACCATGAAGGACGCCATCGCCGGCGTCGATGCCGAAGACCGCGCCGCCGGCGAGCGCATGGCGGCCGTCGATGCCGGCAAGAGCGACGACCTGGTGGGCGCCATGCTGGCCTCCCAGCAAGCCAGCCTGTCCTTCTCGATGCTGATGCAGGTTCGCAACAAAGTGATGGGCGCAGTCGACGAACTGCTCAAGCTCCCGGTCTGATCCTTTTCCCTTAACGAGACGTTCCAGTGATCTCTACCCTCAAGTCCGTTTTCGGCGGCAAGCTCGCGGTTCCCGCGCTGCCGCCGGCGCTGCGCAACAACCTGCCCCTGCTGCTGGGCCTGGCAGTGGCCATCACGGCCGCCGTCATGATGTTCCTGTGGCAGGACCAGTCCAGCTACAAGCCGGTCTTCGGCGCCCGCGAGAAGGTCTCCGCGAGCGACATGATGAGCGTGCTCGAAGCCGAGCAGGTTCCCTACCGGGTGCACCCGGAAAGCGGCCAGGTGATGGTGCCGGCCGGCGAACTGGGCAAGGTGCGCATGCTGCTGGCCGCCAAGGGCGTGACCGCCCAGCTGCCGGCCGGCCTGGAATTGATGGACAAGAACGATCCGCTGGGCGTGTCGCAATTCGTGCAGGACGTGCGCTTCCGCCGCGGCCTGGAAGGCGAGCTGGCGCAGAGCATCCTGACCATGGACGCCATCGCCTCGGCGCGCGTGCACCTGGCGATCGCCAAGACCAGCGCCTTCGTCACCGGCGCGGGCGACCAGTCCTCGGCCTCGGTGGTGGTGGCGCTGAAACCCGGCCGCACGCTGTCGAACGAGCAGATCGCGGCCATCGTCAACATGGTCTCGAGCAGCGTCGCCAACCTGGCGCCGACCCGTGTGTCGCTGGTCGACCAGGCCGGCAACTACCTGTCTTCGCGCATCGACCTGAGCGACGGCTTCGAGGGCGCGGTCCAGGGCGACAGCGCTTCCAAGCGCTACACCGACGAGGTGCGCACCAACGTCAACGAGCTGCTGGCTCCGGTGCTGGGCGCGAACAACTTCAAGCTCAGCGTGACCGCCGACGTCGACAACGACAAGATCGAAGAAACCCAGGAAAAGTACGGCGAAGCGCCGAAGGTCACCAGCGAAGCGATGCGCGAAGAGATGGAGCGCAACCGCATGGCGCTGGGCGTGCCGGGCACCCTGTCGAACCGTCCCCCGCAGCCCGCCGATGCGGCCCCGGAAGGCCAGGCCGCCGATCCGGCCGCCGCCGCCAAGCCGGAAGACGATGGCAGCGCACGCAAGAACGCCACCACCCGCCAGTACGCCTACGACCGCGCGATCACCCAGATC
The DNA here is from genome assembly GCA_966210615.1 of uncultured Massilia sp. Classification (GTDB taxonomy): domain Bacteria; phylum Pseudomonadota; class Gammaproteobacteria; order Burkholderiales; family Burkholderiaceae_D; genus Telluria. Next base: position 9,567 of record CBIHLT010000180.1, read on the forward strand.
AAGCGCTCGCGCGGCCGCCTGAAGAAGCTGTCGGTGGCGGTGGTGCTGAACAACGCCACCGCGGCCAACCCGAAGGCCGGCTACACCCCGGCCGAGCTGGCCAACATCGACAAGATCCTGCGCAGCGGCCTCGGTATCGACGCGGCGCGCGGCGACGTGCTGGCTGTGTCGAGCCTGAGCTTCCCGGCCGCGCCTGCCGCGCAGGAATGGTGGCAGGAACGCGACAACGTGGTCGACATGACGGGCTGGGCCGTCTATGCTGTCGCTGCCCTGCTCGCCTATCTCCTGCTGGCCCGCCCGCTGCTGCGTGCGGTGACCACGCGCCTGGCGCCGCAGCCGCCTCTGGCCCCTGCCGCCCCTGCCCTGCCGGGTGGTTCGCCGAACGGCGCTGCCGCCGCACTGCCGGGCAACGACACCGCGCCTGCATCGGCAGGCGCCCCCGCCCTGAACGCGCCGCAGCTTGCCGGCGCCGGTGGTCCGGGCGTCGGGGGCCCGCACTCCGTCGTCCCGCTGCTCGAAAACTACGACCTGCCGCCGGCCGGTTCACCTGTCGACGTGATGGTCGACCACTTGAAAGTCCTCGCCGGCAAAGAGCCTGAGCGCGTTGCCGAAGTCGTCAAACAATGGGTACAGAAAAAACATGGCCGAACTGAATAACTTCGACGGCGCGGAAAGCCCCGTTTTGAGCCCGGTCGAACAGGCCGCCATCGTGCTGCTGTCGATCGGCGAGGAAGGCGCCGCCGCCGTCCTGCGCTGCCTCGAACGCGACGAACTGCTGGAGCTGACCCAGGTCATGTCGCGCATGAGCGGCATCAAGGTCGACGCCGTCAAGTCGGCGATCCAGACCTTCTTCGACGACTACCGCCAGCAGAGCGGCCTGCACGGCGCCTCGCGCAGCTACCTCAAGCGCTCGCTCGACCTGGCGCTGGGCAGCGACATCGCCAACAGCGTGCTGAACACGATCTACGGCGATGCGATCCGCCCCAAGATGGCGCGCCTGCAGTACGCCTCGCCCAAGTGGCTGGCCGAATTCGTCGCCTCCGAGCACGTGCAGATGCAGGCCGTGTTCCTGGCCTTCCTGCCGCCGGTGCTGGCTTCCCAGATCCTGGAAGCCCTGCCCGCCGACGGCCGCGAGCTGGTTCTGCTGAACATGGCGCGCCTCGACGAGATCGACCGCGACGTGCTGTACGAACTGGAGGAGCTGGTCGGCCGCTGCCTGTCGGCGCTCGACACCCAGAGCGCCAGCGTGGAAGGCGTGCGCCAGGTGGCCGAGATCCTCAACCGGCTGCAGGACAACCGCGCCGGCATGGTGGAACTGCTGCGCGCCCACGATCCTGAAGTCGTGTCGCAGATCGAGATGTCGATGTACGACTTCTTCATCCTGTCGCGCCAGACCGA
>CBIHLT010000181.1:0-10883 GCA_966210615.1 uncultured Massilia sp.
GACGAAGCGTTGTGTTCGTCAGCAGCAGAGGAATGAGATTATGCGGGAGGCGCTGATCCGCGTCAACCCTCTTTTTGCGTCGGCACATACTTTTTTGCCAGAGCAAGCAGCCTCAAGGTTTTGGAAGCGCACGAACTCCTGCCTTGCGCAACCCGGCCTGTTTGATTGCCAGCTCGATCGCATCGATGCGTGCGCCCATGGACGGGTGGGATCCGAGGTAATGCGCGATGGCAGGCGTGTCATCGTCCTTAGCCAGCGAAGCGAACAATTCGGTCGCGCCGCCGACATGTCCGTAGCGGCATTGCAGGGCCTTGAGCGCCAGCGCATCGGCCGCCGACTCACGTCCGCGCGAGTAACTGGATTCGCCCAACTGCTGCGCCGGCGCCAGCAATCCTGCGGTCCAGGAACCGTCTCCGGTCACCAGCGTCGCCACGGTGATGATCACGATGGCGCGCCCCATCCCCCGCAGGTGATCGCGGTTGGCCAGGTGCGCCAGCTCGTGGGCCAGCACGAAGGCCAACCCATTCTCGGACTCCACATGCTCCAGCAGCCCGGAAAATACCAGCACCGTCCCGCCCGGCATCACGACCGCGTTGGCGTCTTTCGACGACGTCAACCGAACCGTCACCGGCGTATCGACGCCTGCGCAGCTGCGCAGGCTGTCGACCAGCGACTGTATATAGGCTTCCCTCGGCTGCAGCGCTTTCACGGGCGCCGGTGCAGACATGGCCAGCAGGCCGGTGAGCCGCTTCTCGGTCTCCGGACTGAGCCGGTCGACCACGGCATCGACCATGAACCCGAGCACCCAGATCCCCGCCACCACCAGCACCGACAGCGCAGCCAGGATCAGCAGGAAATCCTTGAGCGGATGCTCGTGCGAGATGTTGTCGTTATGCTCAGGAAGCGAAGCCTGGTATTTCATGCGTAATAGATCGCCGTGCCGTAGGCCAGCACTTCGACGCCGGTCACCTCGCCGCGCACGTTCTTCGACAGCGGCATGGTTTCCAGGCGCAGGTTGACGATCTCGCCCGCGCCCGGGCAGCTTTCCTTCAGCCGCAGGACCGCTTCGCGCTTGGCGCGGTCGAGCAGGGTCTCGTAGGACTTGACCGGCCCGCCGACCAGGGAACGCAGCGCCGACGCCGCCTTCTTGAAATAGTCCACCGACACCACGACACTGCCGGTCACCAGTTCGCTGCGCGCCACGGCGCCGCTGCCCATCGGCCGTTTCAGCGAAGTGGCGGGCAGGTGCACGATGGCCTTTTCGCGTTCGTGGATGGCCCGGTAGTGCCTGGCCTCGGCGGAGCGGCCGAAGATATAGCCGAGTGCGATAGGCACCGACCAGAACGCCAGCAGGATCAGGTATTCCATTACTCGACGGTCACCGCAGTGCCATACACATAGATTTCCGCCGCGCCGGCCGCAACCGACGAGGTCGAGAAACGCACATTGACGATGGCGTTGGCGCCCATCTGGGACGCCTGCGCCTTCATGCGCTCGGTCGCCTGCTCACGCGATTCTTCCAGCAGTTCGGTATAACCGCGCAGCTCGCCGCCCACGATATTCTTCAGGCCGGCCATGATGTCGCGCCCCACATGCTTGGAACGCACCGAGCTGCCGGAGACGACGCCGTGGCAGACTGCGATCGTCTTGCCGGGAATGGTTTCGATATTTGTAAGAAGCATGGGGGCACCAGGAAAAAAGAGTGGTTGATTGTAGACACGTAAATTTACTGCTGGCAATTCATTATGCATATCTCCGTACCCCCGTGCGCCCTCACAGTAAAATGACGCCTTTGCCGAACCGCCCGCCGCCATGACCATCCTGCTCAGTACCCTCAACGCTCGCTATACGCACGCCTCGCTCGGCCTGCGTTACCTGCTTGCCAACATGGGCGCGCTGCAGGCCCGGACCCGCATCCAGGAATTCGTCATCGGCGCCAAGACCACCGACCTGGTCGAGCGCATCCTGGCCCACCAGCCGCGCATCGTCGGTTTCGGCGTCTATATCTGGAACGTCGAGGAAACCACGAAGCTGGTCGCCATGCTCAAGCGGGTCGCGCCCCACATCACGATTGTGCTGGGCGGCCCGGAAGTCTCCTACGAGACCGGCGAGCAGGACATCGCAAAACTGGCCGACTACGTGGTCACCGGTTGGGGCGATGTGAGCTTCCCCAAGCTGTGCGGCGAGATCCTGAACGGTCCCAAGCCCTTGATGAAGGTGCATGCCGGCGTCCAGCCGCCGATGGGCGACATCGTCCTGCCCTACGCTCTTTATAGTGAAGACGACATCGCCCACCGAACGCTCTACGTGGAAGCCTCGCGCGGCTGCCCGTTCAAGTGCGAGTTCTGCCTGTCCTCGCTGGACAAGACCGCCTGGCCCTTCCCGCTCGAATCCTTCCTGGCCGAGCTGGAAGCGCTGTACGCACGCGGCGCGCGCCTGTTCAAGTTCGTCGACCGCACCTTCAACCTGAACGTCAAGACCAGCCTGCAGATCATGCAGTTCTTCCTCGATAAGATCGAGGCGAACCCGATTGATCCGGTCTACGCCCACTTCGAGCTGGTGCCCGACCACCTGCCGGAAGCGCTGAAGGACACCATCGCCAAGTTCCCGCCCGGCGCGCTGCAGTTCGAGATCGGCATCCAGAGCTTCAATCCGGAAGTGCAGGCATTGGTAAGCCGGCGCCAGAACAACGAGAAGGCGGCCGACAACATCCGCTGGCTGTGCGAGCACTCGACCGCCCACTTGCACGTGGACCTGATCGCCGGCCTGCCGGGCGAGGACGTGGCCAGCTTCGCGCGCGGCTTCGACCAGCTGGTGAGCCTGGGCGCGCAGGAGATCCAGTTCGGCATCCTCAAGCGCCTGCGCGGCACCCCGATCATCCGCCACACCGAGCCTTTCGGCATGGTCTACGATCCCTATCCGCCCTACACCGTGCTGGCCACGAACAAGGTGGACTTCGCAAACATGCAGCGCCTGGTGCGCTTCGCCCGCTATTGGGACCTGGTGGCCAATTCGGGCCGCTTCGCCAACACCACGCGCGCGATGCTGGCCGACGCCCCGTTCGAGAACTTCATGGCCTTCTCGGACTGGATCTATACGAAAACGGACGCCACCCACCGCATCGCCCTCGACCGCCTGGCCAAGCTGGTGCAGGAATGGCTGCAAGCGCGCGGCATGGGGCGCGAGGAAGCCGCCGCCCTGCTGGCCAGCGACTATGCCGGCAAGGTGGACAAGCCGGCCGTCCAACAAGCTCCGCCGGCAGCCGTCGCACCGCAGCGCCAGGTGCGCCACCTGGCCGCCTGACACCGTAGAGGAGCGTCGCTGGCGGCGCAAACGATTCTCTTTTACACTGCGACAATGCAGATTGAAAATGCGCCAACATTAACTATCCGGCATTCCGCCTCTGGGGCGGGTCAATCTGTCGTGGCGAACGGGGTCTGGCAAGTGCACGCGCTGTCGCGGCGCGGCACCCTCAAGGGCATCGCGCGCCAGCTGGCCACCCTGAAGGACAAGGGCGCCTGCGACTGGGACCTGTCCGGCATCGAAAGCCTCGATCATATCGGCGCCCAGATGTTCTGGAATGCCTGGCACAAGAAACGCCCGCCGCACCTCAAGCTCGATCCGCGCCAGGAAGACCTGTTCGCGCGCATCGAAAAGGCCAGCGCCATCAAGCTGCCGCGCCAGCGCCGCAGTCCCCTGCATTGGATCATCACCCTCGGCGCCGGCATCCTGAATTTCTTCGAGCACCTGCGCGCCTTCGTCGGCCTGATCGGGGTCGTGGTGCAGGACCTGGGCCGCTTCCTGCGCCGTCCGCAGACCGGCCCCTGGCGCGAGATCTCGGCCAACATCTATCATTCCGGCTTCCAGGCGCTCGGCATCACGGCGATGGTCGGCTTCCTGATCGGGATCGTGCTGTCCTATTTGTCGTCGCAGCAGCTGCGCATGTTCGGCGGCGACATCTACCTGGTCAACATCCTTGGCATGGCCGTGATCCGCGAACTCGGCCCGATGCTGGCCGCGATCCTGGTGGCCGGCCGCTCCGGCTCCTCGATCACGGCGCAGCTGGGCGTGATGCGGGTGACGGAAGAACTCGACGCCATGCTGGTGATGGGCATCTCGCACGGCTACCGCCTGATCATGCCCAAGGTGATCGCATTGGCGATCTCGATGCCGCTGCTGGTGGTGTGGACCGACGCCATGGCCCTGATCGGCGGCATGGTCTCGGCCAAGATCGAACTGAACCTGTCCTTCCGCTACTTCATCCAGAAGCTGCCGGACGCCGTGCCCTACGTGAACTACACCATCGGCCTGCTCAAGGGCGTGACCTTCGGCGTGCTGATCGCGCTGATCGCCTGCCACTTCGGCCTGCGCATCAAGGCCAACACCGAGAGCCTGGGACGCGGCACCACCACCTCGGTGGTCACGGCGATCACGGTGGTGATCCTGGCCGACGCGGTGTACGCGATCATCTTCAGTGGAGTGGGGTTCTGATGGCGGACCATAAACGCGGCCCCCAGCGCCTCAACATGCGCCCCGAAGAGGAAGTCGGCGCGCCGGTGGTCCAGATCCGCAACCTGTGGACGCGCTTCGGCCGCACCGTGGTGCACCAGGACCTGAACCTGGACATCTTCGCCGGCGAGATCCTGACCATCGTCGGCGGCTCCGGCACCGGCAAGACCGTGCTGCTGCGCCAGATGCTGGGCCTGGAGCGCCCCTCGCAAGGCACGGTGCACGTGTTCGGCGAGGACATCAGCGCGGCCGAGCCGGAAGACCTGCAGCGCATGCGCAACCATTGGGGCATGCTGTTCCAGCAAGGCGCGCTGTACTCGGCCCTGACCGTGTTCGACAACATCGCCCTGCCCATGCGCGAGCTGCGCGCCTTGCCCGAGGACGTGATCCGCGACGCGGTGCTGCTCAAGATGGACATGGTGGGCCTCGGCCCCGAGCACGCCAACAAGATGCCGTCCGACCTGTCGGGCGGGATGGTCAAGCGCGCCGCGCTGGCGCGCGCCCTCGCCCTGGAACCTCAGTTATTGTTCCTGGACGAACCGACGGCGGGCCTCGACCCCGACCTGTCGGATGCCTTCGTGGCGCTGATCCAAACCCTGCACCGCGAGCTCAAGCTCACGGTGGTCATGGTCACCCACGACCTCGACACGTTGTTCGCCCTGTCCTCGCGCATCGCGGTGCTGGCCGAAAAACACGTGCTGGCGGTCGGTCCGTCGTGCGACGTGCTGCGCGTCGACCATCCGTTCATCAAACACTTTTTCCTGGGCCCGCGCGGCCAGCGGGCGCTGGAAGTGCTCGAAGAGCGCCAGGCCCAGAACGATTCGGAGACTTGATATGGAAAACAGGTCATATGCCCTGATGACCGGCGTGTTCACGATTGCGCTCCTGATAGCGGCGGTGCTGGTCGGCCTTTGGCTCAACCGCGACAACACCGATTACGACCCCTATGAAATCGTCACCACCCAGTCGATTCCCGGCCTCAATCCGCAGGCGACGGTGCGCTACCGCGGCCTGGAAGTGGGCCGCGTCGACGAGATCGTGTTCGATCCGCGCGTCACCGGCCAGATATTGATCCGCCTGTCGGTGGACGAGAACTCGCCCGTGACCACCACCACCTTCGCCACCCTCGGCTACCAGGGCGTGACCGGGATCGCCTTCATCCAGCTCGACGACGACCGCACCGGTTCGCCGCGCCTGCAGACCAGCCAGGACCGGACCGCGCGCATTCCGCTGCGCCCGGGCCTGCTCGACATGCTGGAAAAGCGCGGCCTGGCGATCCTGGAAAAGACCGAGCAGATCACCGACAGCCTGGCCAAGATCGTCGGCCCGGAAAACCAGCAGACCATCATCGGCGCCTTCGACAGCATCGGCAAGGCCGCCGACGCCTATGCCGCCATCCCGCAGAAGCTGGAGCCGACCATCGAACGCCTGCCGCAACTCTCGGCCAAGCTGGAACGCAGCCTGGACTCCTTCGACAGGGTCGCCGGCAGCGCCGACAGCATGATCAAGAACTACGACCAGCTGGCCATCCGCCTGCAGTCGCCGGACGGCCCGGTCGAGCGCCTGAACGGCGCCATCGGCTCGCTGCAGGCCGCCACCAGCGAGCTGGAACTCGAAACCCTGCCGCACGTGGTGCAGATGACCGACGAGGCGCGCCTGTCGCTGCGCGCCGTGCGCCGCACCGCCAATTCGCTGTCCGAGCGCCCGCAGAGCATCCTGTTCGGCGCGCCGGGCGAGCAGCCCGGCCCGGGCGAGCCGGGTTTCGTGCCCCCGACCAAATGAGGACCACCGTGAACATGAGCGCACCACGCCTTCTCGCCACCCTTGCCTTTGCCGTCATCCTCGGCGGCTGCGCCAGCAGCAAGAGCAGCACGCCCTCGACCGTGTTCGACTTCGGCCCGGCCCTGCCGGCCACCCAAGCCGCCTCGGCACCGTCCACCATACCAGCGATCGTCGTGATGGACGCCACCGGCGCCGCCATCCTCGACAACGAACGCATGTACTACCGCCTGAACTACGCCGACGCCCTGCAGGCGCGCACCTATGCCAACAGCCGCTGGAGCGGCAACCCGCTGGCCCTGGTGACCCAGCGCGTCAAGACCCGCCTGGCCCAGTCGGGCATGAAGGTACTGTCCGCCACCGACGCCTCGACCGGCGTGCCGATCCTGCGCATCGAAGTCGATGAGCTGATGCACAGCTTCTCCGGCGCGGCGCAGAGCGAAGGCCAGCTGGCGCTGCGCGCCTCGGTCTTCAACGAGCACCGCCTGGTCGACCAGCGCAGCTTCTCGCGCACGACGCCGGCCGCCAGCGCCGACGCCGCCGGCGGCGCGCGCGCGCTGGCCCAGAGCCTGGACGCCACCAGCGCCGACATCCTGGCCTGGCTGGCGACACTCGATATGAGCAAATCCAGCGTGAGCAAATGACCGAGCCGGAAGTGACGGGCCGCCCGCGCGGCTCGCCGATCTCGCGCGCCACCCTGCTGGCCTATCTGCTGCTGATCATCTACGCCAGCTGGTACCCGTTTTCCGGCTGGCGCGACAGCGGCGCGCCGCCGCTCGCCTTCCTCAACCTGGCCAAGCAGCGCTACTGGACCGGCTTCGACGTGACCGTCAACATCATCGGCTACATCCCCTTCGGGGTGCTGCTGGTGCTGTCGCTCTATCCGCGCATCCGCGGTGTGTGGGCGGTGCTGCTGGCGGCCATCGGCGGCGCGCTGGTCTCGGGCACGATGGAGGCGGTGCAGAACTACCTGCCCAGCCGGGTGCCGTCCAACCTCGACTTCATCACCAATTCCGGCGGCTGCCTGGTGGGCGCCGTCCTGGGCGCGCTATGGGCGCCGATCCTGCTGGACCGCAGCCGCCTGTTCCATTTGCGGCGGCGCTGGTTCGCGCCGCATGCCAGCCAGGGCCTGGTGCTGGTGGCCCTGTGGCCGCTGGCCCAGATCTACCCGCAGAGCTACCTGTTCGGCCACGGCCAGGTCTTGCCGATCATTTCGGGCTGGCTGTCGAAATGGCTGGACGAAGACATCGACCTGGTCGCCATGCTGCGCCCCGGCGCCATGATGAGCGTGGAGCAGTACTGGCTGTCCGAGACCATCATTACCGCCTGCGGCATGACCGGCGCCGCCCTGACCCTGATGTGCCTGGTGCGCCGGGGCGCGCCGCGCTTTTCGCTGATGCTGGCCCTGCTCGCGGCGGCGCTGGTGGTCAAGGCCCTGGCCAGTTCGCTGCTGTTCCGGCCCGATAACGCCTTCGTGTGGGTGACGCCCGGCGCCGAAGGGGGCTTCCTGATCGGCCTGATCATGCTGTCCGGCCTGGTGTTCGCGCCCCAGGTGGCCCAGCGGCGCCTGGCGGTGGTCACCCTGGTGCTCAGCCTTATCGTCGTCAATACGATTCCGGTGAATCCGTATTTCTCCTCGACCCTGCAAGGCTGGGTGCAGGGTAAATTCCTGAATTTCAACGGCGCGGCCCAGTTCCTGTCCCTGATGTGGCCGTTTTTCGCGCTCTGGTTCCTGCTGCTGCCATCGCACAAGCTCAATCGGCAGTAAAGAACGCGTATCATTGCGCTTTGGCGCCGCCATCTTTTCGACGAGAACGACATGAACGACACCAAGGACGCACCGTTTTATCAATACCACGTGTTTTTCTGCATGAACGAGCGGGAAGGCAAGGACGCGCGCCAGAGCTGCGGCAAGTGCGGCGCCGAGAAGGCGCAGAAGCACGCCAAGAAGCGCATCAAGGAACTGGGCCTGAGCGGCCAGGGCAAGGTGCGCATCAACCAGTCCGGCTGCCTCGACCGCTGCGAGGAAGGCCCGGTGGTCGTGGTCTACCCCGAGGGCACCTGGTACACCTACGTGGACACGGCCGATATCGACGACATCATCGACCAGCACCTCATCGGCGGCAAGCCGGTGGAACGTTTGAAGATCTAATACCAAGAAGGACAATGAATATCCATTCGCACAAGTTCACCCTGGATGGCCATGCCGGCAAGATGCAATGCCTGCTGGACCTGCCCGATAGCGAACCGCGCGGCATCGCGCTCGTCGCCCACCCTCACCCGCTGTACGGCGGCACCATGGAAAACAAGGTGGCCCAGACCCTGGCGCGCACCTTCGTCAACATGGGTTACGCCGCCGCGCGCTTCAACTTCCGCGGCGTGGGCGAATCCGAAGGCGTGCATGACGACGGCAAGGGCGAAGTGGACGACATGGCCATCATGTACGAACACATGCGCGCGCGCTATCCGGACCTGCCGGTGACCCTGACCGGCTTCTCCTTCGGCACCTTCGTGCAGGCCCAGTTCCAGCAGCGCCTCATCGCGGAAGGCCGCCCGGCCGAGCGCCTGGTGCTGGTCGGCACCGCCGCCGGCAAATGGCCGATGCCGCCGGTGCCGCAAGACAGCATCCTGATCCACGGCGAACTTGACGATACGATCACGCTGCAGGAAGTCTATGACTGGGCGCGTCCTCTTGATATTCCGGTCATTGTCATCCCGGGCGCCGACCATTTCTTCCACCGCAAGCTCGGGCACATCAAAAATCTCGTTGCACAAATGTGGCGCCGGTGAACATTTCGGCGTAACACTGTCCTATAATGTTGGACTTCTCTTGAGGCAATGCTTTGCGGCATTGCCTTGCGCTCCACCACTACTGATTGACTGACACACTCCCATGAAAAAACTGTTCGCGGCCTTTGCCGCCAGCCTGGTGATGGTCTCGGCCAGCGCGCAAACCGTGCCGGCCCCGGCCATCGCCGCCAAATCGTGGCTGCTGCTCGACGCAACGAGCGGCCAGGTCATCGCCTCGCAGGATCACGCCGCGCGCATCGAGCCCGCCTCGCTGACCAAGATCATGACGGCCTACGTGACCTTCGCCGCCATCCGCGACAAACGCCTGGCGCTGAACCAGATGGTGACCGTCTCGACGCGCGCCTGGAAAGTCGACGGCTCGAGCTCGAAGATGTTCATCGATCCGGCCACCCCGGTGTCGGTGAACGACCTGCTGCACGGCCTGATGGTCCAGTCGGGCAACGACGCGGCGGTGGCGCTGGCGGAAGCCGTGGCCGGCGACGAAGGCACCTTCGTCACCCTGATGAATCGCGAGGCACAGCGCATGGGCCTGAAGGGCACCCGTTTCGCCAATCCGCACGGCCTGCCGGACGCGAACAACTACTCGACCGCGCAAGACCTGGCCACCCTGGCCGCGAACGTGATCCGCGATTTCCCCGAGTTCTACAAGATCGACTCGGTCAAGCAGTTCACCTATAACAAGATCACCCAGCAGAACCGCAACCGCCTGCTGTGGCTGGACTCGACCGTGGACGGCATGAAGACCGGCCATACCAACTCTTCGGGCTACAGCATGATCGCCTCGGCGCGCCGCCCGAACGGCACCACCGGCCAGCGCCGCCTGATCTCGGTCGTGCTGGGCGCCAGCTCGGACGCCGTGCGTACCGCGGAGAGCCAGAAACTGCTGAACTGGGGCTTCCAGAACTTCGACACCGTCAAGCTGTACGCGAAGGGCCAGGCCATCGCGACGCCGGAAGTGTGGAAGGGTTCGCAGTCGAACGTGAAGATCGGCTTCACCCGCGACGTACTGGTGACCGTGCCGAAGGGCGTGGCGGGCAAGCTCAAGCCGGTGCTGGAGCGTAAGGATCCGCTGGTTGCGCCGCTGGCGCTGAATGGCCAGGTGGGCACGCTCAAGATGATGGCGGACGGGAAGCCGCTGCTGGTGCTGCCGGTGGTGGCGCTGGAAGAAGTGAGCGAAGCGAGCATCTTTGGCCGTGCGTGGGATTCGATGCGGCTCTGGCTGCAGTAATCTTCTGTCATGCGTGGCGAAAAGCCCGTCCGAGCGAAAGCCGGGCGGGCTTTTTGTTTTGGTGGCTGTGCGGCGGACTTGGGTCCCCGCCTTCGCGGGGATGACGGTCTTTGGGCTACAGGTAAACTCAAACAACGTCGTTCCGCCCAAGTTCGTCGCGCGCCGACGCCTCTTGCTCCGGCCGCTATAATGATGCCACCACGTCAACAAGAAAGCCCCCCATGACCCACCCGCTTCCCGCCGACCTGCACTGCCCCCGCATCGCCACCCGCGAAGGCGGCCCGGAACTGTCGCGCATCGTGGCCGGCATGTGGCGCATGACCGAATGGGGCATGACGGTCGAGCAGCGCGTGGCATTCATCGAGCAGTGCATCGCCATGGGCGTCACCAGCTTCGACCATGCCGACATCTACGGCGGCTACGGCGTCGAAGGCCTGTTCGGCGAAGCCCTGCGCGCCCAGCCCTCGCTGCGCGACCGCATCGAGCTGGTGAGCAAGTGCGGCATCAAGCTGATCTCGCCCGCGCGACCCGAACACGCGATCCAGCACTACGACAC
>CBIHLT010000182.1:0-10796 GCA_966210615.1 uncultured Massilia sp.
GTGGCGCGGATCAGGTTCATGTTGCCGGCCACCGGCTCCACGATCACGCAGGCGATGGTGTCGCCCATCGAGGCGAAGGCGTCTTCCAGCTGCGGGACGTTGTTGTAGTCCAGGACCAGGGTGTGCTTGACGAAGTCTTCCGGCACGCCGCTTGATGTCGGGTTGCCGAAGGTGAGCAGGCCGCTGCCGGCCTTCACCAGCAGCGAATCGGCGTGGCCGTGGTAGCAGCCTTCGAACTTGACGATCTTGTCGCGGCCGGTGGCGCCGCGCGCCAGGCGCAGGGCGCTCATGGTCGCCTCGGTGCCAGACGAGACCAGGCGTACCTGCTCCAGCGAGGGCACCAGGCGGCACAGTTCCTCGGCGATCTCGATCTCGCCCTCCGTCGGGGCGCCGAAGGACAGGCCGTTCGCCGCCGCATCCTGCACCGCCTTCACGACCTGCGGGTGGGCGTGGCCGACGATGGCCGGGCCCCAGGAACCGATGTAGTCGATGTAGCGCTTGCCGTCCGCATCCCAGAAGTACGGGCCTTCGGCGCGGGTGATGAAGCGCGGCGTGCCGCCTACCGAGCGGAAGGCGCGCACCGGCGAGTTGACGCCGCCGGGCGTGGATTGCTGGGCGCGGGCGAACAGGATGTCGTTTTTGGAGCTGGCTTGTTCTGTGGTCATGGTTGCGATCAAGGTGAAGCCGAAGCGCAGGCTTACGGCCGGTAGAATTTGCTGGGGATGAACTTGCCCATGCCGAAACGCTGCGCGTGTTCGAGCGCCCCGGTGGTGTATTCCTGGGCGACGCTCAGGGCCGTGGGCGCGTCGAAGCCGCGCGCCATCAGCGCGGTGAAGGCCGCCGAATAGGTATTGCCGGCCCCGATGAAGGGACCCGGCAGGTGCTGCCAGCCGACGCGCGCGACTTCGCCTTCTCGGTCGAACAGGGTGTTGTGGCAGGCGCCGCCCTCGTCGCGGGTGCCGGTCACCAGCACGTATTGCAGGCCGGACGATGTCAGTTCGGCCACGTCCTGTTCCAGCGAGCCGTCGCCACCTTCGCGCCAGGTCTCGGCCATGCGGCCCAGTTCCGACTGCGACAGGATCAGGCAGGTGGCCTGGGGCGCCAGGATCGAGATCAGGGCCGACATCATCTCCTCGTCGGCCATGCCGGCATCCGGCAGGGAAGTGAGGAAGGGGTCGAGGATCAGGGGCGCGTCCGGATAGTCCGAGACGATTTCGGCGATCGCGGCCAGGTGCAGGGCGCTGGGCACGGCGCTGACCTTGAAGGCGGCCACCGGCATGTCTTCGAGCAGGGTGCGGGCCTGGTCGGCCATCCAGTCGCTGTCGACTTCGTGCAGGTTTTCCACCCGCGCGCTGTCCGAGACCAGCAGGCCGGCCACCGCCGTCAGGGCGTGGCAGCCCAATGCCGCAAAGGCGGCCACGTCGGCTTGCACGCCGAGCGCGCCGACTGGATCGCAGAGCCCGAACGTCAGGATGAGGGGTAACGGTTGGTTTTGCACGACGGGTAGATTAAGATACCTGATTCCGCATTTTACTAGATAGAAGGAACAATACTGTGAGTACTGATTCGACGGCGCCTTTCCAGACCTGGATGTGCTTGATTTGCGGGTGGGTCTACGACGAAGCCGCCGGCGCCCCCGATGACGGCATCGCCCCCGGCACCCGCTGGGCCGACGTGCCGATGAACTGGACCTGCCCGGAGTGCGGCGCCCGCAAGGACGACTTCGAAATGACCGCCATCTGAGCCTCGCCAAGGCTTGATGGCGGCGTATTGACAGTGACGTAGTTGATGCAGCGCAACACTTCGCGCACAAGGGAAGGGGGCTGTGCTATCGTGGCGCTTCATGCCGAAGTGAAACGATAATGACGACATCCCCGCAACCGACGGGCCTGACCATCATGGTGATCGACGACAGCAGCACGATTCGCCGCTCCGCCGAGATTTTCCTGACCCAGGCCGGCTACCAGGTGGTGCTGGCCGAGGACGGCTTCGATGCGCTGGCCAAGATCAACGACCGCCATCCCGCACTGGTGTTCTGCGATATCTTGATGCCGCGCCTGGATGGCTACCAGACCTGCGCCCTGATCAAGAAGAGCGCACGCTTTTCCGCCACCCCGGTCCTGATGCTGTCGTCGAAGGACGGCCTGTTCGACCGCGCGCGCGGCGCCATGGTAGGCGCCAGCGCCTACCTGACCAAACCGTTTTCCAAAGACAGCCTGCTGGCCGCCGTGCGCGACCACACCGCCGGCAAGGCTTGAAGAACCGACACCCGGAGCCGTACGTGGCCATACACAAGATTCTCATCGTCGACGATTCCCCGACCGAACGCTTCTACCTGACCGACATCCTGGTTCGCCAGGGTTATGCCGTCAGCACCGCCGTCAACGGCGAAGAGGCGCTGGAACGCATCCGTGCCGAGCGCCCGGAACTGATCCTGATGGACGTCGTCATGCCGGGCGCGAACGGCTTCCAGGTCACGCGCGCGATCGCGCGCGATCCGGAGCTGTCCAAGGTTCCGGTCATCATCTGCAGCAGCAAGAGCCAGGAGACCGACCGCATCTGGGGCATGCGCCAGGGCGCCAAGGACTACCTGGTCAAGCCGGTCGACCCGCAGCTGCTGCTGGCCGCCATTGCCGCCCTCGGCGCCGACACTGGCACGGCCATGCCGGTCCGCGCCAGCGCATGATGGACATGGAAGGCGCCGCGGACAGGCCGGAAGACGCCGCGCGCCGCACCCGCCTGCGCGCCTACCAGGAAGAACTGCTGGAGCGCATGCAGGCCGCCAAGAGCGGCAACGGCGAGCGCGTGCAGCAGCTGGGCCTGGGCATCGCCGGCACGCGCTGGCTGCTCGACCTGACCGAGGCCGGCGAGATCGTGCCGGGCGGCCCGTTCACCCCCGTTCCCCTGACCCGGCCCTGGTACCTCGGCCTGGTCAACGTGCGCGGCGCGCTGCTGGGCGTGATCGACCTGGCCCGCTACCTCGACCAGGATGCGCCCGCCGCAGCCGGCCCGGGACGGCTGGTCACGTTCTCGCCGGCGCTGGGCTTCAATTGCGCGCTGCGGGTGGACCAGGTCTACGGACTGCGCCAGGCCGGCGCGATGGAACGCGACGGCGGGCTGCTGCGCGACGCCGACGGCAATACATGGAAGCCGCTGTCGCTGGCGGCACTGGTGCGGGAAGAGCGCTTCCTGCACGTCGCGCTTGGCTAACAACGAACAGCAGCACCAGGAGCAGGAATGGGATTCGCCTCGAAACTCACCACCAATTTCTTTGCCAGGGAAGGCGCGGACGACGACACCGTGCTGTCCTCGCCGGATACGCAATTCGGCCCCGGCGTCGGCGCCGCCACGGCCGCAGCACCTGCTGCGCCCATGGGCGGTTCCGCCGAAGCGGCCGCGCGCCGTCTCGGCAACATCCGCCACCGCAAGGGCGCGCCCGCGGAAGACGCGCCCGCCAAGGACGAGCTGAGCCTGCCCCTGATCGGCCACCTGTCGCTGCCGCGCCAGCTGCGCCTGCTGCTCGGCGCCTTCGCGGCCGGCATCCTGCTGACCGTGCTGTCGATGTGGCAGAACGCCGCCCACAACGCCAGGGCCGCCGCCCAGAGCCAGACCGCGAGCGACGCCCTGATGAACGCCCACCGCCTGGGCAAGGTCGCCCCCAAGGCGCTGCGCGGCGACAGCGAGGCCATCGCCCAGCTCGAAAGCAGCCGCGCCGACCTGGGCCGCAGCCTGGTCCTGCTGTCGCGCGGCGGCAGCTCGCCCGCGGGCGAGGTCCCGGCCGCCAGCGGCGACGCCGCGGGGCTGGTGTCCAGGGCGCGCGCCAAATGGAGCGCGTCCGACAAGGCCGCCACCGTCCTGGTCAAGAACAAGCGCTATCTCACCGGCTACGGCGAAAGCCTGGCGCAGCTGTCCAGCTTCAGCCCTGCATTGCTGTCCATTGGCGACACCCTGCTCGACCAGCGCACCGAGCGCGGCAGCGCGCGCGAAGTGGCCGCCCTGGGCCGCATGATGAGCCTGACCCAGAGCCTGACGGCCGGCGCCCACGCCTTCGTGACGCCGGGCGCCCCGCGCAGCGGCGCGGTGGAATCGATCGCGCGCGACGCCAGGGCGCTGGGCGCCATCGTCGACGGCCTGCTGGACGGCAGCGCCGCGCTGGGCCTGGCCCCGCTGGCCGACGCCGAGCTGCGCGAGCGCCTGGGCAAGGCGCGCGAAGCCTTCCGCTCCTTCCAGTCCACCGTCGCCTCCCTGCAAAGCAATATCGACCATTTCCACGCCGCCCGCGTCGCCGAGCAGGCCATCGCGCGCGACAACGAGCAGCTGGGCGCCCTGCTGGGACGCCTGCAGACCGGCTACCGCGCCGGCCAGGGCGGCAACAGCCCCTGGTTCTGGGTGCTGGTCGGCGCCTCGATCTTCACCCTGGCGATGGGCGGCAGCATCTCGCGCGTGATGCTGCAGGACCAGCGCAACCGCACCCGCGGCCTGGAAGCGCGCCGCCGCGACGCCGAGGCCATGCGCCAGCTGGCCCAGGCCAAGGAAGAGGAGGCCAAGGCCACCAACGACGCCAATCAGGCCGCCATCCTGCGCCTGATGAACGAGCTGCAGGAAGTGGCGGACGGCGACCTGACCGTGCACGCCACCGTGTCCGAGGACATCACCGGCGCCATCGCCGACTCGGTCAACTACACCGTGGAAGAGCTGCGCGGCCTGGTGGTGCGCGTCATCACCACCGCCGAGCAGGTCACGCGCGCCTCCAGCGGCGCGCAGGCGGTGTCGACCCGCCTGCTGGGCGCCGCCGAGCAGCAGTCGAAGGAAATCAAGGACGCCTCCAGCACCGTGCTGCGCATGGCCAGCGAGATCACCGACGTGTCGCGCTCCGCGCTGGAATCGGCCGACGTGGCGCGCCAGTCGGTGGCGGCGGCGGAGCAGGGCGCGACCGCCGTGCAGAACGCGATCATCGGCATGAACGAGATCCGCGAGCAGATCCAGGAAACCTCCAAGCGCATCAAGCGCCTGGGCGAATCCTCGCAGGAGATCGGCGAGATCACCGACCTGATCTCGGACATCACCGAACAGACCAACGTGCTGGCGCTGAACGCCGCGATCCAGGCCGCCTCCGCCGGCGAAGCGGGGCGCGGCTTCTCGGTGGTGGCCGAAGAGGTACAGCGCCTGGCGGAACGCTCGGCCGAAGCGGCCAAGGGGATCGGCGCGCTGGTGCGCACCATCCAGGCCGACACCCACGACGCCGTGGCCGCGATGGAAAAGTCGACCCAGGGCGTGGTCGAGGGCGCGCGCCTGTCGGACGCCGCCGGCGCCGCGCTGGCCGACATCTCGCGCGTGTCGAACCGCCTGGCGGAGCTGATCCAGGGCATGTCCTACGCCACCGAGCTGCAGGCCACCTCGGCCAACAGCGTGGCGCACAACATGCAGCACATCCTGTCGGTGACCGAAAACACCCAGCAGGGCACGCGCCAGACCGCCCAGTCGATCCGCGAACTGGCGGACCTGGCCCAGGAACTGAAGGACTCCGTATCGCGCTTCCGCGTTGCAGCCTGATAAACTCTCGCCCATGACGACGACACAGACACGCGCAGGAGGATTCGACACTGGCCCGCTGTCCTGGGTGATCGGCGAGATCCGCGACGCGCTGGCCCGCTCCGGCAACGCGGTGCGCGACGCCGCCGGGCGCAGCCAGGAAGCCCAGCCGACCCTGCTGCTGCATGCCAAGACCCACCTGCACCAGGCCCACGGCGCCCTGCAGATGGTGGACGTCGAAGGCGTCGCGGCCTACACCGGCGCCGCCGAGCAGCTGATCGACCGCCTCAAGGACGGCCAGCTGCCCTGCACCGAAGAGAACGCGAAGCTGCTGCAGGACGCCTATGGCGCCCTCGGCGAGTACCTCGACGAGCTCCTGGCCGGCGCCCCGCAGCAGCCGGCGCGCCTGTTCCCGTATTTCCGCGACCTCCAGGAACGCCTGGGCGTGCAGCGCATCCACCCGTCCGACCTGCTGGTCCTGGACCTGTCGGCCCTGCCCGCACTGCCGGCCGGCGGCGAAGCCGGCCCCGCCGACTACGCGGCCTGCCGCGCGCGCTTCGAGAAATCGCTGCTGCCCTACCTGAAGAGCACCGAGCCGGAGCAGATGCGCACCCACGCCGCCGGCATGCGCGACGCCATCGCCCCGATCGCGGCCAGCCAGGAGGAGCCGCGCGCGCGCCTGTTCTGGCAGGCGATGCATGCCTTCGCCGCCGTGGTGGCGGACGGCCAGGTCGGGAGCGACCTGTATGCCAAGCAGCTGTTCGGCCAGATCAACCTGCAGGCGCGCCGCCTGTCGCAGGGGCAGGGCGGCACGCCCGACGCCATGCTGCGCGACGCCCTGTTCTTCGTGGCGGCTGCCCCGGCGCCGGGCGGCGAGGCGCAGCGCCTGCGCCAGGCCCTGCACCTGGACGGCGCGGTGCCGCAGGACTATGCCGAGCGCCGCTACGGCAAGATCGACCCGGCCGCGCTGAAGGAAGCGCGCGAGGCCCTGGCCCGCACCAAGTCCGACTGGGACCGTATCGCCCACGAGGCCGACGCCGTGGTCGAGGACGACTTCAACCAGGCGCTGGCCCAGCTGGCCGGCGCCAGCGAAAAGCTGGGCGCGCCCGCGCTGGCCCAGCTGCTGCGCGAGCTGGGACGCGCCGCCACCGATTCGATGTCTTCGGGGCGCAGCGACCAGTTCGGCCTGGAAATGGCCGCCGCCATGCTGTTCGTCGAGAACGGCCTGGACCAGCTGCGCCAGCTGCCGAGCGACTTCGCCGAGAACGCCGAAGCCGTGGGCGCGCGCCTGCTGGCCCTGGCCGCAGGCGAAACCCCGCCGGACGCCGCGCAGTGGCAGGGCGAACTGGCGCGCCAGATCCAGCAGGGACAGACCGTGGCCGTGCTGGCGGGCGAGATCAAGACCGGACTGCGCCAGATCGAAAAGCTGCTCGACGAGTACTACGACGACCCGACCAGGCGCCAGGTGCTGGAGCAGAGCACCCCGGTGCTGCACCAGCTGCAGGGCGCCTTCGCCATCCTCGACCTGGAGCAGGCGGTGCTCGCCACGCGCCACGTCGCGGACGAAGTGCGCAAGCTGGCCGAATTCGAGGGCGACGTCACCAGCCAGCACGCGGCGCTGCACAACATCGCGCAGAACATCGGCGCGCTGGGCTTCTTCGCCGACCTGCTGGGGCAGGACAGCGAGGCCGCCAAAGGCCGCTTCAGCTTCGACCAGGACAAGCTCCTGCTGCGCGAGCTGCCTTACGAGTTCGTCGAGACGCCGGCCGCGCCTGCGCCTGAACCCGTGCCTGTGGCGGAAGAGGCTGCTGCCCAGGAAAGCAGCATAGAACAAGCCAACATCGACGCCGAGCTGCTGGAAATCTTCATCGCCGAGGCCCAGGAAGTGCTGGGCTTCGTGGCGCAGAACCTGCCGCGTGCGGCCGAAGAGCCGGGCAACCAGGAAACCCTGACCCTGCTGCGCCGCTCCTTCCACACGCTCAAGGGCAGCAGCCGCATGGTCGAGCTGGAGGACTTCGCCGCCACCGCCGCCGCCATCGAGCGCGTGATGAACGTGTGGCTGGCCGACAGCCGTTCCGCCACCGCCGACCTGCTGGCGCTGCTGGCCCATGCCCATGCCGAGCTGGATGCCTGGGTGGCCGACCTGGCCGCCGGGCGCAGGCCGGCGCGCGACGGCGCGTCGCTCATCGAGGCGGCCGGCCGGGTGCAGGAAGGCGGCCCGTTCGAAGCGGCCGTGGAGGAAGCGCTGGCGGATGACATTCCCGTCCTCGACCAGCCGGTCGACCTGGAAAGCATCAAGCGCATCGGCGAGCTGCAGGTGCCGGCAGCGCTGTACGACATCTACCTGGCCGAGACCGAAGAGCTGGTCGCGACGCTGGCGCAGGAATTCGACGCCTGGCGCGCCGACCCGCGCCGCACCGTCTCGGAAGAGGGCCTGAAGGCGGTACACACCCTCGCCGGCACCTCGGGCACGGTCGGCTACCTGGCGCTGCGCGACGTGGCCCAGGCGCTGGAACTGAGCCTGGAAAAGCTGGTGACACCGGGCGCCGCCATCGAGGACGGCCAGCTCGAGGTGCTGGACACGACCCTGTCGCGCATCCGCACCATGCTGCAGGTGTTCACCCTGGGCGAGCTGGCGCCGGAACAGCCGGACCTGATCGCCCAGCTGGCGGCGCTGAACGAGCGCGTGGCCAGCCAGCAGGCCGCCGGCTTGTACGGCGAGGCCGACCCGGAACTGGCGCAGAAGCTCGACGGCCTGTTCGCCGCCGCCTACGACAGCCTGGTGGCCGAGCCGCCGGCCTTCGAAACCGCGCCCGCGCCCGAGGCCTCCGCGGCCAGCGAGGCGGACGACGTCTTCGACCTGTTCCTCGACGACCCGTTCGCGGCGCCGGCCCTCGACCAGGCCGCGCCAGTGCACGCTGCTGCCGTTCCCGTGCCGGAGATCGAGGAATTCGTGCCGGAACTGGACGAGACCGCGTTCGTGGCGGTGACGCCGGACGAGGCGGTGCTGACCGTGCCGGAGCCCGAGCCCGAGCCGCAAGCGGCGCCTGAGCCTGTGCTGGCGGCCGGTCCCGTGTTCGCCGACGAGCTGGACCCGGACTTGCTGCCCGTGTTCCTGGAAGAAGGCACCGACCTGCTGCCGCAGATCGGCAACGGCTTGCGCCAGTGGCAGCTGCATCCGCAGGACATGTCCATCCCCCAGGGCCTGCAGCGCGCCCTGCACACCGTCAAGGGCAGCGCGCGCATGGCGGGCGCGATGCGCCTCGGACAGCACACGCACGAACTCGAAACCCAGATCGAGAACCTGGTGCATGCCGGGACCACCAGCCCGGCCGCCTTCGAGGAACTGCTCGCCAACTACGACCAGGCCCTGCTGCTGTTCGAACAGCTCCAGCAGCCGCGCACCGCGGCGCAAGCCGCAGCCGTCGTTGAGGCCGCAGCGACGCCGGCGGCAGCCGAACAGCCGGGCGCCCGTTCGCCGCTGGTGCGGGTGCGCGCCGACATCCTCGACCGGGTGGTGAACCAGGCCGGCGAAGTATCGATCACGCGCTCCAAGCTGGAGACCCAGGTCGATGCGCTCAAGGGTTCGCTGGGCGACTTCTCGGACAACGTGGCGCGCCTGCGCCGCCAGCTGCGCGAGATCGAGATGCAGGCCGAGTCGCAGATCGCCTCGCGCCTGTCGATCGCCGGCGAGCGCGAGTTCGACCCGCTGGAATTCGACCGCTTCACCCGCCTGCAGGAACTGACCCGCATGCTGGCCGAGAGCGTGAACGACGTGGCCTCGTTCCAGGAAAGCCTGGGCCGCACGGTGGACAGCGCGGCCGAGGAACTGGCGGCGCAGTCGCGTCTCACGCGCGACCTGCAGCGCGACCTGATGCGGGTGCGCATGGTGCCCTTCGCGAGCCTGCAGGAACGCCTGTTCCGCGTGGCGCGCCAGACCGCCAAGGAGACCGACAAGCGCGTCAACCTGGATATCCGCGGCGGCTCGGTCGAGGTCGACCGCGGTGTGCTGGAACAGATGGCCGCGCCTTTCGAGCACCTGCTGCGCAACGCCATCGTGCACGGCGTGGAGCCGCGCGCGCAGCGCCAGGCCGCGGGCAAGCCGGAGACCGGCGAACTGCTGGTGCAGGTGAGCCAGCACGGCAACGAAGTCGTGATGCAGTTCAGCGACGACGGCGCCGGCCTGGACCTCGAGCGCATCCGCGCCAAGGCGCGCGCGCTCGGCCTGCTGGGCGAGCTGGACGAAGTGGCGGACCAGGATGCGGCCGAGCTGATTTTCGAGCCGGGCTTCTCGACCGCCGACACCCTGACCGAACTGGCCGGCCGCGGCGTGGGCATGGACGTGGTGCGTTCCGAAGCCCAGGCCCTGGGCGGGCGGGTGGCGATCGAATCGCAGCCCGGACAGGGCACGCGCTTCACCATCCACCTGCCGCTGACCCTGGCCGTGGCCCAGGTGGTGCTGGTGTCGAACGGCAGCCGCACCCATGCGATTCCGGCGACCCTGGTGGAGCAGATGCAGCAGGTGCGCGACACGGATCTGGAAGCGGCCCGGCAGGAAGGCAGGATTGCGGTCGGCGGCGACACCCTGGCCTTGTACGAGCTGCAGGACCTGCTGGGCGAGGAGGGCGAGCGCCTGCCGCTGCAACGCTCGAATCCCGTCATGGTGCTCAACAGCGGCAGCCGCAAGCTCGCGCTGCGCATCGGCGAGGTGGTGGGCAACCGCGAAGTGGTGGTCAAGAACATCGGGCCGCAGCTGTCTCGCGTGCCGGGGATCGCGGGCGCGACGGTGCTGGGTTCGGGTGAGATCGTGCTGATTCTCGATCCGGTGGCGCTGGCGCAGCAGCCCATCAAGGCGCGGCGCGTGCAGCCCGAAGTCGTCGCGCCGCCGCCCAAGGCGGTCGTGATGGTGGTGGACGATTCGATCACCGTGCGCAAGGTGACCCAGCGGCTGCTGGAGCGCGAGGGGTATCAGGTGGTGCTGGCCAAGGATGGCGTGGATGCGCTGGAGCAGATCGCGCAGCTGGGGGCGCCGGACCTGATGCTGGTGGATATCGAGATGCCGCGCATGGATGGTTTCGACCTGACGCGGCAGATTCGCGGAAGTGCGGCGACCTCGTCGGTGCCGATCATCATGATCACGTCGCGGACGGCGGACAAGCACCGCAACTACGCGCTGGGCTTGGGCGTGAATGCCTATTTCGGGAAGCCATACCAGGAAGAGGTGTTGCTGGCGGCGATAGGGAGTTTGCTGGGGCGCGAGGCGG
>CBIHLT010000183.1:0-10738 GCA_966210615.1 uncultured Massilia sp.
ACGCTGACCGACCAGTTGCGTTCCACTTCCACGTACTGGCGCCCGGCGGCGCGCAGGGCCGGCCACTGCTCCTGCTCTTCCAGCAGGGCGCCGACCTTGGCCGCCAGCGATTCCGGGTCGTCGGCCTTGAACAGCACGCCGGTCTTGCCGTCGGCGATCAGCTCGAGGTGGCCGCCGACGTCGGAGGCGGCCAGGATGCGGCCCTGGGCCATGGCTTCGAGCGGCTTGAGCGGGGTGACCAGGTCGGTCAGGCGCATCGACAGGCGCGGGTAGACCAGCACGTCGAGCAGGTCGTAGTACTTCTGCACCTGGTCGTGCGGCACGCGGCCGGTGAACACCACCTTGTCGACGATGCCGAGGTCCTTGGCCAGCTGGCGCAGCTGGGCGTCCTGCGGGCCGCCGCCGACCAGCAGCACGCGCAGGTCCGGCAGGCGGCTGCTCAGGGCCGGCACCGCGCGCAGCAGGATGTCCAGGCCCTCGTAGGCGTAGAAGGAACCGATGAAGCCGATCAGGCGCGAGCCCTGCAGGCCGAGCTTGGCCTTGAGGTCGAGGTCGGCGCTGCCGCCCACCGAGAACTTGTCGATGTCGACCGCGTTCGGAATCACCGTGACCTTCTCGGCCGGGATGCCGCGCGCGACGATGTCCTTGCGCAGGCCTTCGCAGATGGTGGTGACGGCGTCGGCGCGCTTGAGCGCATAGGTCTCCAGGGCGCGCGTGGCGCGGTAGCGCAGGCCGTTCTCGGTGCTGGTGCCGTGGTCGACCGCCGCGTCTTCCCAGAAGGCGCGCACTTCATACACGACCGGGATGCCGAACTTCTTGCCGGCGCGCAGGGCGGCGACCGCGTTCAGGCTGGGCGAGTGGGCGTGCAGCACGTCCGGCTTGATCTGCGGGATGATCTCGGCCAGGCGCCTGGTGAGTCCGTCGATGACTTCCTTCTGGCTCAGCACCGGCAGTTTCGACAGCGCGCTCTTCGATTCCGGGGTACGGAAGAAGTGCAGGCCGTCGACGGTCTCTTCCAGCATGTCGCCGGAATGCTGCTTGGAGCCGGTGACGTGGAAGGTTTCCCAGCCGAGCGCGCGCTGTTCGCGCAGGATCGAGCGGGTACGGAAGGTATAACCGCTGTGCAGCGGGATCGAGTGGTCGAGGATGTGAAGGACGCGCATGATTCTGGGACTCCGTTATTGCTCTTGGCGTTGATTACAGGGCGTGGGCGCCGGCGCCGTTCTTGCGCAGGAAGGCGTCGAACATCAGCACCGACCACAGGGTGACCGCGTGGTCCTTGGTGCCGGCCTGGTGCTCGTCGACGATCTGCTTCAGGTAGCTTGCGTTGAAGATGCCGGTGTCGAGCAGCGCCGGGTTCAGCACCGCGCGCCGCATCGCTTCGCGCAGCGGGCCGCGCAGCCAGGCCGCCAGCGGGATCGAGAAACCCTGCTTCTTGCGGTACAGGATGTCCTGCGACAGCCAGGGCTCGAGCGCCTTCTTGAAGATATGCTTGCCTTCGCCGTTGCGCAGCTTGGAGGTCGAGGGCAGGCCCGACACCCATTCCACGAACTGGTGGTCCAGCAGCGGCACCCGCACTTCCAGCGCGTGGGCCATGCTGGCGCGATCCACCTTGGTCAGGATGTCGCCCGGCAGGTAGGTCTTCATGTCCAGGTACTGGATCAGCGACAGCGGATCGTCGGTCGGCGCGTTCTCGGCATAGCCGCGCATCACCTCGACCGCGCGGTAGCCCTGCAGGCGCTGCTGGAAGCCCTGGGAGAACAGCTGCTTGCGCACGCGGTCGTTGTTGACCGAGACGCCGTGGAAGTAGCCTTCGGTGAGGTCGCGCGCCAGCGCTTCGAAGGTGGTCTTGGCGCGGAACATGCGCGGCGCCCAGTCGGCCTTCGGATAGGCCTTGCCCAGCAGGCCGAACACGGGCTTGCGCACGGTCAGCGGCAGCAGCGAGCGTACGCGCTCCTCGCCCATCGCCATGCGGTGGCGGCGGTAGCCGGCGAAGTTCTCGTCGCCGCCGTCGCCCGACAGGGCCACGGTGACGCGCTTCCTGGCCAGCTGGCAGACGCGGTAGGTCGGGATCGCCGAGCTGTCGGCATAGGGTTCGTCGTACAGGGCTGCCAGGGTGTCGAGCAGGCCGTAGTCGTCGGTGCCGACGGTTTCGCACTGGTGGTTGGTCTTGTACTGCTCGGCCACCTGGCGCGCGTAGTCGGATTCGTCGAAGGCCGGGTCGTCGAAGGCGATCGAGCAGGTGTTGACCGCCTCGCTGTTGATACCCGCCATCATGGCGACCACCGCGCTCGAATCGACGCCGCCCGACAGGAAGGCGCCCAGCGGCACGTCCGCGATCAGGTGGCTTTCGACCGCTTCGCGCAGGCGGACAATCAGCTCGCCCTCGATGTCGCGGTCGGTCATGCCCACGTGCGGCACGAAAGGCACGTCCCAGTACTGCTTCGAGGCCGGGACTGGCTGGCCCACGCGCAGCGTCAGGGTGTGGCCCGGCAGCAGCTTGCGCGCGCCGGTGAAGATGGTGCGCGGCTCCGGCACGTAGCCGTAGGCGAAATAATCCTCGACCGCGAGCGGATCGATCTCGCGCCGGAAGCTCGGGAGGGTCAGCAGCGACTTGAGTTCGGAGCCGAAGGCGAACGTGCCGTCCGGCAGGGCCGCGTAGTGCATCGGCTTGATGCCGAGGCGGTCGCGCGCCAGGAACAGGGTCTGTTTCGGGCGGTCCCAGATCGCGAACGCGAACATGCCGCGCAGGTGCTTGACACAGTCCTCGCCCCACTGCTCGTAGGCGTGCACGATGGTCTCGCTGTCGGACGGGGTGCGGAAAGCGTGGCCCAGGCCTTGCAGCTCGGCGCGCAGCTCGCGGAAATTGTAGATCTCGCCGTTGAACACCAGGGCGATGGTCTCGTCCTCGTTGAACAGCGGCTGCAGGCCCGCTTCCAGGGCGATGATCGACAGGCGGCGGTGGCCGAAGCCCAGGCCGGGTTCCAGGTGCAGGTCGCCTTCCACCGGGCCGCGGTGGAACTGGCTCTCGTTCATCCGGTGCAGGAGCTCGCGGTCGATGGCGCGCGCGCCACCCTCCAGGTCAAAAATTCCAACTATTCCGCACATGGTGTGATCGCTTTTTCTCGTTTCATCTTGGTTTGGCACAGGCCGTCGTACAGGTCCACATAGGTGGCCAGCATGGCGTGCATGCTGTATTTGCGCTCGACGTGGGCGCGGCCGGCGTCGCCGTGGCGCCGCGCCAGGTCGCGGCTCGTCGCGTAGGCGGCGAAGGCGCGCGCCATCGCGGCCGGGTCGCGCGGGGGGACCAGGGTGCCCGCGACGCCGTCGGCGACCAGGTCGGGAATGCCGCCGACCGCGGTGGCGACCACCGGCAGGCCGGTCGCCATCGCTTCCAGCAGGGTGACCGGGGTTCCCTCGGCGATCGAGGACAGCGCGAACAGCGAGAAGCTGCGCATCGGCGGGGCGACGTCGGCGCGCGCGCCGGCCAGCCACACGCAATCCTGCAGGCCGGCCGCGGCCACGCGTTCGGCCAGCGCTTCGCGCAGCGGGCCGTCGCCGACCAGCACCAGGCGCAGGCGCTCTTGCGGCAGCAGGCGGCGCAGTTCGGCGAAGGCGTCGATCAGGGTGGCCTGGTCCTTGACGTCTTGCAGGCGGCCGACGCTGCCGATCACGAAGGCCTGCGGGTCGTCCTGCCAGGGCTCGGCGCGCGCGTCGTCCGGCAGGGCGGGGCGGAAGCGCTCGGTGTCGACGCCGTTGTCGATCAGGACCAGCTTGCGATCCGGGACGCCGACCACGTCGCCCAGCCAGCGGCGCAAGTCGAGCGAGACCGGCACGATGCGGTCGATGAAGGGCGTGACCAGGCGGCGCAGCAGGTTGTGCTTGCGGTTCAGGCCTTGCGGGTCGCGCGCGTCGCGCCCGTGCTCGGCGTGCACGCGCACCGGCACGCCGGCGGCGAAGCCGGTGGCCGCGTATTCCATGCAGCCTAAGTTATAGGTGTGCAGGATAGCCGGGCGCAGGCGGCGCAGCAGGCGCCACAGCACCAGGTGCATGTCCAGCCCCAGGCCCGGCTGCTTGTGCAGGGCGATCAGTTCCACGCCGGGACGCGTGATGCGCCGGGCGAAATCGGTGTAGTCGGTCAGGCAGACGATCGCGTGCCGGTAGCTGTGCGCCGGCATGCGGTTGATGATATCGACCAGCAAGGTCTCCAGGCCGCCGATGTCGAGGCGGTAGAGCAGGTGCACGACCAGGGGCGGCCGGCGCTGCGAAGAGGCTTGCAGAGCAACTTCGGCCATCGTCACCGTCCCTGGGCCGCCACCAGCGTGGCGTCGAGCGTCTTGAAGTTATCGCCCAGGAAGGCGCGCAAGGCCGCGCGGGCGCTGTCTTCGCTTTCCGTGAACGGGGCGGCGAGCGCGATCATGGCGCCGTCGTCGCCGCGGAAGCGCAGGCGGCTCTCGGCCTGGCGCAGTTTGCCGACCACGTTGCTGGCCGTGTAGTGGCCGTCGATCCACAGCACTTGCCACACCACCAGCTTGCCCGCGGCGCTGTTGAGCACCGTTTCGCGCAGCGCCAGCGGGCGGCCGCCCACCTGCTCGGTGCGGCCGGCGCTCGACAGCGGATGCCAGGGCGACTTTTCGCCGGTCAGGCGGTTGACGGAGCTGATCAGTCCCTTCTGCTTGGTCTGGTTGCGGTAGTACAGGACCTGCAGGCGCACCGGGCGGTCGATGCCCGTGCGCGCGTAGGTGCGCTCCAGGCGCGCATCCGGTTCCATGTATTCGACGCGCCAGTCCGGGAAGCCGGCGGCCACCTGCCAGCCCAGGCCGGGCTCGGCCAGCTTGACCGGGTCCGGGTTGTGGTTGGCGCGGTCGTTCCAGACGGCGAATCCCGGCCACAGCGCGGCCACCAGCACCACGCCCAGCGCGGCCGGCAGGATGCAGCCGGGGAGCGAAGGCACCGAGGCGTGGGCGGCGGCGCGCTGCTCGGCCGGCTGCTCGTCCTCGCGCCAGTAGCTGCCGATCCAGAACATGATGAACATGATCAGGCCGAAGAACAGCCAGCCGTAGATGATGTGGTCGACGCCGGTGGCCAGCTCCATGCCGCTGGAGTGGCCGATCATCACGATCATGTAGGCGCGCAGGCCGTTGGCGACGATCGGCACCACCACCGACAGGCCGATGAAGACGGCGCGGCGCAGCGGCGAGCGGTAGGTCAGGTAGGCGTACAGGCAGCCCAGGGTGATCGAGGAGATCAGGTAGCGGATGCCGCTGCAGGCTTCCACCACCGACCAGCTGCCGGTGGGCAGCTCGAAGCGGGTGCCGTTGCGCAGCACCGGGATGCCGGTGGCCTGCACCGCCCACACCGTGAAGTCGGCGGTGAACTGGATCAGGGGCTCGACGAAGACTTCGCCGAAGGGCACCGCGAACAGCAGGAACAGCAGCGGGAAGGCCAGCGACCAGGCCAGGCGCGGACCGAACAGGGCCAGGGCCGCCACCGGGAACATGGCCACGAAGGCGTACTGCATCACCACCTGCACGTCGCCCATGCGCGCCGCCAGCCAGCCGGCGCCCAGCACGGCCAGCAGCAGCAGGGCCGGCAAATACGGCCGGGTCGGGATCAGGCTGAAGTTCTCGCGCCGGCGCCAGATCAGGGCCAGGCTGATCGGCAGGATCGCATAGCCGTGGGCGAAGGTGTCCGAACTGTTCCAGATCGCGACCATGGAGCCGGCCGTGGCGAAGTAGAACAGGATGGGCGCCAGCATGGCCAGGGCCAGCACGGCGGCCTGGGCGCGCGAGAGCGGCGCTGGCGCGCTGGCGGAACGGGTTGATGCAGGGGCGTGAAGCACGCCCGGCGGCGGTGTCAGGAACATTCCAGTCTCTCCCCGATGCAGGCCAGGTTGCTCGGCCAGCTGTATTGGCGTTCGACCCTGGCGCGTGCGGCCAGGCCCATGTCGTTATTGCTGCGTTCCAGGAGTTGCGCGACGGCGTCGGCAAAGCCGGCGCCGTCCTCGGCCACGATCAGCTCGTGGCCCGGTTCTGCGTGAATGCCTTCCAGCGCCTGCGGCGAGACCACCACCGGCGTGGCCATGGCCATCGCCTCGAGCACCTTGTTCTGGATGCCGCGCGCGATGCGCAGCGGAGCCACCGCGGCCTTCGCGTGGGCGATGTAGGGGCGCACGTCGGGCACGGTGCCGGTGACGCGGATGCCCGGCTGCTTCGCCAGTTCCTGTACCGCGGGCGCGGGACGGGCGCCGACGATGTAGAAATGCAGCTCGGGGTAGCGCGCGCGCAGGACCGGCATGGCCTCCGCCGCGAACCACTGGACCGCGTCCACGTTCGGCCAGTAATCCATGGCGCCGGTGAACACGATGGCCTGTTCGCCGGGCGCGTAGGGACTGGCGTAGCCGCCCTCGGGGGTGAAGTAGTCGGTGTCGACGCCGTTGCTGAAGAAGCCGATCTTGGCATCGCTTTCCGGCGCCAGCTGGCGGAACAGGTCCGCTTCCGGGCCGGACACGAACAGCGAGGCGTCGTAGTCGCGCGCCACGCGGCGCTCGTAGGCGAGCAGCTGCCTGGCTTCGTGACGGTACAGCCAGCTCATCGGCCAGGGCTTCTTGTCGGCGTACTGGCGCCATTTGTCCGAGTCGACGTCGCAGAAGTCGACCACGCGGCGCGCGCCCGGATACTTGTCGGCGTACTGCGCCATGGCCGAGGAGAACACCAGCACGCGCTCGATCTTGTGCGCGGCCACGGTCTGGTCGACCCAGCGCGCCAGGCCGGCGTCGCGGTAGTAGTCGAGCGAGAGCGAGCGGCCCTTGACCAGGGCGCCAAGGCTGCGCACCCGCGACAGCGTGGGATTCAGGCTGGCGAAATGGCTGCTGGCGCACATGCGCTCGACGGTCGGCACATGCTGCCAGTCGTCGGCGTCGTCCACAAACGTAGCCAGGTGCACCCGGTAGTCGCGCGCCAGGTGCTTGAGCAGGTGGTAGGAGCGGATCTTGTCGCCCTTGTTGGGCGGGTAGGGGATCCGGTGGATCAGCAGCAGCAGGTCTTCCATGGCCTTATCCCAGGTTGCGCACGATATAAGGTCCGAGGAAATTCGCCACCGGCAGCGGCAGCTTTTTCCACATCTTGATGAACAGCTGGTATTTCGGGTTCAGCGGATTGTTGTCCGGCAGCTGGCTCGAGGCATACAGCTTGTATTCGTAGGGCAGCGGCTCGGCCGTGAAGCCCCAGTTCTTCTTGAAGTCGTAGGCGCCGGTGCCCAGCTTGCTGCGGCCGAAGTCGAAGATGCGGCAGCCGCGCGCGGCCGCCGCCTGCATCAGGCTCCAGTACATGAAGTCGTTGCCGGCCACTTCGCGCGCCAGGTCGGTGCCGCCGCCGTAGTAGGGCACCACTTCGTCGCGCCAGTAGAAGGACAGCACCGACGCCACCAGGCGGTCGTCCTCGGTGAGGATGGTGCGCACCTCGCACTCGGCGCCGAAGGTCTGCTGCAGCAGGGCGAAGTATTTCTTCGGGAACACCGGGGTGCCCAGGCGCAGCACGCTGTGGGCGTAGGCGGCGAACATGCGCTCGACGTCGTCTTCCACCACGGACTTGAGGCCCAGCTTGATCCCCTTGCGCACCATGGCGCGCTGCTTGCGCGGGATGGCGTTCATGTTGGCCTCGTCGTCACCGGAGATCTCCTTGCGGAAGGTGACGTAGAGTTCCTTGGTGTGCCAGTTGGGATCGTCCGGGTGGGCGCGCTGCATGCCGCGGTATTCCAGGTGGCCCACGCCGAGCCTGGTCGCCAGTTCGTGCGCGGCCTGGTCCAGCATGCGGCGCGACTCCTCGTCCAGGGCGGCCACGCCGCCGTAGACGCAGAAGGGCATCGCGCCCAGCGAGTGGCCGAACAGGCGGCTCTTGATTTCGGCCAGCGGCAGCACGCCCTGGATCTGGCCGCCCTGTTCCACGTAGTAGAACCAGGTCTTGATGCCGAAGGATTGTTCGATGACCTTCTGCCAGCCCGAGAGGTGGAAGAAAGTGGCTTCGGGGCAGGCGCGAACGAAAGCGTCCCAACGGGCGTATTCTTGCGGCCGCAGCAGGTGCAGCGTGTGCGGACCGGCCGCGAGGACCGGGGCGGCGCGCTGGGCCTGTGCGGCGTCGATGATCGAGTTCATGCCTTGCGTGTTCCTTCTGAAGACTTGGTTTATTGCCGGCCCAGGAAGATGCGGTCCATGCGGTCCCAGGCGAAGTCTTTCGCCAGCTGCTCGAGACGGCTTTCCATGCGGCCGATGTTGATGTAGTGGCGGAAGCGCGCCTTGACGCCCAGGCCTTCGGGACGCGGCTGGCCCGGATCGATCTCCCAGGGATGGAAGTAGAACAGGGCCGGTTCGCCGTCTTCGCGGTTGACCTTTTCCATCATCCAGCGCGACAGCGCGTAGGGCAGCAGGCGGAAGTAGCCGCCGCCGCCGGCCGGCAGGTTACGGCTGCCGATGCGCACCGTGGTGACCGGGACTTCCAGCAGGCCGTCCGGGCCGTTCGGGTAGAAGGCGAAGCGCGGCGCGTCCGGCATGCCGTAGTGGTCGTGGGCGATCGGGTAGATGCTGGAGCTGTAGCGGTAGCCGGCCTCGCGCAGCGCGTCGAGGGCCCACAGGTTCCGCTCGCCGATCGAGAAGCTGGGCGCGCGGTAGCCGATCACCTCCTGGCCGCCGATGTCTTCCAGCAGGGCCTTGCTGGAGCGGATGTCCTGGTCGAACTCCGCCCGGCTCTGGTCCGAGGCGCGCAGGTGGCCGTAGCCGTGGCTGGCCAGCTCGTGGCCGCCGGCCACGATGCGGCGCACCACTTGCGGATAGCGCTCCGCGATCCAGCCCAGGGTGAAGAAGGTGGCGCGCACGCCCTGGCGCTCGTACAGCGCCAGGATGCGCTCGATATTCGCCTCGACCCGGCACTCGCGCGCATCCCAGCTGTCGCGCGCGATATAGGGAGCGAAGGCGGAGACCTGGAAGTAATCCTCGACGTCGCAGGTCATGGCGTTGCGGATGCGCTCGCCCGGGGCGGGACGCGGCCGGGCTGCGAGGGTGTGCATCTTCATTCCTGGTTGTCCATGTGCTGGGCCGGCGCGCCGGGTGGCGCGGCGACGATTTTCTTCAGGATCGACAGCACCGAGACGATCGATTTCTCGAGGCGCATCATGCGCTCGTCGAGCACTTCGACGCTGGCGCCGCCGGCGCGCCGTTCGCCAATGCGCAGCTCGCCGTCCAGGGTGTCGGCGCCGTTCGCCGCGCCATGGCCTGCGCGCGCCGCGCCGGGAATCTCGGCCTCGGGCAGCTGGTATTCCTCGGAGATGTCGCGCACCACTTCGTTGATGTCGGCTTCGGTGAAGGCGTGCAGCTCTTCCAGGTAGCCCATCAGCAGGACGCGGTCCATCAGGGTATTGGTCTTGCGCGGGATGCCGCCGCTGTAGGCGAATACCGCCGCGTAGGCGCCGTCGTCGAAGGACGGGTCGCCCTGCCAGCCGACCGTGGCCAGACGGTGCTCGACATAGGCGCGGGTCTCCTGGGCGTCCATCGGCCCCAGGTGGTAGCTGGCGATCACGCGCTGGCGCAGCTGCTGCATGCCGGGGCTGTGCAGGGTGGCGCGGAATTCCGGCTGGCCGAGCAGGAAGGTCTGCAGCAGCGAGCGGTCGTCGGTCTGGAAGTTGGACAGCATGCGCAGCTCTTCCACGGTGCGCGCGTTCAGGTTCTGGGCCTCGTCGATCACCAGCAGGGCGCGCTTGCCCTGGCGGTCGACCGTGCGCAGGAACTGTTCCAGGCGGTTGAGCAGCTCGGCCTTGCTGGCTCCTTCGTAGGGCAGGCCGAAGCTCGACACCACCATGCGCAGCGTGTCCTCCGGATCGAGGCTGGTGTTGACGATATGCGCCGCGACGATCTGGTCCGTCGGGATCTTGTTGAGCAGGTTGCGCACCAGGGTGGTCTTGCCGGCGCCGACCTCGCCCGTGATGACGATGAATCCCTCGCCCTGCGACAGGCCGTATTCGAGGTAGGCCATGGCGCGCTTGTGGCCCTTGGAACCGAAGAAGAAATGCGGGTCCGGGCGGAGCTGGAAAGGCTTGGCCGACAATCCGTAGTAAGTTTCGTACATCGCTGTTCTTCCGCTTAGAGCTGCATCGACAGGCTTGCCGAAATGGCGTTTTCTTTGTAACGGTCGGTCGAGACCGCGCCGACGTTGCCGCTGCGGCGCCGTACTTCGACCGTGCCCAGCAGGCGCTCGCCGTAGCGGCGCGTCACGCCCAGGCGCAGGACCCGCTGCAGGTCCTCGATGCCGGTGGTGAGCGAATCGACCCGGGCGACATTCCAGGTCCCGACCGCGTTGGTGCGCGAGTTGAGCTGGTAGTTGTAGGTCAGGTTGACCCC
Organism: uncultured Massilia sp.; assembly: GCA_966210615.1. GTDB lineage: Bacteria > Pseudomonadota > Gammaproteobacteria > Burkholderiales > Burkholderiaceae_D > Telluria. The sequence continues at coordinate 10,388 of CBIHLT010000183.1, forward strand.
GCGCTGGCGCACGTTCTCGTTGAGCGTGGCCAGCTGGCTGCCCAGCAGTTCGCTGTCGCTCTGCTGGTCCGAAACCGCGTCGCGCTTGCTCGCGTACAGGGACGCGAGCACGCTGCTGCGGCCCTTGCGCCAGATGGTGCTGGCCTGCAGCAGTTTCTGGCGCATGTAGCGGTTGCTCAGGTAGTTGACGTTGTCCGCCAGGCTGGGCGGCAGGCCGGTGGCCGCGATATACGCCTGCACGATGCGCTCGCGCTCGACCGGGTCCGGATAATTGGCGCTGAACAGGCGGTCGAGCAGGGCGGCGGTGTCGATCGCCGCCGGCAGCAGGAACTGCTGGCGCGTGGTCGTGAT
>CBIHLT010000184.1:0-10650 GCA_966210615.1 uncultured Massilia sp.
TTGATTACGTTAACGTTTTTCGACCAGCGCCGAAGCGGACGCGAACTATAGCAAAACGCGAACGGTATACGCAAGGCCAGGATCACGCTGTTGCACAAACGCTGCATCAGGGCTCGAGCGCATGGCCACGCAACTGCTGGGCATCCTGCAGCGGCGAGGCGCCGAACAGCCGCCGGTACTCCCTGCTGAACTGCGAGGGGCTTTCGTAGCCCACCTGGTAAGCGATGCTTGCCGCTTCCTGGCCGCCACTCATCAGGAGCCGTCGCGCCTCCAGCAGCCGGACCTGCTTCTGGTATTGGAGCGGACTCATGACCGTTGCCGCCTTGAAGCGCCGGTGCAGTACCGATGGGCTCAGGTGGACGGTGTGCGCCAGCTCCGCGATCTTGAGCGGCTCATCGTAGTGCTCTCGTATCCAGGTGATCGCCCTGCTGACGGCATGTTCGCGCTGGCCGCCCAGCACGCCCCGGGTCAGGGATGCGCCGCCCGGCGCGGCGATCAGGTGATACATGATCTCCTGCTTCAGCAGGCGGCCGAGTACTGGCAGATCGCGCGGACGGTCGAGCAGACGGAGCAGGCGCAGGAATGCCTCGAGCAGTCCCTCCCCTGCCGGCTCGACACTTACGACCGGCACGTCTTCGCGTTCCGGCGCGGCCGGCAGCTGGGTCTCGAGAAGGAAAGCCGCGATCTCCTTGGGGTCCAGGTCGACCCGCAGGCCGTAGTAGGGTTCGTCCACGCTGGCCCGCACGATGCGGCCGGACACCGGTATCGCAGCGCCTGCCTGGACGTAGCATCCTTGCCCGTAGCGTAGCACACGCTCGCCCACCAGCATTTCCTTTTCGCCCTGGACGATCAGGCACATGGACGGCTGCAGCATGCCGCGGCCCACCGCTGTCGGCGTTTCCCGCCGGATGATGGTCAGCCAGGAGAGTCCGGTGGCCAGGTCGTCGCCGGCATCCGGCAAGCTGCCGAAACGCTTGCGCACTTCCTGCACCAGCTGGGCATTGATCGTGTGATCAGAGAGATTGTTCATGGCCGAGCACTGCTTTGGGTTCCAGGTATTGTTCGAAGCCGAAGATGCCGAACTCGCGGCCGAGGCCCGACTGCTTGAAGCCGCCGAAAGGCGCCGCCGGCTCATCATACAATCCATTGATGAACACCCGCCCGGCCACGATGCGTGAAGCCACCCTGTTCGCGCGGGCGACATCGCCGGAGAACACATACGCATGCAGTCCGTAGACGGTGTCGTTCGCCAGCCGCACGGCGTCTTCCTCGTCCTCGTAGGCGATGACCGACAGTACCGGGCCGAAGATTTCTTCGCGCGCGATCGCCATGTCGTTGCGGACGTTGCCGAACACGGTCGGCCGCACGAAGTAGCCCCGCTCCAACCCCTCCGGCCGGCCCGGCCCTCCGGTCAGCAAGGTAGCGCCCTCGTCGATGCCGCGCTGGATGAAGCCCTGCACGCGCTCGTACTGGGTGCGCGTCACCATCGGTCCGATCGTGGTCGCAGGATCGCGCGGATCGCCGACCCGCAGCGCGTCGAACGCGGCGCCGATCCGCTCATGCGCTTCCTGGAGCCGCGCCCGCGGCACCAGCAGGCGTGAACCGGCGAGGCAGGCCTGGCCGCTGTTCATGGTCGCCGCCATCGCAGCCAGGGGCATCGCTTTCGCGAAGTCGGCGTCGTCCAGCAGGATGGTCGGCGACTTGCCGCCCAGTTCCAGGGTCACCCGCTTCATCGTCTCCACGGCGCCGCGCGCGATCGCCTTCCCTACCGCGGTCGACCCGGTGAACGAAATCTTGGCGATGTCCGGATGGCGGACGATCTCGGCGCCGACCGTATCGCCGCGCCCGGTCACGATGTTGAACAGGCCGGGCGGCAGTTCGGCGCGGTGGAGCACCTGGGTCAGCAGCGCGGTCTGGCGGGCACTGAGTTCGCTCGGCTTGATCACCGCCGTGCTGCCCGTGGCGATCGCCATCGACAGCTTGCTGCAAATGAAACCGTAGTTGGCGTTCCACGGCGTGATCAGCCCCACCACGCCGAGCGGCTCCATGCGCACCTGCGCGGAAGCGATCCGGCGTTCGAACGGGTAATCGGCCAACAAGGTCCGCGCCGCGGTGAAGGACGCGGCGGCGCGCCTCGCTGTCGCATTCGAGGTCCGTACGGGGCCGCCGTATTCCTCGACCATCTGCGCCGTCAGCTCGTCTTCCGCCGCCGCGACGACGTCGTGCAGACGCTGCAGCCATTCCATGCGTTGCGCCCGCGTGCTGCCCTCCAGCGCGCGGTAGGCCGACACCGCGGCCGAGATGGCATGCCGCGCGTCCGTCTCGTCGGCAAGCACCACGCGCGCCGCCGGCTCTTCGGTCACCGGGTCGACCAGGGTCAGGACTTCGCTGCCGTGCGGCCTGACGAAGGTCCCGTTGATATAGATGCTGTCGATTGTCTGCATGCTGTCCTCCCGTGAAAAGATGTGTTCATCTTAGGAGCGCCAAGGCCGGCAGCGGTATCCCTATCCGGGTGAAGGATTGCCTGATCCTGCCGATCGCAGCAAGGATCGGGCAGGCCTCGCCACGGATACAAATTATCGCTTGCAATTGACTAGTGTGCGATCTATATTGGATTCATGAACACGACCTCTCCCCTTCCCGCCGCACCGGCGCTCGACGACCAGCTGTGTTTCGCGCTGTATTCGACCTCGCTGGCGATGATGCGCGTCTACCGTGGCTTGCTGCCCAAGCTCGGGCTGACCTATCCGCAGTACCTCGTCATGATGGTGTTGTGGGAACGGGACCAGCTCACCGTGTCCGATATCGGCGAGCGACTTTTCCTGGACTCCGCCACGCTGACGCCACTACTGAAACGCATGGAAGCCCAAGGCCTCGTGCAGCGCGCCCGCGCACGCAGCGACGAGCGCCAGGTGATCATTACCCTGACGGAGCAGGGCAATGCGCTGCGCAAGCAGGCCGCCGAGGTGATGCCTGCCGTTTTGTGCGCCACCCAATGCTCGATCGACGAAGTCACGACCCTGCGCGACCAGCTGGTGGATCTGCGCAAGCGTCTCAACGACAGCGCAGGCTGAACGAAGGCGCCCGAGACTACCGAAACAAGGGGCGCCCTCCACTTTTATCTTCATTGCATAGGCAAAGATCCGCTTTCAGCGGATGAGCGAGGTTATAGTAAGCACATCCCTTTACCCATGGGTTTGTGCGTGACGCTCACCTCGGATCACATTCTCTCGCTGGCTCCCGACGCTGCCTCCGCCAAAGCCGGCAGCCAGCTGGCCACGCCAGCCAAATGGGGCCTGCTCGGACGCGACGAGCGCGCCCTGTGGGGAGAGTGCCAGGGCAGCGGAAAAGTCCCCTACCGTACCCAGATCGACATCGGCGAGCCGGCCTTCAAGTGCACCTGCCCGAGCCGCAAGTTCCCTTGCAAGCATGGCCTCGGACTCTATCTTCTGCTGAGCGCCCAGCCGCAGCTGTTTGCGGCGTCTCCTGCGCCCCAATGGGTGGCGGACTGGCTCGACAGCCGCCAGCAGCGCCAGGAAAAGAAAGCCGAGAAAGCAGCCGCGCAAACGCCGGAGCAGGCCGAGGCTTCCGCGGCCCAGGCCCGCAAGCGCGAAGAGAAGCGCGAGCAGAGCGTCAGCCGCGGCCTGGCCGACCTGCAGACCTGGCTGCACGATCTGGCGCGCGAGGGCCTGGCCAGCGTGCGCGAGCGCGGCCCGGCATACTGGAACGGCATGGCGGCAAGGCTCGTCGATGCGCAGGCGGGAGGGCTCGCCGCCCGCCTGCGGCGCGCCGGCGCGATGTGCTTCCAGACCACCCTGCCCGACTGGGAACGCCGCCTGGCCAACGAACTCGCCGCGCTCTATCTGGTAACGAGCGCCTGGCAGCGCATCGACCAGCTGCCGGACACGCTGCAGCGCGACCTGCGCGCCCTGGTCGGCTTCAACGTCGCCAAGGAAGACGTGCTGGCCGAGCCTCCGGTGCATGACCGCTGGCTCGTCCTCGCCCAGCGCAGCGGCGAAGAGGAACGGATTCGCAGCCGCGCCACCTGGCTGCTCGGGGCAAACACCCGGCGCTGGGCACTGCTGCTGCAGTTCGCGGCCGGTACCCAAGGCTTCGAACAGTCCGTCCCGGTCGGCACGCAATTCGACGGTGAACTGTGTTTCTACCCGGGCGCCCTGCCCCTGCGGGCACTGGTGCGCCAGCAGGCGGCGAGCACGCTGATCGACGACGGTCTGCCTGCGGGGCACGCTTTTCCTTCCCTGCTCGGCGACTATGCCGATGCGCTGGCCCACCGGCCTTTCCTCGACAGCTGGCCCGCCATCCTTTCCGATGTGGTGCCGGATGCCGCCGGGCGGTCGCTGCGCTGCGCCGGCGGCGTGATTCCGCTGGACGCCGGGTTCCGTCACCATCTGCACCTGGCAGCCCTGAGCGGCGGTCACCCGTTGACGCTGGTGGGCGAATGGGATGGCGAAGCCTTCCTGCCGCTGAGCGGCTGGCACGAGGGCCGCCTGCTCAACTTCGAAGCGGACTTTCTCGCATGAGCGACCTGTACAGCCTTCTGCAGATCGGCACCTCCCGCGCGGGAGGCGTGAAGCCCGCAAGCTTGCCGGCGGAGCTGGAAAGCCTGATCCCTGGCGGCGGCGAGCCCGAGGCGCAGCTCTGGCTGTCGCTCGGCGCGTGGTCGCTGTGGACACGGGCCGGCCTGCGTCCCGCGGAAAACCCAGCCGAGGCGCCGCTGGCCGCGACGGCCGAAAGCCTGCGGACCTGCCCGCCCCGTGCCGAAGCGCTGCTGGCGCGCCTGCTGCAGGGTGGGCAGAAAACCCACCTGCCGCATGAATGGCTGCGCGAACTGAAGCGCTACGGCGGCTACCTGCCCGCGCGCTTCCTGCCCAATTTCCTCGCGCTCGCGACACGCCATGCCGAGCTGCGCACCGATCTGATAGCGGTGCTGGGCGAGCGCGGGCGCTGGTTGTCCCGCCTCGATCCGGCCTGGTCCTGGGCCGTACCCGCCACTGGGCCCGAAGAACGGCTGCGCCTCTGGGAGACGGGCAGCCTGGAGCAGCGGCACGCGGCCCTGGCGCAGTGGCGTGCCGAGGATCCCGGCGCCGCCCGGGATGCGCTGACGCAGGCCTGGGCGACCGAGCCGCCGGACACACGTGTGCAGCTGCTCGCTTGCCTGGCCGTCGGACTCGGTCGCGACGACCAAGCCTTCCTGGAAGCCGCCCTCGACGACCGCCGCAAGGAAGTGCGGCTTGCGGCGCAGGCCATGCTGGTGAGACTGCCCGGCTCCGCCCTCAGCCAGCGCATGCAGGCGAGGGCCGAGCCGCTGCTCCATGTGAAACGTGTGCTCCTGGGCCGCAACAGCATCGAGGTGAACCTGCCGGAATCGGTCGACAAGGCCACCGCACGCGACGGCGTCGGCGCCGGCGCCCATCCGGGCCTGGGCGAAAAGGCCGGCTGGGTGGTCGACCTGCTTGCGGCAAGCGATCCGCGACTCTGGTCGACGCGCTTCGCGCTCACGCCGGGCGAGCTGCTGGCGATGGCTTCACGCAGCGACTTTGCCCATGCCCTCGTGCGCGGCTGGTCGACCGCCGTGCTGCGCGGCGCCGCCTCGCACCAGGAGCTGGGTGAATGGATACAGGCCCTGCTGGGGTTCTGGCTGGCGGCCGCCGAGCCGATGCGGCAGCAATACCCGAAGGATTTCTTCGACCTGTTCGCACGGATGGCGCCCGCCGAGCTGCACGCCTGCCTCGCCGACCTCGTCGGCGCCAGCCGCAGTACATGGAGCCAGCAGGAACGCGCCCTGCTCGACCTGCTCGTCCACGCGGCCCGGCGCTCGTCCGTCATCTGGCCGGCCTCGCTCTCGCGCGAGGTGATCGCGCGGATGCTGCGCGAGCTGCCTGCGATCCCGGGCGCCCAATGGGAACTCAAGGCCGCCCTCGACAGCTTCGCGGGCATCGTCGATCCGCACGCCGTCTCGAGCCTCGAGGCCACCTGGCGCGCCGGCGCCGGCGACGGCGGCATTCACGACAGCATCGCCAATTTTTTCGACACCGTGCGCTTCCGGCACGAGATGTCGCTTTCTTTCCAGGAGCCCGCATGACCGCATCGACCATCACCGTCCTTCGCCAGCACGCGGAGGAGCAGTTCGCCAGGGAGATCGAGGCCCTGATCGCCAGCGACACCCGCCAACGCCCGCCGCGCTGGCGCATGTCGCCGTGGGCCGTGGCCACGTATCTCATGGGCGGCAAGCTCGATAACGGCGTGGAGATCAGTGCCAAATATATCGGCAACCCGCGCGTGATCGAGATCGCGGTCGCCACCCTGGCCACCGACCGCGCCTTGCTGCTGCTCGGCGTACCGGGTACTGCCAAGTCCTGGGTGTCGGAACACCTTGCTGCGGCGATCAGCGGCGACTCCACCCTGGTGGTGCAAGGCACGGCCGGCACCAGCGAGGAAGCCCTGCGCTACGGCTGGAACTACGCGCACCTGCTGGCCAAGGGACCGTCGCTGGAAGCGGTCGTCCCCAGCCCGGTGATGCGCGCCATGCGCGAAGGGAAGATCGCGCGGATCGAGGAACTCACCCGCATCCCGGGCGAGGTACAGGACAGCCTGATCAGCATCCTGTCCGAGAAGGTGCTGCCGATCGCGGAGCTGGACGACGAGGTGCAGGCGCAAAAGGGGTTCAACATCATCGCCACCGCCAATGACCGCGACCGCGGGGTCAACGAGCTGTCGAGCGCGCTCAAGCGCCGCTTCAACACCGTCGTGCTGCCGCCGCCGCGCACCGCCGACGAGGAAGTGCGCATCGTGCAGACGCGCGTCGCCGGCATGGGACGTGCACTCGAATTGCCGGGTGAAGTACCGGCACTGGAAGAGATCCGCCGCATCGTGACGGTGTTCCGCGAACTGCGCGACGGCACGACCGAGGACGGCAAGATCAAGCTCAAGGCGCCGACAGCGAGCATGAGCACGGCGGAAGCGATTTCCGTGATCACGCACGGCATGTCGCTCGCCGCGCATTTCGGCGACGGCGTGCTGCGCGGCGCCGACCTGGCGGCCGGCATGGTCGGCGCGATCGTCAAGGATCCGGTCCAGGACCGCGTGGCCATGCTCGAGTATCTGGAGACGGTGGTGAAGGAACGCAGCGGCTGGAAAGACCTGTACCGCGCCTGCCGCGACGTGATGGACTGAGCACAAGGCATGAGCGTTCACCTGTTCGGCATCCGCCACCACGGCCCGGGCTGCGCACGCAGCCTGCTGCGGGCGCTCGAGGCGCTGCAGCCCGACTGCCTGCTGGTCGAAGGGCCGCCCGAGGCCGATGGCCTGACCGCGTTCGCGGGCCGGCCGGAACTGACGCCGCCCGTCGCCCTGCTGCTGTATGCGGCCGCGGCGCCGCAGCACGCGGTGTTCTACCCTTTTGCCGCCTACTCGCCGGAATGGCAGGCCATGCGCTATGCGAGCGAACATGGCGTCCCGTTCCGGTTTTGCGACCTGCCACAGAGCCACCGCATGGCCGAGGAGCGCACACCCGAGCCTGAGCATGGCGGCGACGTGCAGGCCGATCCCCTGAGCTGGCTGGCGCATGCGGCGGGATATGGCGATACCGAGACCTGGTGGGATCACCTGGTGGAGCAGCGGCGCGACAGCCTGGACCTGTTCGAGGCCGTGGCCGAAATGATGGGCGCCGTGCGGGAGGCGGCTGGCCCGTCGTCTTCGACGCTCGAGCTGAGGCGCGAGGCATGGATGCGCAACGCCATCCGCGCGGCCGAGAGGGAAGGCCATACGCGCATCGCCGTGGTCTGCGGCGCCTGGCACGTACCGGCGCTGGCGTCCATGCCGAGCGCGAAGAGCGATGCCGAGCTGCTCAAGGGACTGCCGAAGGAAAAGGTGCTGGCGACCTGGATACCGTGGAGCTACGGCAGGCTGAGCTTCGCGAGCGGCTACGGCGCCGGTGTCGCTTCGCCTGGCTGGTATCAGCACGTATGGGAGCACGGCGAGGAGGCAGGGCTGTTCTGGCTGACCGACGTCGCCGCCCTGCTGCGCAAGCACGACCTGGACGCTTCCTCGGCCCAGGTCATCGACGCCCAGCGTCTGGCCGAAACCCTGGCGGCGCTGCGCGGACGGCCGCGCACCGGGCTGGACGAACTGCTGGAAGCGGTGCGCGCCGTCTTCTGCCAGGACGACGAGGTGACGCTGCGCCTGATCCAGCGCGAGCTGCTGGTCAACGACCGGCTGGGCGACGTGCCGGCGGACGTGCCGACGGTGCCGCTGGTGCAGGATGTGCTGGCGCTGCAGAAGCGCCTGCGCATGCCGGTGCGCGCCGACATGCTCAGCCTGGACCTCGATCTGCGTCAGCCGGCCCACTTGGAAAAGAGCATTCTCCTGCACCGGCTCGCGATGGTCGGCGTGGGCTGGGGCCGGCAACAGCGGGCGCACGGCAAGACGGGCAGCTTCCATGAGTTGTGGCAGCTGGCATGGGAACCGGAATTCGCGATTCGGCTGATCGAGGCGAGCGTTTGGGGTGCGACGCTCGAGGGAGCCGCCAATGCGCGCGCGATCGAGCGCGGTGCGCAGGCTGTGAACCTGCCGGAGCTGACTGCCCTGATGGAGAAGATCCTGCTGGCGGATCTGCAGGAAGCGGTGGGGCCAATCATGCAGCGCATCCAGGAGGCCGGAGCGACGACGCCGGATCCCGGCTTCCTGCTGGAGGCCATCGCGCCGCTGGTGGACGCCATCCGCTATGGCAATGTGCGCGGGACCGACACCACGGCGCTTGCCGGCGTCGCCGGCGTGCTGATCACGCGTGCCTGCATTGCCCTGCCCTTCGGCGCCCGCGCCCTGGCCGACGACGCGGCGGCGATCCTGCTCCGCCAGTTGATCGCGGGCGACCAGGCGATCCGGCGCTTCCAAAACGAGGGATATCTCGAGGAATGGTTCGACACGCTCGACAAGCTCGCGCGCTCGGACCAGGGCCATGCGCTGATCACGGGACGCTGCACGCGCATCCTGGCGGAGCAGCAGCGCTGGCCGACTGCCGAGGCGGCGCGCCAATTGTCGCTGCGCTCGTCGCATGCCGTTCCGCCGCTCGTCACTGCGCAATGGCTGGAGGGATTCCTGGACGGTGGCGGCACGCTGCTGGCGCACAGCGACGAACTCTGGGAGCTGGTGAACGCCTGGCTCATGTCGCAGCCGGCGGAAGGCTTCATCGAATTGTTGCCGCTTCTGCGGCGCACCTTCGGGACCTTCACACCGCCCGAACGGCGCCAGCTTGCGGAGCGCGCGGCATCCGGCCAGCCTGGCATACGTCGCGCCGCCGTCTCCGGAACGCCGGCAGTGGATCACGAGCGTGCCATGCGCGTGCTGCCGGTCCTTCGAACCATCCTTGGAAGCGCGGCTGCGCAGGAAGCTGTTCATGGCGGATGACATCGACCACAACGAAATGACGCGGCGCTGGCGGCTCGTGCTTGGCGGCGGAACCGACCACGGCGTCAAGCTCGACGCCGGGGACCTGGCGCTCGACGGCGCGCTGAATGCGCTCTACAACGACGGTGAAAGGCGCGGCGGCCTGGGCGCATCGGCGCCGAGCGTTGCGCGCTGGCTGGGCGATATCCGCCAGTATTTTCCATCGTCTGTCGTGCAGGTGATGCAGAAAGATGCGCTCGAACGCCTCGGCTTGCAGCAGATGCTATGCGAACCGGAGATGCTGATAGCGGTGGAGGCGGACGTGCATCTGGTCGCGACCTTGCTCAGCCTGAACCGCGTGATGCCGAACAAGACCCGCGCGACAGCACGGCAAGTGGTCGAGCGCGTGGTTCGCGACCTGGAAAAGAAGCTGGCCAGTCCGATGCGGCAGGCGGTGAGCGGCGCGCTGCATCGCGCGGTGCGCAATCTGCGGCCGCGGCATAACGAGATCGACTGGCTGCGCACGATACGGGCCAACCTGAAGCACTATCAGCCGGAGTACAACACGGTGATCCCGGAGACGCGGATCGGCTTCGGCCGCAAGGGGCAGACCTTGCGCGACATCGTGCTGTGCATCGACCAGTCGGGATCGATGGCGCCGTCGGTGGTGTATGCGAGCGTGTTCGCGGCGGTGCTGGCGACCATCAAGGCGGTGAGCACCTCGGTGGTGGTGTTCGATACGGCGGTCGTGGACTTGACGCCGACGCTTCACGATCCGGTCGAGGTCCTGTTCGGGACCCAGCTGGGCGGCGGGACGGATATCAATCGGGCCTTGGGCTACTGCCAGGGATTGGTGACGCGGCCGAAAGACACGATCTTCGTGTTGATCAGCGATTTGTATGAAGGCGGGAATAATGCGGAGATGCTCAAGCGGGCAGCCTATCTGGTGGCGAGCGGCGTGCAGCTGATCGTGCTGCTGGCGCTCGACGATCGCGGGGCGCCGTCGTATGACCGGGAGAATGCCGCGAAGCTGGCTGCGATGGGGGCGCCGGTGTTTGCTTGTACGCCGGATCTGTTCCCGGACCTGATGGCGGCGGCGATTAAAAAGAGTAGTTTGGCGCAGTGGGCGGCGCAAGCGGGAATTGTGCATGCATGAGCTTCTGCGGCTTGCATGCGGCGTCGAACTTGGGTTCCGGCCGCCCAAAGCAAAAAACCCCACCCGAGATCACTCGGGTGGGGTTTCGC
>CBIHLT010000185.1:0-10645 GCA_966210615.1 uncultured Massilia sp.
CCCATGATGAGGGCGTAAAGATGCATGCGGTTGTCATATATTTGACATTCCGTGACGTAAATTTAACGACATGACCCGATGACTGATGTTGCCCTTCAGCAACAGGCATGACCGTTCGAGCAAGAGATTGACGTGAATTGCGGGGTCTCAGCCGACCAACCCGTGCTGGACCGCGTAGCGGATCAGGGCCGCGTTCGAATGCAGGTCCATTTTCTGGAAGATGCGCAAGCGGTAGGTATTCACCGAGCTCACGCTGATGCCCAGCTCGGCGGCCACCTGCTTGATCTGCAGGCCGGCCCCGATCAGGGTCAGGATCTCGTTCTCGCGCGCCGTCAGGCGCTCGTGCGGCGCCCCGGCCTCGGGGGCGCGCGCCTCTTCCGCCAGCAGCTCGGCCAGCCTGGGGCCGATATAGGTGCCGCCTTCCATCACCTTGCGGATCGCCTTGACCAGCTCCTCGGCCGCCATGGTCTTGGTGATGTAGCCCACTGCTCCCGCTTTCAGCGCCGGCACGGCGTAGCGCTCCTCGCCGTACATGCTGAGCATGACCACGCGCTGCTGAGGAAAATGCCGGCGCACCTCGGCCAGCCCTTCGAGCCCGTCGTGGCCCGGCAGGGAAATATCGAGCACCAGCACGTCCGGCTGGTGCAGCCCGAGCAGCCTCAGGGCCTGTTCCAGGTCGGCCGCCTCGCCCACCACGCGCAGGCCGGCGGCCGAGCGGATGATCTTCTTGACGCCTTCGCGCAGCAGTTCGTGGTCGTCGGCGATGACGAGGCTGGTCATGGTCGTGGTCCTTTTTCTCTTTTCGAATGCAGGGGAACGCGCACCGACACCAGGGTGCCGCGCGGCGCGAGCGGGCCGGCCAGCAGCTTGCCGTCGACCAGCTCGGCGCGCTCGCGCATGCCTTGCAGGCCGAGCGAGGCGCCGCGGCGCAGCAGGGCGCGCGGGATGCCGACGCCGTCGTCGCGCACGCGCAGCACCAGCGAGTGCCCGCGCCGTTCCAGGCTGACCCAGACCTTGCTGGCCTGGGCATGGCGCAGCACATTCGTCATGGCTTCCTGGAGGATGCGCAGCAGCGCCGCCGAGGCGGGGCGCGAGGGATGCGGGCGCGCCGGCTCGAAGGTCACGTGGCAGGCGATGCGGGTACGCCGCTCGAAGTCGTGCACATGCCAGGTGATCGCCGCGTACAGGCCGTGCTCGTCGAGCTCCGGCGCGCGCAGTTCGGTGGCGATCTCGCGCACCAGGCCGATCGCGCGCTCCAGGGTGGCGCTGGCCGAGCCCAGTTCCGCGATGATGGCGCCGCGCACCATCGACCGGGTATCGTCGCGCAGGTCGTCCTCGAGCAGCTTGATGTCGATCTTGGCGGCCGACAGGATCTGGCCGAGCTGGTCGTGCACCTCGCGCGCCAGGGCCTTGCGCTCGTTCTCGCGCACCGACTGCAGGCGCTCGTACAGGGTGCGCAGTTCCTGGCGCGCGATCTCGCTCTCGGCCTCGCCGCGCTTGCGCGCCGTGACGTCGCGCGCGATCGTCACGAAACAGCGGTCGCCCTGCCACAGCGGCGCGATCAGGGACACGAAGTGGGCCACCCACAGGCGCCGCCCGTCCGGGCAGCGGTAGCGCACCTCTTCCTCGAAGGAGTCGGCCTCGCCCGCCAGCAGGCGTTCGCGTCCTGCCGCCAGGCGCACCAGGCCGGCTGGTTCGACCCAGTCCTCCAGCGAGCGCTCGTGCACGCTGGCCACGTCCAGGCCGACCAGCGCCGCATAGGCGGCATTGGCGTGCACGATGCGCCCGTTGCGGTCGCTCAGCGCGATGCCGCCAGGCGCGCGGTCGAACACCGCCCCCAGCAGGCCGCTGGCGGCGCGCAGGGCCTCGGTGCGCTCCGCCACGCGCAGTTCCAGCTCGGCGTGCGCCTCGCGCTGGGCCTGTTCGGCCAGCTTGCGTCCCGTGATGTCGGTGCCGAACAGCAGCGCGCCATGTGGCGCCGGGTAGCAGCGCACTTCGAACCAGCGGCGCGCCTCGCGGTCGTAATACTCGACCGCGGAGCTGTCGCGCGCGCACACCGCATCGCGCAGCGCGCGCTCGAGCGGGCTGCCCGGGATGTCCGGAATCAGCTCGCTCAGCGGCAGGCCGACCGCGCCGGCCTTGGGCCGGCCGGCGGCGGCGGCGTCGTTCAGGGCCACCACGCGCAAGTCGCGGTCGAGGCTCAGGACGATGTCGCGGGTGCCGTCCAGGACGGTGGCCAGGTCATGGCGCAGGCCGGCGATTTCACGCCGCAGCGCGGTTTCCTGTTCGAAGGCGGCGCGCCGCACACGCGCCATCTGCACGTGCGAGCGCACCCGCGCGCTCAGTTCGCGGCCGCTGAAGGGCTTGGCGACGAAGTCGTCGGCGCCGGCGTCGAGGGCTTCCAGGCGCGCTTCCTCGTCGGCGCGCGCGGACAGCACCAGCAGCGGCACCGTGCCCGCCGCCGGGTCGCGCCGGATGCGGCGCACCAGGTCCAGGCCGCCGGCGCCGGGCAGCATGGCGTCCACCAGCACCAGGTCCGGCGCGGCGGCGCGGATCGCCGCCAGGGCGGCATTGGCGCTGGGGGCGGAAGCCACCGCGCAGCTGTCCTGCAGCAGGCGCGCCACATAGCGCACCACGTCCTCGTCGCGCTCGATCACCAGCACCCGGGCGCCCTGGGTAGCCTGGGCCTGGGCCTGGGCTGCGGGCGGCAGCGGCGGCGGTTCCGCATGCACGCCGTAGCGCGCCAGTTCGTCGCGGAACTGGGCGCGGCGCATCACCTGCGCCGTCGGCCGGGGCGGCTGGCGCATCGAGCCGCCCGGCGCCGGGCGGTGCAAGGGAACACGGACCGTGAAACGGCTGCCCACGCCGGGCCGGCTCTCGAGCGCCACGTCGCCGCCGTGCAGGCGGGCCAGCTCGCGCACCAGGGCCAGGCCCACGCCGCCGCTCTCCGCGCCTTGCCCTTCGGCGCCGCGGCTGCGGTAGAAGCGGCCGAACACGCGCGCGGTTTCCTCTTCCTCGATGCCGATGCCGGTGTCGGCCACCTCCAGCTCGATCCAGCCGCTGTCGCCGCCAAGGCGCACCGCGATTCCGCCTTGGAGCGTGAACTTCAAGGCGTTCGACAGCAGATTGAACACGATCTTTTCCCACATGTCGCGGTCCAGCATGGCCGGGCCCGGCGCGAGCGTGCTGGCCACCGTGAGTCTCAACCCGGCCGCCTCCACCGGAGCCCGGAACAGGGCCGCGATCTCGGCGGTCGCCACCGAGGGGTCGAGCGGTTCCAGCACCAGCGGCAAGGTGCCGGCCTCGATGCGCGCGAAATCGAGCAAGGAACTGACCAGCGTATTCAGCCTGCGCGCGTTACGGTGGGCCATCTCGAGCGGTTCGCGCAGCCCGGGCGCCAGCGGCGCCCCTTGTTCGTCCAGCAGCGCGCCGAGCGGGCCGAGCACCAGGGTCAGCGGGGTGCGCAGTTCGTGGCTGGCGCCGGCGAAGAAATGGGAACGGCTGCGCTCGAGCTCGGCCATGGCGGCGATGCGCTGGCGTTCGGCCACGTCGGCCTCGGCGACCGCCACCGCATGGGCGACGTGGCCCCCGACCTGGTCGAAGAAGGCGCGGCAGGCGGCGTCCAGCGGCCGGCGCGGGTTGACGCCGACCAGCAGCACGCCGCCGGGCGCATCCTGGCCGCCTGGCCGGAAGGGCATCGCCAGCATCTGGCGCGGCGCTTCCGGCCACGGACCACGGACGTCGAGCGCCTCGACCGCGCGCGCGGCGTCCAGCAGCAGCGGCTGGCCGCTCTCGATGGCCGGCGCGGCCAGGCCGGCCAGGATCGCGGCGGCGGCCTCCGGCAACTGCGCCGCCTCGTGGCCGGTGGCGAACAGGCAACCGAGGCGCCCGCCCGCGCCGGCGCGCAGCAGCGCCGTAAATGGCAGGTCGCGGCGGTTGTCGTCTAGCGCTTCGCGCACGCGCGTGAGCAGGTCGTCGCTGCGCCGTCCGCGCGCCACCGCCGTGGCCAGGTCGGACACGGTGCGCTGGCGGCGCTCGGCCAGGACGCGTTCGGTGGTTTCCATGAAGGCGATGAAGACGCCGCCGATCGTGCCGCGCGCGCTCACGATGGGACTATACGAGAAGGTCAGGTAGGCTTCGACCAGCTGCCCATGGGGGTCGATCATCAGCTCCAGGTCGTCGTTGCGCACGGCCTGGCCGGTACGCAGCACCGACTCGAGCATCGGCCCCAGGGTCGGCCAGGCGTCCGGCCAGACGTCGATCACGCGCTGGCCCATGGCCCACGGGTGCTTGGTGCCGAACACGCTGATGGCGGCGTCGTTGTAGACGTAGACGAACTCCGGCCCCCAGACGATCGCCAAGGGGAACTGGGAGCTCAGGCAAATGCCGGCGGCGGCGCGCAGCTCGTCCGGCCAGGCCGATGGCAGGCCGAGCGCCGTGGCGCCCCAGTCCACGTCGCCGGCAGCGCCGGGCAGCCGGGAGAATCCGGGCAAGGGGTTCTCCACCGGCGCGGACCAGGGCGCGGGTGCTGCTCCATCCTGTAAGCTGTTCATGGCAATCGGACCATCCTCGGGCGCCGGCAGGCATCATGCCGCCGTTCCATGCAAGGGCTCGATTTTACCTATTGCAGCCGAGCAATTGCAAATTATTTGACGATTAGAACGCCACATTCCACCTTCTGGGGGGCGTCCGAAAGTGCTCTAAAGCATCGCATCGCGCTGTCTTTCGGATACAATGTCGTGCATTTGCCGCAGCCCCGCCGCGGCGCCTGTCCACCATTGAGGGCCGGAAGGCTCGCCGCGTCGCAGGACGACACCGGCGGGCTCCGTACAGATGCCGATGAAATCACTCCCGATCCTTGTGTCTCTCCTGGCCGTGCATGGCATGGCCGCCGCCGCTCCCGACCTGCCCGATGTCGGCAATGTGCACGCGCCGCTGACGATTGCCCGGCCGGCCGAGCTGCCCGACGGCGGCTGGTTCACGTCCGCCGAGCTGGGCGCGATCTCGACCTCGGGCAACACCACCGGCACCTCGGTGACCGGCAAGATCGACGCGCGCCACGAAACCGCCGACTGGCGCCACGAATTCGTGCTCAGCGGCTTCTTCAAGGAAGACGAATACGAGGACGAGGACGGCAACCGCCAGAGCAGCCGCACGGCCGAGCGCTACGCGGTGTCGGCCAAGGCCTCGCGCAAACTGGTCGGCGCCGGCCGCCGCGCCTTCGTGCTCGGTTCCCACGTCAACGACCGCTTCGGCGCCTACACCCGCTATTCGACCATCGGTATCGGCCATGGCTCGCGCTGGCTGGACGGCGAAGACAGGACCCTGGACGTGGAGATCGGCCCGGGCTACTTCGCCGGCGAGCGCGCCACCGGCGAGGACGAGAATGGCGTGACCGTGCGCGGCGCGGCCCAGTTCCGCTGGCGCGTCAGCCCCTCGGCCTTCTTCGCCCAGACCGTCAGCGTGGAAAAAGGCACCTCGAATACCCACTCGGTGTCCGAGACCTCGCTCAGTACCAAGATCAACGACACCATGCAGATGAAGGCCGGCTTCAGCGTGCGCAACGACACCAGCGTGCCGATCGACAAGAAGAACACCGACACCCAGACCTCGCTGACGATGGTCTATTCCTTCTGAATCCAATCCGCGTCCGGCCGCCAGCGCAGTTCGAGGCGGGCGCCCCCGCCGGGCAGGGTCTGGAAGCCCAGGCCCGCATACAGGCTGCGCGCCGCGGCATTGTCCGCGCGCACCCGCAAGGCCAGCGCGCGGCCCTCTTCCACCGCCTCGGCCTGCAGGGCCAGCAGCAGGGCGCGCGCATGGCCGCGCCGGCGCGCGCGCGGGGCGACCGACAGGTCGACCACGCGCAGTTCGCCCGGCCTGCGGTCGAGCACCAGGCGGCCCAGCGGGCCCGCCCCGTCTTCCACGATCCATTCTTCCGCCTGCGGACAGGCCTGGGCGTAGGCCTCGCGCTGCAGCGCCTGCTGGTGGCGCGCAATGCCCTCGACCACGGCGCGCGGCACCGGCAGCGCGTCCAGGTCGGTCCGGGTCGACAGGTAGAGCGCCGCCAGGAAGTCCGCGTCGTCCGCGCACGGGTTGCGCGCGGACAAGGACGCCAGGCGGGCGGCGAAGCCGCGCGCGCTCAACGCGGCGCCGGCTCGGCCTGGGCCGCCGGTGGCGCGCCCGCCAGCACCAGGGCCAGCAGGCTGAGCAGTGCTGCCGCGCTCAGGTAGTAGCCGACGTACTCGAGCCCGTAGTTGGTGGCCAGCCAGGTCGCCACGTAGGGCGCCAGCGAGGCGCCCAGGATGCCCGCGAAGTTGAAGGTGAGCGAGGCGCCGGTGTAGCGCACCTCGGCCGGGAACAGCTCGGCCAGCAGGGTCCCCAGCGGCCCGTAGGTGAAGCCCACCAGGCACATGCCGAGCACCATGAAGATGCCCGCCGACAGCAGGGTGCCGGCGCCGAACAGCGGCCCGTACAGCAGGCCGAAGCCAGCGATCGCGGCGCTGACCAGCATCATGGCGGCGCGCCGGCCGTGGCGGTCCGCCAGCAGGGCCGAAGGCGGGATGGTGAGCGCGAAGAACACCACCGCGAACAGCTGCAGCAGCAGGAACTGCTGGCGCGAGAAGCCCAGCTTGGCCGTGCCCCAGCTCAGCGCGAACACCGTCATCAGGTAGAACACGACGAAGGTCGCGAGCGCGATCAGCGTGCCCAGCACCAGGGCGCGGCCATGCTGCGCGAACACCGCCACCGCCGGCACCTTGACCCGCTCGTTACGCTCGAGCACCTTCTGGAAGTCCGGCGTTTCGGTGATCTTCAGGCGCACGTAGAGGCCGACGATGACCAGCAGCGCGCTGGCCAGGAAGGGCACGCGCCAGCCCCAGCTGAAGAATTCCTCGTCGCTCAGCACTTCACCCAGGAGCAGGAAGGTGCCGCCGGACAGGAAGAAGCCGATCGGCGCGCCGAGCTGGGGGAACATGCCGTACCAGGCGCGCTTGCCCGGCGGCGCGTTTTCGGTGGCGAGCAGCACCGCCCCGCCCCACTCGCCGCCCAGGCCCAGGCCCTGGCCGAAGCGGCACAGGGCCAGCAGCAGCGGCGCCAGGGTGCCGATCGCGGCATAGGTCGGCAGCAGGCCGATCAGGACCGTGGACAGGCCCATGGTCAGCAGCGCCGCCACCAGGGTGGCCTTGCGGCCGATGCGGTCGCCGAAATGGCCGAATACGGCCGAGCCCACCGGACGCGCGAAGAAGGCGATGGCGAAGGTGGCCAGCGACTGCAGAGTGGCCGCGGCCGGGTCTGCGGCCGGGAAGAACAGGCGCGGGAACACCAGCACCGCGGCCGTGGCGTAGATGTAGAAGTCGTAGAACTCGATGGTGGTGCCGATCAGGCTGGCGAACAGGACGGTGCGCGGTTTGTTGGCGGGCGCGGGGGCCGTGCTTGCTGCCAGGCTCATGCGCTGCCCGCCTGGGCCAGGGCCATGCGCACTTCGTCGGCGCTTTCCGGGCGCACTACGCGCGCCACTTCCTGGCCGTCCTTCAGGACCACCACGGTCGGCCACAGTTTGATGCGGAAGGAGCGGCCCAGCGGGCGGCCCGGGCCGTCCTCGACGCGGATGTGGCGCGCGGACGGGTAGTCGGCCAGGGCCTGGTCGATGGCCGGCTCGGCGGCGCGGCAATAGCCGCACCAGTTGGCGCCGAAATCGAGGGCCACGAGCCCCGGCGTGGCGTCGATGGCGCTGCGCTCGGGCTGGGCGGTGTCATAGGGTGCTGCCATGGTGTCTTCCTCCTTGTTGCTCTATTGAAGCTTAGCGATAGTGTAAGCCTACCTCAAATCGGGCCATTCCGGCATGGCGCTTTGCCGTCCTTTCCCCACCGGGCGAAAGCACAAATCGGGCCGAGCGTGAAGCAGCGAACGGAACACCTCGGCCGCAGCTGGCACTCTGGGCCCAGACTCATGAAAAGGAGGCAATCATGTCTGACAATCTGAAAGACAATGGCCCGCAGGATCGAGCCCGCATTAATGTGCACGAAGAATGGGAAGTGCGTCACTGGACCGAAGCGCTGGGCGTGAGCCGCGAAGAGCTGGAACGCGCCGTGCAACAGGTCGGTACCAGCGCGGAGGCCGTGCGCCAGCACCTCGCCCGCCGTTGATTCGCCACGCGGGCCGCTGTCCGCGTTCGCCGCCCCGGCCGGCTGCATCCACGCGATAACTCGGCCGCTGCCGCCGGCGGCCCCAGGCGGCCGCGCGCCCATTGCGCAGCCGCAGGTGCGGCGCCGGCGCCGGCGCCTGACCTCCCCTTGCCTGCCTCCGGCGCCTGCACGGCTGGCGCCGGCGCCGCAGGCGTGCCGGAAAGGAGTCCAGTTTGCGCATATCCGCCTTCATCGCCAGCCTCGATATCTCACCCACCCATGCCCTGTTCGCGCTCGGCGCCGCCGTGCTCAGCTTCTTCGTGATGCATGGCGCGCTGCTGCTGATCCGCAGGCGCCTGTCGCGCCTGGGCGAGGAGCGCGCACACCGCCCGGTCGCCGAAGTCCTCAGCAGCACCCTGGCCCGCACCAGCACCCTCGCCATCCTGGCAACCTCGGTCCTGATCGGCCTGTCGGTGCTCGGCCTGCCGGAGCCCTGGAACACGCGCCTGGGCCACCTGTGGTTCTTCACCCTCGGCTTCCAGCTGGCCCTCTGCCTTCACCGGGCGATCAAGGTCGGCGCGCGCCGCTACTTCCGCGCCCACAGCCACGGCCGCGAAGACGAACAGGTCACGGTCGCCCATACCCTGGTGATCTGGGTGCTGCAGACCAGCGTGTGGGCGGTCCTCCTCCTGGCCCTGCTGTCCAACCTCGGCATCAACGTCACCACCTTCGTCGCCAGCCTGGGCATCGGCGGCATCGCGATCGCACTGGCGGTGCAGAACATCCTCGGCGACCTGTTCGCCTCGCTGTCGATCGCCGTCGACAAGCCCTTCGAGGTGGGCGACTCGATCTCGGTCAACAATTTTTCCGGGACGGTCGAGCACGTCGGCCTCAAGACCACGCGCATCCGCGCCCTGGGCGGCGAGCAGATCGTGATCGCCAACGCCGAGCTGCTGCGCAATACCGTGTTGAATTACCGGCGCATGAGCACGCGCCGCATCCAGTTCGCGCTACGCGCGAATCCGTCCACGCCGCCCGAGCTGGCCGCGCGCGTGCCGCAGGCGCTCGCCGAGCTGATCGGCAAGCGCGAGAAAGCGCGCTTCGACCGTGCGCACCTGAAGACGGTCGACCAGCAGTGGATCGAGTACGAGGTGGTCTACACCATGCTCGACCCCGACTACAACCTCTACATGGACACCCAGCAGGCGATCAACCTCGACGCCATGCGGATGTTCGCGGAGCTGGGCATTTCGACGGCTCCCAGGCCGCAGCACCTCTTGCTGCAGGAATTGCAGGACCAGCCCGCGCCTGCGCAGCACGCCGCCATGCGGCCGGCGGCGCAAGCGCGCGTGCGCACGTCCTGACCCTCGACCACGGAGCGCAGCATGAACCAGCCGAAACAGCAGCAGGACCCCCCGGGCGTCGAAAACGCCCTGAATCCGCCCGCCGACCACGGCGAGAACAGCTACCAGGGCAGCGGACGCCTGCGGGACAAGGCGGCCGTGATCACGGGCGGCGACAGCGGCATCGGACGCGCCGTCGCGCTGGCCTATGCGCGCGAAGGCGCGGACGTGCTGATCGCCTACCTGAACGAACACGGTGATGCGAAGGAGACGGCGCGGCTGGTCGAGGAAGCCGGGCGCAAGGCCGTCCTGATGGCGGGCGACCTGGCCGATCCCGTCCACTGCCGCGCCATCGTCGACAAGGCGGTGGCGGAGTTCGGCCGCATCGACGTCCTGGTGAACAACGCGGCCTTCCAGATGAGTCACGACACGCTGGAGGAGATACCGGACGAGGAATGGGACTACACCTTCAAGGTCAATATCACGGCGATGTTCCATCTGTGCAAAGCGGCGGTGAAGCACATGAAGCCGGGGGCGGCGATCATCAATACCACCTCCATCAATTCCGACAAGCCCAAGCCCACCCTGCTGGCCTACGCCACCACCAAGGGGGCGATCGCCAACTTCACGGCGGGCCTGGCCCAGCTGCTGGCGGCGAAAGGAATCCGGGTGAACTCGGTGGCCCCGGGTCCGATCTGGACGCCGCTGATTCCGTCCACCATGCCGCCCGACCAGGTCGCGTCCTTCGGCCAGCAGGTACCGATGAAGCGTCCCGGACAGCCGAAGGAAGTAGCGCCCGTCTACGTGATGCTGGCCTCGGATGAGGCCAGCTACATCTCGGGCGCACGGATCGCCGTCACCGGAGGGGAGCCGATCCTGTAACGCGGGCCGCTGCCTCAGTTGCGGCCAGCGCCGCCGGAGACCTGGCCGGAGGCGCTGCCATCCGCACCACGCTTGCCGGCGCTGCCGCTTGCGCTGCCGCCGACCGACACATCGGCGTTGACCGAGCGGGCGCCGTCGGCGGCGCCGCGCAGCGCGCCGCGGGCCGTGCCGGCGGCGGCACTGCCGGCGGCGGCCGCACGCTGGCGCGCCTCGCCCACGCGCTCGCGCGCCTCGCCCGCCGCGCCGCGTGCGGTCCCGGCCGCGCCAGCCAGCGCGCCGGCGGCGCCGCTGCCGTCG
>CBIHLT010000186.1:0-10573 GCA_966210615.1 uncultured Massilia sp.
ATTCGATGGTCTGCACCAGCTCGGGGCGGAACCACAGCAGGTAATGCTTGTGGATGCGCGAGATCGGCAGCGCCAGGAGGCCGCTGGCGCAGCGCGTCAGCGCCTGCGCCGGCGGGTAGCTCGCGCCCAGGTGGTTGGTGTGATAGACCTCGGTATGGCCCTGCACCGCGAGCCAGGTCGAGAGTGCGCGGATCGCGTCCTCGTCCGGCGTGTCGCCGTAGGTCATGATCAGGTCGTCGGCGACGATGGCCACGCCGCCGGCGCGCGCGAAGCGCAGCAGCTCGGGGAAGACCCCGCTCATGTTCTCGAGGAAGTCGCTGCCCTTGGTCAGGTGGCCCAGCAGCTCCACCATCGTGCGCCGCACCTCGAGGCGGAACTGCAGCTCGGCCGCGTCCTCGCGCGACTCGATGCACAGCGCCAGGATCTGGCCCAGCTGCTCGCAGGCGGTGCGCTTCTCGACCGGCACCGGGCAGGGCGCGGCGTTGTGGCAGGAGATCAGGCCCCACAGCTGGCCCTTGACGATCAGCGACACCGACATCGAGGCCAGGGTGCCCATGTTGCGCATGTACTGCAGGTGCACCGGCGAGACGCTGCGCAGGGCCGCGAAGGACAGGTCGTTGAGGCCGCCCGTCACCGGATTGTGCGGCGGCACCAGCGGCGCCGGCTCGTAATTGGCGTCCTGGATCAGGCGGATCGGCGACAGCCGGTACAGCTCGCGCGCCTGGGCCGGGATGTCGCTCGCCGGGAAGTGCTGGCCGAGGTAGGAGTCGTAGTCGTCGGCCTTGGCCTCGGCCACCACGCGGCCGTGGCCGTCGGTGTCGAACTGGTAGATCATCACGCGGCCGTATCCGGTGACCGAACGCACGTGGCGGGCGGCCACTTCGGTCAGGGCCGCGATCGAGGCATGCTGGTTGGCCCTGGCCAGGAAGTCGCTGATCAGGGGGTAGAGGTGGCGGAAATCGGCCGGCTGCGGGCGCTCGACGCGTTCGAATTCGGCGATCAGCAGCCCGTCCCAGCGGTGGACCAGCACGTCGAAGTGGGCGCCGTTCTGCAAGGAGACGGTGCCCAGGTAGAGCGGGCGCGTGCCCAGGACGCCGTCGAGCAGCTCCGGCGCCAGGCGCGCGTGGGCGGCCTCGCCGATGATGCGCGCCAGCGGCTTGCCTGCGGCCTCCGCGGCGGCGTGGCCCGTCCATTGCGCCAGGTTGGCGCTGGCCTGGGCCACCGTGAGGGCAGGCGACAGGGTCAGCATGAAGCCGTGCGGCTGGATGCTGCCGGGCGTGCGGATGGGTTCCTTGTCGCAGGCCGACAGGTCGAGTTGTGCGGGGACTGCCTGGGTCATTGGGGCCTTGATGTCTAGCGCGGGAAAACAGAGCCGTATTGTAACGTGAAACCGGCCGGCAATTTTACAAGGCGGCGCTCTGCGCTTGGGCGCAGGACAGGCGGGCGGCGCGCAAACGCGTGGCGGCATATTGATGAGCAGTTGTATGATAGGATGATTTTGAGTCCATCTTTTAGGAAGCACTATATATGGACAGTCCGTCCTTACCCGCCCAGCAGGCGATCACCAGCGAGCAGCGGCTGCAATACCTGGTCGCCGGCATCAGCGACTATGCCATCTACATGCTCGACCCCCAGGGCTACGTCACCAGCTGGAACGCCGGCGCGCAGCGCTTCAAGGGCTATGTCGAACACGAGATCCTGCAACAGCACTTCTCGCGCTTCTACACGCCCGAGGACCGCGCCACCGGCCTGCCGGCCCAGGCCCTGAAGCAGGCGCTGGAGCAGGGCAAGTTCGAGGCCGAAGGCTGGCGCGTGCGCAAGGACGGCAGCCGCTTCTGGGCCCACGTGGTGATTGATCCGATCTACGACGAGCACGGCACCTTGCTGGGCTATGCCAAGATCACCCGCGACGTCACCGAGCGCCGCAAGGCCGAGGAGGCGCTGCGCGAGAGCGAGCAGCGCTTCCGCCTGCTGGTGCAGGGCGTGACCGACTACGCCATCTACATGCTCTCGCCCGAGGGCGTGGTGACCAACTGGAACGTGGGCGCCGAGCGCATCAAGGGCTATTCCTACAACGAGATCGTGGGCCAGCATTTCTCGCGTTTCTATACCGACGAGGACCGCCTGGCCGGGGTGCCGGTGCGCGCCCTTGGCATGGCCGCCGAAGCCGGCCGCTACGAGTCCGAGGGCTGGCGCGTGCGCAAGGACGGCACCCGCTTCTGGGCCCACGTGGTGGTCGACGCCGTGCACGACGAGGGGGGCGAGCTGCTGGGCTTTGCCAAGATCACCCGCGACCTGACCGAGAAGAAACAGGCCGCCGAGGCGCTCGAGAAGGCGCAGGCCGCGCTGTTCCAGGCGCAGAAGATGGAATCGATCGGCCAGCTGACCGGCGGCATCGCCCACGACTTCAACAACCTGCTGTCGGTGCTGGCCAGCGGCCTGGAGGTGCTGTCCATGCACCGCCAGCACGGCAGCGACGCCAAGACCCTGGACAGCATGCGGCGCGCGATCGACCGCGGCGCCACGCTGACCCAGCAGCTGCTGGCCTTCGCGCGCCAGCAGCCGCTGCAGCCCGAGACCCGCAACGTCAACCGCCTGATCACCGGCTTCGAGTCGGTGCTGCGGCGCGCCGGCAATTCCTCGATCCTGTTCGAGGTGAGGCTCGACCCCATGGTGCGCAACACCGTGATCGACGCGGCGCGTTTCGAGTCGGCGCTGCTCAACCTGGTGGTGAACGCACGCGACGCCATGCCCGAAGGCGGGCGCATCGAGATCGCCACCGCCAACGCCACCCTGGCCGACGACGAGGTCGACGGCCTGCCGGCCGGCGAGTACGTGCGCCTGGCAGTCACCGACACCGGCACCGGCATGGATCCCGAGACCGTGGCGCGCGCCTTCGAACCTTTCTACACCACCAAGGAAGTCGGCAAGGGCACGGGCCTGGGCCTGTCCCAGGTGTATGGCTTCATCAAGCAGTCGGGCGGCGAGATCGTGATCCGCAGCAAGCAGGGCGAGGGCACGACGATCGCGATCTACCTGCCGGCCGTCGCCACGGAAGACCGCGACTACCGCAAGGCCGACACCGAGACCGTCCTGATCGTCGAGGACGAGCCCGACCTGCTGGACGTGGCGTCCTCGCTGTTCATGAGCATGGGCTACGACGTCATGACCGCCACCAGCGGGCAGGAAGCCATGAACGCGCTGGCCAGCCGCGACGTCGACATCCTGTTCACCGACATCGTCATGCCGGACGGGATCAACGGCATCGACCTGGCCACCTTTACGCGCGAGCACTACCCGCACATTAAGGTGATGCTGGCGTCCGGCTATCCGCAGCCGGCCCTCAAGCTGGACCGCGGCAAGCTGGGCGAATTCGCCTTCGTCGCCAAGCCGTATCGGCTGTCGGACCTGGCCAGGAGCCTGCGCAGCGTGCACTGAGCGGCGAGACTCGGATCTTCGCCTCGCGGCAGGCATGGTGCCGATGCCTGCGGAGAATGAAGAACGGGGCGGCTCCGCTACAAGGCGAAAATGATGTCGCTGATCTTCTCGTACAAGGGATCGGCCGAGGGCCCCTTGTTCGGCCAGTTCAGGATGTCGAAGTGGTCGTACCCGCGCCAGGTCCCCAGGTAATTCCAGCTCCCGCGCACCGAGCTGCCGTCGTAGTCGCGCGCCGGATGGCCGCCGGGCGCGCGCATGCTCACCGTGTTGACCACGCCGTCGTTGGGAAACCAGTCGCTGTCGATGCGCTGCCTGCCCGGCGTGTCCTGGGTGTAGCCGCCCATGCCCCGCTGCAGCGGCGAAGGCAGGATCCATTCGCCCGAAAACAGCTTGAAGTAGGGAATCATGTCGGCGCGCGGATACTGGAAGGAGACGGTCTGGATCGGCGCGATCACGCGGTCGGTGTCGTTGCAGCACCAGCTGCCGGCCTCCGTCGCCAGGGTGCCCACCGAGTAGTAATACACCTGCGGCGAGGTGCGCGCCCAGCGGTTGAATTCGCGCGCCCCGTCCGGCGCCAGTTCCCATTGCGCGGCCCGGTGGGCGAGCAGCTCGCGCAGCGGCGTGCGCAGGGTCGGGGCGATGTCGAAGACGGCGTCGCTCAAGGTGGTGCCGTTGTGCGGGGCCGAGATGGTGGTGACGCTGCGTATCCAGCCGAGCTTGCCGCCCTGGTACAGTTCGCCGCCGCCTTCGTCCTCGGGCGAGCCGTGCTCCAGCAGCTCGACCAGCGCGCGGATGGTGGTGCCGCCCTGGCTGTGGCCGATCATGTGGATGGGGTGCCGGGCGTCCCAGGCCGGATAGAAGGCCAGTGGGTAGCCCTGCGGATTGTTGCCCGGGTCGGCGGCCCAGCATTTGCCGGGCGGCTTCTGCGCCTGGCCGGGCGTGCCGTAGTGCTTGACGTGGCTGGCGCCGTAGTCGACGCAGCCGCCCTTGATCTGGGCGTAGAGCTCGGCCGCACGGTCCCAGTTGGAACTGATCGGCCCGACCGCGGCCGCGAACACGTTGCGCGGGCCGCGGTAGATCTGCATGTGGCGCGCGATGTCGCCGTAGCCGCCCCAATAATGGAAGCCGCTCTGCTGGAATTCGTCCGGGCCGAAGCCGAGCACGCCATGCACCAGGATGACGGGGTAATTGTTGGCGGCGCAAGCCGGCGCGCAGCAGGCTATGCTTGCCAGCAAGACGGCAAGCCAAGCTTGAAAAAGGCGCAACATGTGCTTCTCCGATCAATGAGGCGTCAGCCACATTGTCGGAGCAGGCGGGGCGGCGGGGTTTGCGCTGTGTCGCCTGGCGGCGTCGTTGCGGCCCGGCACGCACGAAAACAGTGCGCGGCGGGCTTGACAGGCGGAAGCGGGCTGGCCCGGAGCCAGCCCCGGGATCAGCGCGTGGTGCTGCCGACCGAGGTGGTCGGGGCCGAAGCAGGCGCCTGCGGCGGCGGGGTGACCGAGGCGGTGGCGGCGGCCTTCTCGGCGGCGTCGATGCGCTCGCCGGTCCAGACCACGTAGTCGTCGACCGAGTACAGGCGGCAGGGTTCGGTGCTCTTGGCGCTGCAGGTGGCCAGCGCGCGGCCGTCCGGGTCTTCGCCTTCCTCGGCCCAGGTCCAGGCGCCGCTCGGCGACACCGCGAAGGCGCGCGGCGTCATCTTGGTCAGGTAGTCGCGGTAGGCGCGCTTGCCGTGTTCCGACAGGAAGGGCACGGCGTCGATGTCGTCGACGCGCGCATAATCCGTCTTCGCCGGGCTCGGCGGCGCCGGCACCTCATGCACGACCTCGGTCGGCATGCCGATCTCCTCCAGGAATTTCTCGGTGTCGTCCAGCCACACCCTCTCGCCGTCGCGGCTGGCCAGCATGCCATGCGCGTCGCGCTTGAAGGCGCCGAACTCCACCAGGCGGCCGCGGCCGCCGGCCTGTTCGAAGGCGGCGTGCATGCGCTGCGCCAGTTCCGGCCCGAACAGGGAGTCGTTCTTGCCGTACATCCACAGAGTCGGCACAGTGTTCCTGGCGCCGTATTCGGCGAAGGCGGACACCAGCTGCGAGCGCCAGGCGCAGCGGTCGCTGTCGTCGCGCAGGCCGCCGGCGAAATTGATCAGGCCGCGCACGCCGGGCAGCTTCTGGGTGCCGAGGGCGATCGTTGCCAGGCCGCCATAGGACTGGCCGGCGACCACGATGCGGTCCTTGTCGACCCAGGCCTGCCGGCGTGCGAACTCGAGCGTGTCGCGGATGTCCGCGGCCTGGCTGTAGCCGTTGGCGGTCATGTCGCAGCCGTGCTCGGCATAGCGGCCGGTCGAGTTGGCGAAGCCCTGGCGCATCGGCACCATCACGGCGTAGCCGCGCTTCACGAAGGCGCTGGCCATGTGATAGAAGCGGTCGCGCGGCTGCAGGCTGGGGCGGCCCGGGTCCTTGCCGTGGTTGATGACGATGAGCGGGAAGGGGCCGGGACCGTTCGGCCGGAACACGGTGGTCTCGAGCAGCGCCCGATGCTGGGCGCCGGCCGGTACCTGGATGATGTGCTCGTTCATCCGGTAGTCGAGCGGCATCTCCTGCGTGAAGGCGATGCCGGGCACCATGCCCAGTGCGGCGGCGAAGACGGAAGACAAGGTACGGACAGACAGACGTGCTCTCAACATATGAACTCTATACAGCTGCCGATACGGAACAATTTCCGCATGGAATAAATTGATTCTAGGCAGGCTGAATAGGCAGAGCAATATCCGTTTCGGCAACTCTGGCGCTAAATTTTTGCGTGTGGCAAAAAGTGCTATTCCTTTAGCGGGCACCTGGGCGTCCGACGCGGTTTTTCCTGAGCGGTTATCATGCGTCAGCGATAAGAAAATCAAGCGCGAAGGAAACAACGGATGAGTAAAGGATGAGTACATACTCGCCGCGCCAATGGGCTCCCGACGAAAGGCCGATGCTGCCCGGCTCGCCGTCCACGCCCGCCCACCCGACTCCGCTGCGCTTCGCCTACCTCTTCGTCGGCATCCTGGTCACCATCACGGGCGGCCTCGGCAATGCGCTGGTGGTGGTCAACCTGGTCAACCTGCAAGGCGTGCTCGGCGCCTACTCGACCGAGACCAACTGGCTGCCGGTGGCCTACGTCATGACCAACGCGTCGATGAACCTGCTGCTGGTGAAATTCCGGCAACAGTTCGGCCTGCGCCTGTTCACCGAGTTCTTCCTGGTGCTGTATGCGCTGGTGACCTTCGCCCACCTGTTCGTCAACGACCTGAATTCGGCGGTCGCGGTGCGCGCCGCCCACGGCATGCTGGGCGCGGCCGTCACGCCGCTCGGCCTCTACTACACCTTGCAGGCCTTCAAGAAGGAGTGGCGCCTGAAGGGCGTGGCGCTGTCGCTCGGCGCCGCCCAGCTGGCGCTGCCGCTGGCCTATATCTTTTCCAACGACCTGCTGCAGATCGCCGAATGGCGCGGACTGTACCTCTTCGAGCTGGGCCTGGCCGTGGTCTCGCTGGCCGCCGTGCTGCTGCTCAAGCTGCCGCCGGGCGACCGCTTCAAGGCCTTCCGGCCGATGGACTTCGTCACCTTCGCGCTGTTCGCGCCCGGCGTGGCCCTGCTGTGCGTGGTGCTGACCTTCGGGCGCGTGCTGTGGTGGTTCGAGCAGCCCTGGCTGGGGGTGGCGCTGGCGGTCTCGCTGGTGCTGCTGGCCGCCGCCGTCTGCGTCGAGCACAACCGCGCCAATCCGCTGCTCAACATCCGCTGGCTCACCAATGCCAACATCGCGCGCCTGCTGCTGTCGCTGGTGCTGGTGCGCATCGTGCTTTCCGAGCAGAGCGTGGGCGCGGTCGGCTTCCTGCGCGCCGTGGGAATGGACAACGACCAGCTGCAGACCCTGTACACCATCGTCCTGGGGGCCACCGTCGCCGGCATCGCGGTCTCGGCGCTGACGGTCGACGTCAAGCACCTGATGGCGCCGCAGGTGATTTCGCTGCTCTTCATGGCGGCGGGCGCCTGGCTGGACGCCCACGCCACCAGCCAGACCCGGCCCGAGCAGATGTACCTGAGCCAGAGCCTGCTTGCCTTCGGCAGCACCCTGTTCATCGGCCCCTCGGTGATTTCGCTGATCGGCACCGTGATCGGCAACCCGGCCAACCTGATCAGCTTTTCGGTGCTGTTCGGCCTGACCCAGAACCTGGGCGGCCTGCTGGGATCGGCCATCGTCGGCACCTTCCAGGTGATGCGCGAGAAATTTCATTCCTCGGTGATCGTCGAACAACTGAGTTCGCTCGACCCGCTGGTGGCCGCCCGCATCCAGCAGGGCGCGGCGGCGGCGGCGCGCACGCTCGCCGATCCGCAGGCGCGCACGCGCCAGGGCCTGGCGGCATTGTCCGGCAGCGCCACGCGCGAAGCCAACATCCTTGCCTACAACGACGTCTTCCTCGTCCTTGCCATCCTGGCCACCGTGAGCGCCGCATGGATCTTCCTGCACGCCCTGTGGCTGCATTACTACCCGGCGCCCGCGCCCGCGCCCGCTCCGGCGGCACCGGCGGCTCCTGCGCCACCCGAACCCGTGACCGACTGACATGCCAGAACCATCCACCACTCCAGCCCCTGCGGCCCGGCCGCCCCGCAAGATTCTCCTGAGCGCGCTCATCTTCAGCGCCGTCGCGCTGGTCGGCGTCCTGCTGGTGCTGTATGCCTGGCGGCTGCCGCCTTTCCGCAGCGCCTTGCAGAGCACCGAGAATGCGCTCGTGCGCGGGCAGGTGACGATCATCAGTCCGCAACTCAGCGGCTACGTGGTCGAGGTGCTGGTGCAGGACTTCCAGCCGGTGCGCCGGGGCGAGCTCCTGATGCGCATCGACGACCGGATTCCTTCCCAACGGCTGGCGCAGGCGCGCGCCGAACTGGCCAACCGCCGCGCGGCGCTGGAAAACGATGCGCAGACCCGCGGCAGCGCCCGCGCCGGCATCGAGCAGGGCAGGGCGGCGCTGGCCGCGAGCGAAGCCCAGGCGCGAAAGGCCCAGGCCGACCTGCGCCGGGTGGAGGAGCTGGCCGCCGACGGCTCGCTGTCGGCGCGCGAGCGCGACCAGGCGCGCGCGGCCCAGGCCCAGGCGCTTGCGGCGCGCGACCAGGCCAGGGCGGCGCTGGAGATCGCGCGCCAGAACCAGCGCTCGGTCGACGTCGGCCGCGGGTCGCTGGAAGCGGCGGTGGCGAGCGCCGAGGCCGCCGTCAAGCTGGCCGAGATCGACCTGGCCAATACCCGAATCACCGCGCCGCGCGACGGCCAGTTGGGGCAGGTAACGGTGCGCCAGGGCGCCTTCGTGAACGCCGGCGCGCAGCTCACGGCCCTGGTGCCGAACCAGCTGTGGGTGATCGCCAACATGAAGGAAACGCAAATGGCCGACGTGCGCCTGGGCCAGCCGGTCAGCTTCACCGTCGATGCGCTCAACGATGCCCGGCTGCATGGCCACGTGGAGCGCATCTCGCCGGCCACCGGCTCGGAATTCGCGGTGATCGCACCGGACAACGCCACCGGCAATTTCGTCAAGATCGCCCAGCGCATCCCGGTGCGCATCAGCATCGACGCCGACCAGCCGCTCGCGCAGCGGCTGCGGCCTGGCATGTCGGTGGTGGCGACCATCGACACCGCTGCGGCGGGAAAGGAAGCGCGATGAGCCGGCGGCTTGCCGGACTGGCCTTGCCTCTGGCGCTCGCGGCCTGCGCGATGGCGCCGCAGCCGGCGCCGGAATCGTCCCTGGACGTGCCGCAAGGCTGGCGCACGGCGCCGCCTGCCGTTTCCACGGCCGTGGAGCGGGACTGGTGGCGCGCCTTCGGCGACCCGGCCCTCGACGCGCTGGTGCGGCGTGCGCTCGACAGCAACGGCGACCTGAAGATCGCGCGCAGCCGCCTGCAGGAATACCAGGCGCGCGTGCGGGTGGCGGACAGCGCCCGCCTGCCGGCGCTGAACCTCGCGTTCGGTCCCACGCGGGCGCGCGCCATCGGCCCCTTCGGCGAACCGGTGGAATCGACCTCGCTGGTGGGCAGCGTGCAGGCCAGTTATGAACTCGACCTGTTCGGACGCCTCGCCAGCACCACGCAGGCGGCGCGCTTCGAGGCCGGGTCGCAGCAGGCCGCGCTGGACGCCGCCGCGCTGGCGGTGGCGGCCAGCACCGCCTCGGGCTACCTCAACCTGCTCGGCCTGGACGCCCAGCTGGCCCTGGCGCGCGCCACGCTGGCCTCGCGCGAGCGCTCGTTTGCGCTGGCCAGGCACCAGTTCGAAGTCGGCTACAGCTCGCGCCTGGAGATGTCGCAGGCCGAGGCGGAGCTGCACGCCACCGCCGGCGCCGTGCCCCAGCTGGAGCGCGCCATCGCGCAGCAGGAGCAGGCCCTGAACCTGCTGCTCGGCGCCAGCCCGGGGCCGGTGGCGCGTGGCGCGGGACTGGCGGCGCTGCGCATGCCGGCCCCCGGCCCAGGCTTGCCGTCGGAGCTGCTGCGGCGCCGTCCCGACATCGCCCAGGCCGAACAACTGGTGGCGGCCGCCGACGCCGGCCTGGCCGCCGCGCGCGACCAGCTGCTGCCTGCGATCCGCCTGAATGCCTCGCTCGGGGTGGCGGGGCGGACCTTGCCGGGCCTGCTGCAGTCGCCGGTGGACCTGTGGAGCATCGGCGGCAGCGTGCTGGCGCCGCTCTTCGACGCCGGCCGCCTGCGCGCCCAGGCCGAGATCGCCGCAACCGCGCGCGATCGCGCCGTCTATGCCTACGAGAACGTGGTGCGCACTGCCTTCGCCGAAACCGAGAACGCGCTGGCCGGCATACAGGGGCTGGGGCGCCAGCTGGACGAAGCGGAGAAGCGGCGCGTGGCGGCCAACGAGGTGTTGCGGGTCGCGCATAACCGCTACGCGAACGGCTACGCCTCCTACCTGGAAGAGCTGGACGCGCAGCGCAACGCCTTCAGCGCCGACCGGGGCGTGCTGCAGCTGCGCGCCAGCCTGCTGGCTGCCCACGTGGACTTGTACCGCGCGCTCGGCGGCGGCTGGGCGCCTGCGCCTTGAACCGGCGCCTGCGCTACAATCGGCGGCCTTGCCGCATCGCCGCCCCATGAACCAGCCCGCCGCCAAACGTCCCACC
>CBIHLT010000187.1:0-10540 GCA_966210615.1 uncultured Massilia sp.
GTTGTAGACCTGTGCCATGATCACAGGCTTGTCGGGGTCGCCCCCGGCGAAGGCGACGAGCACTTCGGCGCCGACGGGAGGCAGCATGCGGGCGCCGCATTGCGCGCTCGAGCCTTGGCCGTTGCCGGCCCAGCTGGAGGCGACGCGCACCCACGCCGAATCCCCATCGTGATCCGCGCTGCCCGCACCGCCCGCGTGCGCATGATCCTGCGGCCGCGTGGCAGGAAAGCGCACCTTGACCCGGCCCAGGCGGTCGCACCAGACCACTTCGTTCTCGGGCCCGACCACGAGGGCCGACTGCACCTGTGGCCGAAGCGGCGCCGGCGGAGGCGCAACGATACGGACTCCCCGGCGTACGCAGGAAAAGCTGGTCCGGTAGCGGATAGGATCAGGTCCCGAGTCGGCGTTCGAAGGATGGGCGCCCGCATCCCATCCGCTCTGTGCGAACAGCCTCCCGACACGCGCACCGAGCTCCGTCGGAAGATTGTTTTCGGCGACGATGCGTTGCGAGGTCACGACGAACTGACGGTCCTTGTCCTGGTGGGTGTCGATGTCGTGGTGGCCTTCGAGGCTGAACCACTCTCCGACGGCCAGGTCGCGCACGCCGCCTTCGCCGTGGAAGGTCTTGGATGCATATTCAAGATATGCCATCTGTACGTCGCTCAGCGCATTCAGATCCTGGGGGCTGCCGCCAAGATGCGGCGCCGCCACGCGATAGTCCTCGATGCCGGCGGCCAGCTGATTGCCGCGCTCGCCCTGATCGATCCTCGTCGGTGCGTCGGCTCTCATAAAGGCGGCTCCGCCTGGCTGCAGGTAATCCCAGCTGTGCAGCGAAAGATTGCCCGGACAGAATTGGCGTACCGCGCTCCAGCCCGTGATCGCGTCGCGCTGTTCGGTCGCGGCGTCCCGGTGAAAGCGAATGCTGCCGGCGGCGCTTTGCTGCAAGCGGTTGGCATCGTCGAACAGCACCAGGGTATGGCCGGTCGTGGCTGGCCCACTGCCTGCCGGCGAATGCGGGACGGTCGGCATGCCGGGGCGGAAGAACCAGGCGATGCCGCGGCGTTGCATCAAGCGGCGCGCGAATTCGGCGTCCGACTCGTTGTGCTGCATCGTGAACCCGTGCCGCGGAAATCCGCGGTTGATCAGGCTTTCATCGACATGAAAGCCGAAGGTCCTTGCCAGAACCGGGTTGCTGGTCTGCCATTCCGTGACCAGGACCTGGATAATCTCCAGTTCGTTCTTGTCGCGGAACACCCGCGTGTTGACCCGGCTCTCCATCACGGAAAGGGCGTCGCGCATGACCAGTTTGTAGGTCCCGAGTCCGCCGTCGCTCTGGCCCGATGCTGCGGACGTGACGATCCCGCAGATGCGGCGCAGCTGTCCCCGATCGGTGACGATCTGCAGTTCGCATGTCGCCCCGATGAAATTCTTGAGCGCCAGTGTCGCGGATTCGGAAACGCACAGGACCTGGAACTCGAAACCGCCGCACACGGCCTCACTGCCGACAACACGCTGGGGCAGCAGCACATCGCGCCCGGCCCCGGTGTCATCCAGGATCAGTCGCAAAGCGCGCCTGCCGGCGGTCAGCTGAAACGGAAGCAAACCGGGTGCGTTTGCAATGTCGGGATTTGTCATACATTAGCCGAATCGGGTTGGAAGGAAGAGCCCACGGGACGAATAGGGCGATTCAGGATGGAAAGCACGCTGGCGTTGCAATTATTAAAGAGCCATTACCTCATCGATTTGTGCAGGCGCAAGCACGAAGCGGTGATCTCGCATGTGTTTCATTTTTCGTCTCAGTGTTTCATAATGAAACGCTCTTGAAACATGGCGTGAGCGTGTCGGAAGTCCGATGACTGTCTTCCTGTCCATAAGTGGTTGATAAATCAGAGAAAACCTGTTTTTGTGCTTGCCATACGGCCCGGCGCCAAGGTGGCACGGTGTTTGCATTTAGGAAGCCCGACACTCTCCAACGCATCAGAAAGGACCAAGCATGACCCAATACTCCGCAGGCGCCGCCTTCCGCAAGGCCGTCCAGGAAGAATCCCCGCTGCAGGTCATCGGCGCGATCAACGCCAACCACGCGCTGCTGGCCAAGCGCGCCGGCTACCGCGCGATCTACCTGTCGGGCGGCGGCGTGGCCGCGGGCTCGCTGGGCCTGCCCGACCTGGGCATCTCCGGCCTGGAAGACGTCCTGGTCGACGTGCGCCGCATCACCGACGTGTGCGACGTGCCGCTGCTGGTCGACATCGACACCGGCTTCGGCGCCTCGGCCTTCAACGTCGCGCGCACCGTGCGCTCGCTCATCAAGGCCGGCGCGGCCGCCTGCCACATCGAAGACCAGGTCGGCGCCAAGCGCTGCGGCCACCGTCCGGGCAAGGAAATCGTCAGCCAGGGCGAGATGGTCGACCGCGTGCGCGCGGCCGTGGATGCCCGCAGCGACGAGAATTTCGTGATCATGGCCCGCACCGATGCGCTGGCCGTGGAAGGCCTGGACGCCGCCATCGAGCGCGCCGTGGCCTGCGTCGAGGCCGGCGCCGACATGATCTTCCCGGAAGCCATGACCAGCCTGGAGATGTACAAGCAGTTCGCCGACGCCGTGAAGGTGCCGGTGCTGGCCAACATCACCGAATTCGGCTCGACTCCGCTGTTCACCGTGGAAGAGCTGGCGAGCGCCAACGTCGGCCTGGTGCTGTACCCGCTGTCGGCCTTCCGCGCCATGAACAAGGCGGCCGAGAACGTCTACCAGGCGATCCGCCGCGACGGCACCCAGAAGAACGTGATCGACACCATGCAGACCCGCGCCGAACTGTACGATCGCATCGATTACCACAGCTACGAGCAGAAGCTGGACGCCCTGTTCGCCGCCAATAAAGCAAAATAATCATCGAGGAGATCCACGCATGACCACCAACGAAACCCCGACCTTCAAGCCGAAAAAATCCGTCGCCCTGTCCGGCGTCGCGGCCGGCAACACCGCGCTGTGCTCGGTCGGCAAGACCGGCAATGACCTGCACTACCGCGGCTACGACATCCTCGACGTGGCCGACCGCTGCGAATTCGAAGAAATCGCCTACCTGCTGGTGCACGGCAAGCTGCCGACCGCGGCGGAACTGAAGGGCTACAAGGCCAAGCTGAAATCGCTGCGCGGCCTGCCGCAAGCCGTCAAGAGCGCGCTGGAAGCGCTGCCGGCCGGCGCCCACCCGATGGATGTGATGCGCACCGGCGCCTCGGTGCTCGGCTGCGTGCTGCCGGAAAAGGAAGACCACAACATCGCCGGCGCGCGCGACATCGCCGACCGCCTGATGGCTTCGTTCGGCTCGATCCTGCTGTACTGGTACCACTACAGCCACAACGGCAAGCGCATCGAGGTGGAAACCGACGACGACTCGATCGGCGGCCACTTCCTGCACCTGCTGCACGGCGTGAAGCCGTCGGAAGCATGGGTCAAGGCGATGCACGTGTCGCTGATCCTGTACGCGGAACACGAATTCAACGCCTCGACCTTCACCAGCCGCGTCATCGCCGGCACCGGTTCGGACATCTACTCGGCCGTCACCGGCGCGATCGGCGCGCTGCGCGGTCCGAAGCACGGCGGCGCGAACGAAGTGGCGCTGGACATCCAGAAGCGCTACGAGAACGCCGACGAAGCGGAAGCGGACATCCGCAACCGCGTGGCCAACAAGGAAGTCGTGATCGGCTTCGGCCACCCGGTGTACACCATCAGCGACCCGCGCAACAAGGTGATCAAGGAAGTGGCGCGGTCGCTGTCGCAAGAGACGGGTTCGATGAAGATGTTCGACATCGCCGAGCGCCTGGAATCCGTGATGTGGGAAGTGAAGAAGATGTTCCCGAACCTGGACTGGTTCTCGGCCGTGTCCTACCACATGATGGGCGTGCCGACGGCCATGTTCACGCCGCTGTTCGTGATTTCGCGTACCTCCGGCTGGGCGGCGCACATCATCGAGCAGCGCATCGACAACAAGATCATTCGTCCGAGCGCGAACTATGTGGGTCCTGAGGATCTGAAGTTCGTGCCGATTGAAGAGCGCAAGTAAAGACGAAAGCACCGCTAGCCGATGAACCGTCATCCCCGCGAAGGCGGGGACCCAAGTTTGCGTGAGCGGCCCGCTGGCAAACTTGGGCCCCCGCCTTCGCGGGGGCGACGGTGCAAGAGCTGGCTAATCAAGCGAGCACCGCCATGAACACCAATCACCGCAAACCCCTCCCTGGCACCTCCCTGGACTACTTCGACACCCGCACCGCCGTCGATACCATCCAGCCCGGCGCCTACGACACCCTGCCGTACACCTCGCGCGTCCTGGCCGAAAACCTGGTCCGACGCTGCGACCCGGCCACCCTGACCGACTCGCTGATGCAGATCATCGAGCGCAAGCGCGAGCTCGACTTCCCCTGGTTCCCGGCCCGCGTGGTCTGCCACGACATCCTGGGCCAGACCGCCCTGGTCGACCTGGCCGGCCTGCGCGACGCCATCGCGCAGCAGGGCGGCGATCCGGCCCTGGTCAACCCGGTGGTCCCGACCCAGCTGGTCGTGGACCATTCGCTGGCCGTCGAGTGCGGCGGCTTCGACCCGGACGCCTTCGCCAAGAACCGCGCCATCGAGGACCGCCGCAACGAAGACCGCTTCCACTTCATCGAGTGGACCAAGAAGGCCTTCCAGAACGTCGACGTGATCCCGCCGGGTAACGGCATCCTGCACCAGATCAACCTCGAGCGCATGTCGCCGGTGATCCAGGTCCTGGACGGCGTCGCCTATCCGGACACCCTGGTCGGCACCGACTCCCACACCCCGATGGTCGACGCCCTGGGCGTGATCGCCATCGGCGTGGGCGGCCTGGAAGCCGAAAGCGTCATGCTGGGCCGCGCCTCGTGGATGCGCCTGCCGGACATCGTCGGCGTCGAGCTGACCGGCAAACCGCAGCCCGGAATCACCGCCACCGACATCGTGCTGGCCCTCACCGAGTTCCTGCGCAAGTCGAAAGTGGTCTCCGCCTACCTCGAGTTCTACGGCGAAGGCGCATCAAGCCTGACCCTGGGCGACCGCGCCACCATCTCGAACATGGCCCCGGAATTCGGCGCCACCGCGGCGATGTTCTACATCGACGAGCAGACCATCAAGTACCTGCGCCTGACCGGCCGCGAGGACGAGACCGTGAAGCTGGTCGAGACCTATGCCAAGGAAACCGGCCTGTGGGCCGACAGCCTCAAGAACGCCGAGTACGAGCGCGTGCTGTCCTTCGACCTGTCGACCGTGGTGCGCAACATCGCCGGCCCGTCGAATCCGCACAAGCGCGTGCCGACTTCGGAACTGGCGGAGCGCGGCATCGCCGGCAAGGTGGAAAACGAGCCGGGCCTGATGCCGGACGGCGCCGTGATCATCGCCGCCATCACCAGCTGCACCAACACCAACAACCCGCGCAATATGATCGCCGCCGGCCTGCTGGCGCGTAACGCCAACCGCGCGGGCCTGCTGCGCAAGTCCTGGGTGAAGAGCTCGCTGGCGCCGGGATCGAAGGCCGTGGCCCTCTACCTCGAAGAAGCGGGCCTGATGCCGGAACTGGAAAAGCTGGGCTTCGGCGTCGTCGCCTTCGCCTGCACCACCTGCAACGGCATGAGCGGCGCCCTGGACCCGGCCATCCAGCAGGAGATCATCGAGCGCGACCTGTACGCGACCGCCGTCCTGTCGGGCAACCGCAACTTCGACGGCCGCATCCACCCCTACGCCAAGCAGGCCTTCCTGGCTTCGCCGGCGCTGGTGGTGGCCTATGCGATCGCCGGCACCATCCGCTTCGATATCGAGAAGGACGTGCTGGGCACGGACGCCAGCGGTAAGGAGATCCGCCTGGCCGACCTGTGGCCCTCGGACGCCGAGATCGACGCGGTGGTCGACGCCAGCGTCAAGCCGGAGCAGTTCCGCAAGGTCTACACGCCGATGTTCGCGCGTGTCGCGGACGATGGCGCCAAGGTCAGCCCGCTGTACGACTGGCGCCCGATGAGCACCTACATCCGCCGTCCGCCGTACTGGGAAGGCGCGCTGGCCGGGGAGCGTACGCTGGCCGGCATGCGTCCGCTGGCGGTCCTGGGCGACAACATCACCACCGACCACCTGTCGCCGTCGAACGCGATCCTGCTGGATTCGGCCGCCGGCGAATACCTGGCGAAAATGGGCCTGCCGGAAGAAGACTTCAATTCCTACGCGACCCACCGCGGCGACCACCTGACCGCACAGCGCGCCACCTTCGCGAATCCGACCCTCAAGAACGAGATGGTGCGCGACGCCATGGGCAATGTGAAGGCGGGCTCGCTGGCGCGCATCGAGCCGGAAGGGCAAGTGACCCGCATGTGGGAAGCGATCGAGACCTACATGGAGCGCAAGCAGCCGCTGATCGTCATCGCCGGCGCCGACTATGGCCAGGGTTCCTCGCGCGACTGGGCGGCCAAGGGTGTGCGCCTGGCGGGCGTGGAAGCCATCGTGGCCGAAGGCTTCGAGCGCATCCACCGCACCAACCTGGTGGGCATGGGCGTGCTGCCGCTGGAGTTCAAGCCGGGCGTCAACCGACTGAGCCTGGGCATCGACGGTACCGAGACCTTCGACGTGGTGGGCGCGCGCACGCCGCGCGCCGACCTGACCCTGGTCATCCACCGCAAGAACGGCGAGAAGCTGGAAGTGCCGGTCACCTGCCGTCTCGACACGGCCGAGGAAGTGGCGATCTACGAAGCGGGCGGCGTGCTGCAGCGCTTCGCGCAGGACTTCCTGGAATCGTCGGCATCGAAAGCCGCAGCGTAAACAGCGGGGAGGGCGGCGCGGCCGCCCTCCCTGTCACATCGGACCCATCATGCCCCACACTCCCCAAATCAAGATTCCCGCCACCTATATGCGTGGCGGCACCAGCAAAGGCGTGTTCTTCCGCCTCGACGACCTGCCCGAAGCGGCGCGCGTTCCCGGCCCGGCGCGCGATGCGCTGCTGCTGCGCGTGATCGGCAGCCCCGACCCCTACGGCAAGCAGATCGACGGCATGGGCGGCGCCACCTCGAGCACCAGCAAGACCGTGATCGTCGCGAAGAGCAGCCGTCCCGGCCACGACGTCGACTACCTGTTCGGCCAGGTCTCGATCGACAAGCCCTTCGTCGACTGGAGCGGCAACTGCGGCAACCTGTCCTCGGCCGTCGGCTCGTTTGCCATCGGCAGCGGCCTGGTCGACCCGGAGCGCCTGCCGCAGGACGGCGTGGCGGTCGTGCGCATCTGGCAGGCCAACATCGCCAAGACCATCGTCGCCCACGTGCCGATGTCGAACGGCCAGGTCCAGGAAACCGGCGACTTCGAACTCGACGGCGTGACTTTCCCGGCCGCCGAAGTGCAGCTCGAATTCATGGACCCGGCGGCGGAAGAAGAGGGCGCCGGCGGCGCCATGTTCCCGACCGGGAACCTGGTCGACGAGCTGGAGGTGCCGGGCGTCGGCACGCTCAAGGCCACCATGATCAACGCCGGCATTCCGACCATCTTCGTGAACGCCGACGCCATCGGCTATACCGGCGCCGAACTGCAGGAAGCCATCAACGGCGACCCGCGCGCGCTGGCCATGTTCGAGACCATCCGCGCCTACGGCGCCCTGCGCATGGGCCTGATCGACAGCATCGAGGACGCGGCCAAGCGCCAGCACACGCCCAAGATCGCTTTCGTGGCGAAAGCCGCCGACTACGTCGCCTCCAGCGGCAAGCAGGTGGCGGCCGGCGACATCGACCTGCTGGTGCGCGCGCTCTCGATGGGCAAGCTGCACCACGCGATGATGGGCACCGCCGCCGTCGCCATCGGCACCGCGGCCGCCATTCCCGGCACCCTGGTCAACCTGGCGGCCGGCGGCGGCACCCGCAACGCGGTGCGCTTCGGCCATCCGTCGGGCACCCTGCGCGTCGGCGCCGAGGCGGTCGAGGCCGACGGCGCATGGAGCGTCAGCAAAGCCATCATGAGCCGCAGCGCGCGCGTGCTGATGGAAGGCTGGGTGCGGGTTCCGGGCGACGGTTTCTAAAAAGTACGCAACACTTCAGCGGGGGAAGCGCGTCCGCGCTTCCCGTTTACGCTTTCTGGTTGTAGAGTTGGCAGCATTTCTGGTTTATGATTGCCAGGTTGCAACAATTCCGACCAACGGACCCACCAGCAAGCATTGATGGACCGACTTCCCAGCTCCCCTTCGTTCGCCGCCCAGGCGGACCCCTGCGCGCATGAGCAGCCTTCCCAGGAGGCCGCGGACCTGTGCCGCATGGTGCTCGAACAGCGCGCGATCCTCGAGAACGCGCCGGTCGGGATCGTGTTCACGCTCCCCGGGCAGATCAAGTCCTTCAATCCGCGCATCTGCGAGATGTTCGGCTACAGCCAGGAAGAGCTGCTGGCCCTGAAGCCGGTGCAGGTGTTCGCTTCCCCCGAGGCCTACCAGGAACTGACCGCCGAGGCCTACGCGGCCCTGGCGTCCGGCCAGTTGTTCGAACGCGTCGACCAGCAGTTCCGGCGCCGCGACGGCAGCCTGTTCTGGGTGCGCCTGCGCGGCCGCGCGGTCGACCCGCGCATGCGCGAAGCGGGCACCATCTGGATCGTCGAAGACGTCACCGGCTCGCGCCAGGCCATGAACGAGGTCCAGGCCATCATGAGCAACGCCTCGGTCGGCATCATGTTCACCCGCGACCGCGTCATCCGCCGCTGCAATCCCGCCTTCACGGCCATGTTCGGCTATACCGAGGCCGAGGCGGCCGGCCGGACGACGCGGCTGCTGTACCCGGACCAGGAAGCCTTCCTCGACATGGGCGAGCGCGCCTATCCGCCGCTGGCCGCCGGCCGCTCCTTCCGCGCCGCGACCACCATGGTGCGCAAGGACGGCGCGCCGATCTGGGTGCAGCTGATCGGCTACCAGGTCAATCACCACGATCCGGACCAGGGCACGATCTGGATGCTGGAAGACCGCACCCGCGAAAAGCAGGACGAACAGTCGCTGCGCGACGCGCTGATGGAAAACCGCGCCATCCTCGACAACGCGGTGCTGGGCATCGCCGTGGTGGAGAATGGCCGCACCCTGCATTGCAACCGCAAGATGGAAGAGCTGTTTGGCGCGGCGGCGGGCGAGGTGGACGGCCAGACCGTGCGCGCGCTCTACCCGGACGAGGCCAGCTGGCAGGCGGCGCGCGCGCTGGCCGCGCCGGACTTCGCGGCCGGGCGCGTGCACATGGCCGAGCACCAGCTGGTGCGGCGCGACGGCAGCCGCTTCTGGGCGCGCGTGTCCGGCCGGCCCTTCGACGCATCGCAGCGGCGCGGGCGCAGCGTATGGCTGCTCGACGACGTCACCGCCCAGCGCGAAGCGGCCGACGCCATCCGGCGCGCGCGCGACGAGCTGGAAGTGCGCGTGGCCGAGCGCACCGCCGAACTGGCGGGCGCCAACGCGCTGCTGCAGGAAGAGATCGTCGAGCGGCGCCAGGCCGAGGCGCGCGTGCACCACATGGCCTATCACGACAGCCTGACCGGGCTGCCCAACCGCGCGCTGCTGTCGGACCGGCTCGACTGCGCGATCCGCGGCGCCCAGCGCACGGGACGCAAGCTGGCCCTGATGTTCATCGACCTGGACCGCTTCAAGAACATCAACGATTCGCTCGGCCACCTGACCGGCGACCACCTGCTGCGCGAGGTCGCCAAGCGCCTGGTCGTCGCGGTGCGCGCGAGCGACACCGTGGCGCGCCTGGGCGGCGACGAATTCGTGGTACTGCTGCCGGAGATCGCGGCCAGCGAGGAATGCCGCCTGGTGGGCGACAAGATCATCGAGGCGCTGTCCTCGCCTTTCCCCTTCGAGGGACGCAGCCTGCACATCTCGCCCTCGATCGGCATCTGCGTGTATCCGGACGACGGCAGCGATGTCGAAACCCTGATGCGGCACGCGGACGCCGCGATGTACCACGCCAAGGGCGCGGGCCGCAACAACTACCAGTTCTTCACCCAGCGCATGAACCAGGCCGCGGCGCGCCACTTCGAGCTGGAATCGAGCCTGCGCGGCGCCCTGGCGCGTGAGGAGTTCGAGCTGCACTACCAGCCCATCATGTGCGCGGCCACGCGCCGTCCGCACGCGCTCGAAGTGCTGCTGCGCTGGCGCCGCGACGGCCAGGGACTGACCGGGCCGGACGAATTCATCCCCATCCTGGAAGAGAGCGGCATGATCGTGCCGGTGGGCGAGTGGGTGATCCGCAGCGCCTGCGCCCAGCTGATGCAGTGGCAGCGCGAGGGGCTGGATGTGGTGCCGCTGGCGATCAACCTGTCGGCGCGCCAGTTCATGCACCACGGGCTGGTGGAGGCGATCCGGCGCATCGTGAGCGACACCGGCATCGACCCGCGGCTGGTGGAGCTGGAGATCACCGAGACCGCGCTGATGCAGCACGGCGGCCAGACACTGGAAATCCTGCGCCAGATCAATGCGATGGGCATGTCGCTGTCGATCGACGACTTCGGCACCGGGTATTCGAGCCTGGCCTACCTGAAGCGCTTCCC
>CBIHLT010000188.1:0-10468 GCA_966210615.1 uncultured Massilia sp.
CTTGGTCGCAGCAGCTTTCTTCGCTGCCGGCTTGGCCGCTGCCTTGACTGCCGGTTTAGCGGCTGCCTTGGTGGCGGTGGCCTTGGCTGCCGGCTTGGCGGCTGCCTTCTTGGCGACTGGTTTCACTGCGGCGGTTTTCGCGCTTGCCTTCGTCGACGACGAAGGCGCGCTCTTTGCTGCTGCCTTTGCTGCTGGTTTCTTAGCGGTTGCCATTTTTTTTCTCCTTCATCTGCGATGAAATATACGCTCAAGGTTGAAACCCGCCCGGCCATTTGCATGTCCCGGCGAATTATTCATCGGCCCAAACCGAACACGATTTACGCCAATGAATCCGGCACCGGCTGAACTGCTGCAACTCCTCACCATTGCAGCGCTTCAGCCAACGTCGACAGGTCACCGTCCATTTGCG
Organism: uncultured Massilia sp.; assembly: GCA_966210615.1. Classification (GTDB taxonomy): domain Bacteria; phylum Pseudomonadota; class Gammaproteobacteria; order Burkholderiales; family Burkholderiaceae_D; genus Telluria. The sequence goes on from CBIHLT010000188.1 coordinate 410, forward strand.
TTTCACATCGCTACCCTTGCGGGCGCGAAAAGAAAAAGCCGCCTTGCCTGAACTAAGGTCAGGCAGTGCGGCTTGTTCTTTTCGCTTCGCTTACGTGCATACCGAGTGGATCAGCGTCCTATTATTGATCGATTGTTTGACCGGATGCCCGCGACAATAACACATGTTCTCGTTTTGACAAATTCAATCACGTAAAGTACACGCAAACTTTGTGTGTTCGCAACCGAAAGGCCGCAAAAAAAGTCCGCGATTCGCATCGATGCGAGACCACATCGACGCGAAAAAAATCGCGATCACATCGATTCGCTTTTCAAACGCTCCACGAACCAGCGGCCCGCAGGTCCCGGCGGCTGGTCCTTCAAGTAAATCGCGTGCATCGAGAAGCCCGCGCCGAGCAGTGGATGGACCTCGAGTTCAAGCCGCACCAGCGCGCCGCTCGCGAGATCGTCCTCGACCATGTGCAGCGGCATCGATCCCCATCCCATGCCGGCCCGCAGGAAGGCATGCTTGGCGCCGAGATCCGCGAGCCGCCACACCTGGGGCGACAGCACGCCGTAGTTGCGGCCCTCGGTCAATGCCGAGCGGTCGGTGAGCACGAGCTGCACGTGCCTGGCCGCCTCGGCGCGCAGCACCTTGCCGCGAATCGCCGCGAGCGGATGACCGGGCGCCGCGACCACGACCGAGGGCACCGCGAGCAGGTAGTCGGATGCGCACTCGGTCGGCACCTCAGGCAGCGAACCGATCACCGCGATGCGGCAGCGGCCGTCGAGCAGCGGCTGCACCACCGCGCCGAGCGCTTCGACATACAAGCGCAGCGGCGTGGTGGGAAAGCGGTGGTGGAAATCCTTCACGGCGGCGGTGAGCGTCCCGATGGGGAACATCACGTCGACCGCCACCGCGAGCTCGGCTTCGAGTCCCTGCGCGAGCGTGCGTGCCCTGGCCTTGAACGCGTCCATGCCGTTGGCCGCGCGGCGCGCTTCTTCGAGCAAGGCGCGGCCCGCCTCGGTCAGTTGCGGATAGCGGCCGGTGCGGTCGAACAGCGCGAAGCCGACCTGGAGTTCGAGATTGGCGAGCGTGTGGCTCACCACCGACTGCGCGCGGCGCAGCTTGCGGCCCGCGGCGGAGAAGCTGCCTTCGTCGGCTGCGGCGATAAATGTGCGCAGCTGGTCCATGGACATCCCGTCGAGCATCTATCGTCTCCATCGATACAAGTCATCGAATTATATAGGCTTCCTGGATCGCTTTCTTCTGCCTAAGATGGGATCCATGCACTCCACGAACGAGTGCTCGAATCAGCGAACACTCAACGACAGACACGAAAGGAAAGACCATGAACACCACCCTGAACAACAGCGCAAACCAGTCCGCGATCCCGGCCGTCGGCCGCATCCTGATGGCTGCGATCTTCCTCGTCAGCGGCGTCGGCAAGGCGCTGGCGCCGGCCGCGACCATCGGCTACATCCAGTCGGTGGGCCTGCCCTTCGCCACGCTCGGCCTGGTGGCGGCGGTGGCCATCGAAGTGGGCGGCGGCCTGATGCTGGCGCTCGGCATCAGGACGCGCCTGGTGGCCGCGCTGCTGGCGGCGTTCTCGGTGGTGACGGCCTTTGTGTTCCACAACGCGGTGGGTGACCAGAACCAGCTGATCCACCTGATGAAGAACATCGCGATGGCGGGCGGCCTGCTGCAGGTGGTGGCGTTCGGTGCGGGGGCGTACAGCTTCGATGCGGCGAGCAGCCGTAAAGGTACGACTCAGCTTGCCTGAGCCCCGGCATACGCCCGTCGTTCCGGAAGGCCGGAACCCAAGTGTAGCGGCACACTGCTCATGCAAACTTGGGGCCCGGCCGAGGGGGACGCCGAGTCCTGGGGTGACGGATTTTCGGCTAACCCTCCGTAATCCGCAGCATGTCCATCTTGCACAGCCACGCCAGGCCGCGCAGCAAGGTAGGACGATCCCAGCGCCCCAGCGTATCGATCAGCTCCTCGACCTGCATCGGCCGCGGCCCGATGGCGCCGAAGATCAGCCCGAACTCTTCCAGGGTCGGCAGCGACGATGCCGCGTAGCGGTTGACCGCCAGCTCGCGGTAGGCGCGCACCAGCGCCAGCGAGGCGTCCGGCTTCAGCTCCACCAGCGAGGCCGCCGTCAGCAGCCGGGTCGGATAACTGGCGAACAGGCGGAACGGGTCCGGCCGGTCCGGCGCATGGTCCGGCAGCGGCGGCGTGAGCACGGGATCGGCGCGGCGGCGCTCCGCCAGCTCGTCGAACAGCTCGCAGTAGCGCACCAGAATCGCGCTCCAGTCGAACTCCTGCCTGGCACGCGCTCGCCCGCTCTCGCCCATCCGCCGCCGCAGCCCCTCGTCGCGGATCAGGTTGCCGTAGGCCTGGGCCAGGCCGGCGCCGTCCACCGCCACCGCCTGGCTGGTGTGGCCGCAATACATGTCGAAGCTGTCCACCCCGTCGTCGTAGCGCATCGCCAGGTCGCCGCCCGCGCCGGGGCCGGGCATGATGGTCGGGATGCGGTAGCCGTCGACGCCGTCGCGCACCGTGTCGCGGTAGCCGTTCCAGTCCGACACCACGCACGGCAGCCCCGCCGCCATGGCCTCGGCCGGCGTCAGGCCGAAGGTTTCCTGGATGTTGTCCGAGAGCGAGGTGAAAATGTCGGCGGCGGCCCAGGCGTCGCGCTTGCGCTCCGCGATCCGCCCGTCCAGCTCCACCAGCCGGATCGAGGGACAGAGCAGCGCGGCCGCCTCGCGGAAGGCCGCCCGGATCGTTTCGCTGGCGAACCAGCCGCACAGGATCAGGTGCACCTTCTTCCCGCCCTTGTCGGCGCGCTCCAGCGCCGACAACATCTGCTGCGGATGGGACTTGGCGTGCAGCGACAGCCGGCCCAGGAACAGCACCGCCACCTCGTCCGGCCCGATGCCGAGGCGCGCACGCGCTTCCAGACGCTGCGCCTCGTCGGCCTGCAGCTCGGCGCAATGCACGCCCAGGGGAACCAGGGGCAGCTGCGGCAGCTCGAAACGGGTCGCGCCCAGGCGCGCCCCCAGATAAGCGGCCTGCTCCTCGATCAGCACGCGCACGCTGTCGCGCACCACGCGCGAAGTACACACGATGGCGTCCCAGGCGCGCACCGGCGCAACCAGCAGGTCGGCCACCATGCTCATCATCTCGTGGCTGGCGGTGGTGTGGGCCACGCCGCACAGGCTGTACTGGCGCTCGCCGGCCTGCAGGCGCCGCCAGGCCAGGCGCTCGATGCCGGGGCCGGGATGGTAGAGGCAGCCGAAATGCGCCAGCTCCTCGGGCGCGGAAGGCGCGATCCAGCGCGTGATGCCGCGGTAGCCGTCCGCGCGCAGCGCCGCGTCGAAGGCGTCCGCGTAGTGGCGCCCGGCGGCGAAGCAGCCGACTTCCGCCAGGCTGCCGGCCTGCGCGACCGCGCGCAGCAGCCCGACGCCGGCCGCCTGCCGGCCCATCAGCTTTTGCCCGGCGACGGAAAACGCCTCGGGCAGGTAATGCAATGCAAAGCGGTCGGTCATGCGGTCTCCAGGCCGGCGGTCCTGGAGGGATCATAACGTTGCCGCTGTCCGGGTGGCGCGAGCATGGCGCCCGGCGCGCCGGCGCGCTGGCCATGCAGCAATAGTTTGTCCCCGGAGCGTGGCTCTCAGCGCTTCGGCGCCACGCGCCACACCACGCCGCCGGCGTCGTCGACCACCAGCAGCGCGCCGTCGGCCGCCACTTCCACGCCGGACGGGCGGCCCCACACATCGCGGTCGCTCAGCACCATCCCGGTCATGAAGTCCTGGTACTGCCCGGTCGGCACGCCGTTCTTCATGAACACGCGCACCACCTTGTAGCCGGTGCGCACGCCGCGGTTCCACGAGCCGTGCAGGGCCACGAACACATCCCCTTCATATTCCTTCGGGAAGGCGTTCTTCGCCCCTTTCGGCGCGTGGTAGACCGCCATGCCCAGCGGCGCGGAGTGCGCCTGCAGCAGCACGTCCGGGGCGATGGTCTTGCCCTTCAGGTCCGGGCGCTGGCCGGCCAGGCGCGGGTCTTCATGGTCGCCGATGTAGTACCACGGCCAGCCGTAGAAGCCGCCCTGCTTGACGCGGGTGACGTAGTCCGGCGGCAGGTTGTCGCCCAGCGCGTCGCGCTCGTTGACGTTGCACATCAGGTCGCCCGTGGACGGATAGACCAGCATGCCGACGCAGTTGCGCAGGCCGGTGGCGTAGGTGCGGCGGTTGCGGCCGTCCGGGTCGAAGGCCATGACGGCGGCGCGGTCGGTTTCCACACCCCAGGCGCCGCCGACGCCGTGTTTCGCTTCCCACTGCGGCAGCGGCTCCGGCGGCGTGGCGCCGATCTCGGTGGCGATGTTGGTCGCCGAGCCGATCGACAGCAGCAGGGTCTTGCCGTCCTTCGAGAAGGCCAGGGTGCGGGTGGTGTGGCCGCCGCTGGTGTCGCTCAGGTGCGGCACCACCACCTCGGGTTCGCCGCGCGCCTTCAGGTCGCCGTTGCGGTAAGGGATGCGCACGATCGAATTGACGTTGGCGACGTACAGGTATTGCGGGTTGGCGCCGGATGGCCAAAGGGCCATGCCGTAGGGGCGCGACAGGCCGCTGGCGAACACCTCCGCGGTGTCGGCCTTGTCGCCCTTCTTCGAGCGCAGCAGCTTGATCTCGCCCTTGGCGGTGGCGGCCAGGAAGAGGTCGCCGTTGGGCGCGCGCAGCGGCAGGCGCGGCTTGTCGGCATCGCTGGCGAACACGCCGACCGTGAATCCGCCTGGCACCACGGGCATGGAGCCGTTCGGACGGGCCTCGACGCGCGGGCCGTTGCCGGCACTGGTGGTGGCGAAGGGCTTGGCCAGGTCGCTGAGCTTGATGTGATGGATCTTGCCGGGCTGGTTCTCGTCCCAGGCGCCGTTGCGCTCGGCCGGAGCGGCGGCTGCCGGCGTGGCTGCGGCGGCGGTCACGCTTCCCTGCAGACCGGCCAGGTAGTCGATCAGCGCGGCGCGCGCCCCCTTGTCCGGCACGCCGACCGGCATCGTGGTGCCCGGCACGGCCCTGGCGGGATCGAGCAGGAAGACGTCCAGCTCCTCGCGGGACCAGGTCTTGCCGACGGCCCCGGCCTTGCTCAGTGCGGCCGAGTAGTTATAGCCGGGGACCGCCGCGGCCTTGCGGCCGACGAGGCCGAACAGGCCCGGGCCGGCGCGCGAGGACAGGTTGGCGTCGACGCTATGGCAGCTGGCGCAGTTGTTGTCGAACACAGTGCGGCCACTGACGGATTGTGGCGCGGCGTGGGCGCTGGATATCGCTACCACACCGACGAGCAGCAGGGCGAGCAATGGCGAGGGCTTGGCTTGCAAGGGGCGTCTCCCGATTTGGATAAATGGCAATCCGCCATGATAGGGCAAGTGCGCCGGGTCCGTCAGCCGTTTGCCAGATACAGGGCCAGCTCGGCCTGGGTGAGGCTGCGCTCGGCCGTTCCGTGGAAGGCGCAGGCGAAGGCCCCGCTGACGGCGCCGGCGCGCATGCAGGCGTCGATCGGCTGGCCGGCGCACCAGGCATGCAGGAAGGCGGACGAAAAGGCGTCGCCCGCGCCGTTGCTGTCCACCACGGGCAGATCGAGCCTTGCCGCGGCCGTGTGCCGCACTTCAATCGATCCACGTTCCAGCGCGTAGCTGCCCTGGGCGCCCGCCGTGGCCACCACCACCTGCGCCCGGCCCTCGCGGAGAATCGCGCGCATCACCTCGAATACGCCCTCCCCCAGCACGGCGCTGCTGAGGAAGACCAGGTCGGAGCGCCAGGCAAAGTCGTGGTAATAAGGAGTGCGGCCGTCCCAGTCGTGCAGGTCGGTCGATACCGGCAGGCCGAGCGCCTGGGCGTCGTCGAAGAGCTCGCGCGTCCAGGGCACGATGCTCAGGTGGACGTGCTCGGCCTCGCGCATGCGCGGCAGGTAGAACGCGCGCGGCATGCGCAGCGTGTCCGGATGGCGGCCGTCGTAGAGCGACAGCCGGCGTCCGTCCGGCCCCAGCAGGTTGACGCTGCGCCGGGTGCCGCTCTCGTGGACCAGGTAGTCGAACTCCAGGCCGCGCTCGCGGTAGCGGGCCAGCACCAGTTCGGCCTGGGGATCTTCGCCGATGTAGTCGAGCAGCAGCGGACGGTGGCCGAGGGCGAGCAGGCCCAGGGCCACGCCGTTCCCGGTGTGCGCCACGTAGTCGATCACGGGCGGCACGTGGATCGAATCGGCCATCGCCAGCGGCAGCGACGGCACGCGCACGATGGTGTCGATGCCGACGCCGCCCGCCACCAGCACGCGGCGTCCGCCGCCTGCTACCACTCGATCACCGCCGAGGTCATGGCCGGCAGGGCCAGCGGCGCCTCCAGGTCCACGCTGGCGCCGGTCAGGACGTTGTGCGCCTGGCGCGCCTTGCCGATCACGCCGGCGAAACGCTTCAGGTCCAGCTGGGTCGGCCCCGCGTTCTTGTTCAGCACCACCATCACTGTCTGCTTGCCGTCGTGGCGGAAGTAGACATAGGTCCCGTCGGCGGGCAGGTAGTGGGTCAGCTTGCCGTGCTTGACCGCGGAGCTGGTCTTGCGCCAGTTGAACAGGGTGCGCACCAGCTGTTGCATGTCGCGCTGGCTGGCGGACAGGCCGGCGCCCGTGAAGGCATTGACCTTGTCGCCCGCCCAGCCGCCCGGCATGTCGGCGCGCAGCACGCCATCCTCGCGCTGCCTGGGGCTGCCGATCAGGACTTCGGTGCCGTAGAACACTTGCGGGATGCCGCGCGTGGTCGCCATCAGGATCAGGTTGGTCCTGGCCAGGTCGATGTTGTTGTCGACCTGGGCCAGGATGCGCGGGCGGTCGTGGTTATCCGGGAAGACCATCAGCTTCATCGGATCGGCGTACAGGTAGTCGGCCGCCAGGATCTCGTAGATCCTGATCAGGCCCTGGCCGCTGGATTCCGGCGCGGTGAGGGCCAGGGGCGCGGTGTCGCTCAGCGGGAAGTCCATGACGGTCGGCAGCTCGGACCGGTAGCCGTCGCGGTTGACCACGCCCTTCTGCCAGTAGGCGACCATGTGCGGCCGCGCGTCCATCTCCTCGCCGACGATGTTGAGATTCGGGTATTCGTCGAACACGGCGCGGTTCCACTCGTTGAGGAAGGCCGGGTCGGAATACGAATAGGTGTCTTCGCGGATGCCCGCCAGGTTCGCGTACTCGATCCACCACAGGGTGTTCTGGATCAGGTAGCGCGCCACCAGCTTGTTGCGCTGGTTCAGGTCCGGCATGGTCTCGACGAACCAGCCGTCGAAGAAGCGCGCCTTCTCTTCCGGCGCCACGTGGATGTCCTGGGCGACCGTGTGCTGGTTGTTGGTCGGTTTGAAGGTCTTGCCGTGGTTGATCCAGTCCCTGGCCGGCATGTCCTGCATCCACCAGTGGCCGGTGCCGATGTGGTTGAGCACCACGTCGTGGATCAGGCCGATGCCGCGTTCGTTGGCGGCTTTTACGTAGTTGCGGAAGTCCTCGTTGCTGCCGAAGCGCGGGTCGATCTTGTAGTAATCGGTCAGCGAATAGCCGTGGTAGGAGTAGGCCGGCTGATTATTCTCCAGCAGCGGCGTCGGCCAGATCATGGTGAAGCCGAGGCCGCGGATATAGTCGAGCTGCGCCTGCATGCCGGCCAGGTCGCCGCCGTGGCGCACATTGGGCTGCTTGCGGTCGGCACCTTCCAGCATGCCTGCCACGTCGTTGGCCGGATTCGCGTTGGAGAAGCGGTCCGGCATGATCAGGTAGATCGCATCGGTCGAATCGAAGCCGCGCCGCTGCGCCGAACCCGGGCGGCGCTGCTCGAGCCGGTAGGGATGGCTGGCCACGGCTTCCTTGCCGCGCATGAACTGGAGCGTAAATTCGCCGGGCTTGGCCGAGCGCTCGATCTTGAGGTTCACGAACAGGAAGTTCGGGTTGTCGGTGCGCTCGCTGCCGACGATGCGCACGCCGGGGTAGGAAAGTTTCGGCTGCAGTTCGGCGATCCGCTCGCCGTGCACCATCAGCTGGAGGTCGGTGCGCTTCATGCCTGTCCACCAGTTCAGCGGTTCCACATGCTGGATCTGGTATGGCGCGGCATGGGCGCACAGGGCGGTCGTCAGGGCAGAAATGGCGACTACGAATTTGAGCACGGCTCCTCCAGCTGGTTGTTGTAATAGCGATCCTTTGTAGTAAAGTAACACGAAGGAAAGCGGCAATTCAACCAACTTTAGCCATAAATGTAGTTTTACTTCCTACGAATAAGGTGCGGCGTGCTCAGCCACCTTGATGATCAGCTTGCCGAAATTGCGTCCTTGCAGCAGGTCGATCAAGGCTGCGGGTGCACGCTCCAGCCCGTCGACGATGTCTTCCCGGTAGCGCAGCTTGCCGTTGGCGATCCACTGCTCCGCCTCGCGCAGGAACTCGGGCCGCAGGTCGGCGAATTCGCGCTGGATGAATCCGCGGATCAGCAGGCTTTTCTTCAGCACGTCACGCATCAGCAGCGCGAGGCGGTCCGGTCCCGGTTCGGCCTGCGGCAAGGCGTTGTACTGGGAGATCAGGCCGCACACGGGAACGCGGGCGAATTCGTTCAGGAGCGGGAACACCGCATCCCAGATCTTGCCGCCGACATTCTCGAAATACACGTCGATGCCCTGCGGGCAGGCGTCCGCCAGCCTGGCGGCGAAATCGGGCGCGCGGTGGTCGATGACGGCGTCGAAGCCCAGCTCGTCGTGCACGAAGGCGCATTTGTCCGGCCCACCGGCGATGCCCACGGCGCGGGCGCCGCGGATGCGGGCGATCTGCCCCACCACCGAGCCGACCGCGCCGCTGGCCGCGGCCACGACCACCGTCTCGCCGGGCTTCGGGCGGCCGATCTCCCGCATGCCGGCCCAGGCGGTGAATCCCGGCATGCCCAGCACACCCAGCGCCGTGGTGGGCGGCACCAGGGCCGGATCGAGCTTGCGCAGGTTCTCGCCATTCGAGAGCGCATAGCGCTGCCAGCCCGAATGCGACAGGACGATGTCGCCCGCCACGAAGCCGCCGTGGCGCGACGCGGCGACCCGCGCCACCGTGCCGCCCTCCATCACCTCGCCGATGCCGACCGGCCTGGCGTAGGACTTCGCGTCGTCCATGCGCCCGCGCATGTAGGGGTCGAGCGACAGGTAGAGGATTTCCAGCAGCAGCTCGCCGTGGCCTGGCACGGGAACCGGCTCCTCGACGATCCGGAAGTTCTCCGGCCGCGGCAAGCCTTGTGGGCGGGAAGCGAGCACGATCCGCTGGTTCAGCGCTGGGTTCATCGTCGGGTCCTCCTGAAGAGCTGGATCGGACATGGTACGCCGGATCGGCGTTTTCTTCAGGCGCCCGGCCGGGCATGAAAAAACGCCCGGCTGGCGTCGGCCAGGCGGGCGTTCTCGGGGTGCGTGTGGACGCCGGTCAGTCCCAGCTCAGGGTACCGCCGGTCTGGTACTCGGTCACGCGGGTCTCGAAGAAGTTACGCTCCTTCTTCAGGTCGATCATCTCGCTCATCCACGGGAACGGGTTCTCTTCGTTCGGGAACAGCGGATCCAGGCCGATCTGCACGGCGCGGCGGTTGGCGATGAAGCGCAGGTAGCCCTTGAACATCGGGGCGTTCAGGCCCAGCACGCCGCGCGGCATGGTGTCTTCGGCGTAGCGGTATTCCAGTTCGACGGCTTTCAGGAACAGTTCCTTGATCTCGTCGCGGAAGGCCGGGGTCCACAGCTGCGGGTTTTCCATCTTGATCGTGTTGATCAGGTCGATGCCGAAGTTCACGTGCATCGACTCGTCGCGCAGGATGTACTGGTACTGCTCGGCGGCGCCGGTCATCTTGTTCTGGCGGCCCAGCGCCAGGATCTGGGTGAAGCCGACGTAGAAGAACAGGCCTTCCATCATGCAGGCGAACACGATGATCGACTTCAGCAGCTTCTGGTCCGCTTCCAGCGTGCCGGTCTTGAAGTCAGGGTCGGTCAGGACGTTGATGAACGGGATCAGGAACTGGTCCTTGTCGTGGATCGATTCGATCTCGTT
>CBIHLT010000189.1:0-10415 GCA_966210615.1 uncultured Massilia sp.
ACCGGATAGCTGATCTTGCCGTTCTCGATCATGTAGGCCTCGCTGGCCGAGAACACGAACTTGCCGTTGGTGATGTCGACCTGGCCGCCGCCGAAGTTCACCGCATACAGGCCGTTCTTGACCGATTCCAGGATCTCCTGCGGATCCTTGTCGCCGGCCAGCATGTAGGTGTTGGTCATGCGCGGCATCGGCAGGTGGGCGAAGGACTCGCGGCGCGCGTTGCCGGTGATCGGCATCTTCATCAGGCGCGCGTTCATGGTGTCCTGGATATAGCCCTTCAGGATGCCATCCTCGATCAGGGTGGTGCACTGGGTCGGGTTGCCTTCGTCGTCCATGTTGAGCGAGCCGCGGCGGTCCTTGATGGTGCCGTCGTCGACCACGGTGACGCCCTTGGCCGCCACGCGCTGGCCGATCATGCCGGCGTAGGAGGACGAGCCCTTGCGGTTGAAGTCGCCTTCCAGGCCGTGGCCGACTGCCTCGTGCAGCAGCACGCCGGGCCAGCCCGGTCCCAGCACGATGGTCATCGGGCCGGCGGGGGCCGGACGCGCCTCCAGGTTGACGCAGGCCGACTTGACCGCCTCGGTGGCGTAGAAGTCGAGGATCTCGTCGGTGAAGTAGCCGTAGTCGTAGCGGCCGCCGCCGCCCGAGGAACCGACTTCGCGGCGCCCGTTCTGCTCCGCGATCACGGTCAGCGACACGCGCACCAGCGGACGGATGTCGGCGGCCAGCACGCCGTCGCTGCGCACCACCAGCACCACGTCGTATTCGGCGGCCAGGCCGGCCATCACCTGGACCACGCGCGGGTCCTTGGCGCGCGCCATCTTCTCGACGCGCTCGAGCAGGCGCACCTTCTCGGTGGCGTCGAGGGAGGCCAGCGGGTCATGCGGCAGGTAGAGCGAACGGCCGCCGGTCGGGCGCGTGCTGCCCGCGATCTTGACGCGGCCGGCGCCGGCGCGCGCGATGGTGCGGGTGGCGCTCGCCGCGTCCAGCAGCGCGCGCTCGGAAATCTCGTCGGAATAGGAAAAGGCGGTCTTGTCGCCCGAGATGGCGCGCACGCCGACACCCTGGTCGATCGAGAAGCTGCCGGTCTTGACGATGCCCTCTTCCAGGCTCCAGCCCTCGCTCTTGGTGAACTGGAAATACAGGTCGGCGTAATCGACCTTGTGCGTGAACATCGTACCCAGCGCGCCCAGCAGCTTGCCCTCGTCGAGGCCGAAAGGCGTCAACAGCACATCGCGCGCGACGGCGATGGAGGAAAGGTTCGGTTCGAATGGAGTCATTTTGCGTTCGGTCTCTCTTGTGGAATGGGCATTGTGCCATATCCCACCGCTTCGTACAGGACAGGAGAAACGGCTGCGGCCGGCAGGTAGGCAATGCCCCTGGCCATGGACAGGCAAGCAGCTAGTTGCGGCGGTCCACGTGGAAACAGGTCAAGGATGACATGGGCCCGGGCGCCAGTCATTGCGCAGGCCCATGAAAAAAGGGCCGCGAGCGGCCCCTGGCTTGTGCGGTCGGGACTTGCCTACATCTTCCTGTGCCGCAAGGCCGGCAGGCTTTCGCGCACCCCGGCCAGGAAAGCCGGATCCAGCTCGCCGCTGACCACGCCCTCGCCTTCAGGCAATACCGACTTCACTTCGCCCCACGGATCGATCAGCATGCTGTGGCCGAAGGTACGGCGGCCGTTCTCGTGCAGGCCGCCCTGGGCCGCCGCCAGCACATAGCACTGGTTCTCGATGGCGCGCGCGCGCAGCAGCACTTCCCAGTGCGCGCGGCCGGTGGTGTGGGTGAAGGCGGCCGGCACCACGATCAGGGCGCATTCGCCCATCGCGCGGAACAGTTCCGGGAAGCGCAGGTCGTAGCAGATCGACAGGCCGACCCGGCCGAATGGCGCCTCGAAGCCGCCGATGGTTTCGCCCGGCACGATGGTGCGCGCCTCGTCGTAGGATTCGCTGCCCTTGTTGAAGCCGAACAGGTGGATCTTGTCGTAGCGGCTCACCGCCCGCCCCTGCGGATCGTAGACCAGGGTGGTGTTGAGCACCTTGCCGTCCTCCTGCGACACCAGCGGCAGGGTGCCGCCGATCAGCCAGACGCCGTGCTCGCGCGCCAGCCCCGCCATGCAATCCTGGATCGGGCCGTTGCCCGGCTGCTCGGCATGCGCCACCTTGTCGGCGTCGCTCATGCCCATGATCGGCCAGTATTCGGGCAAGGCCACCAGGCCGGCGCCCCTGGCGGCGGCCTCGCCCACCAGGCGGCGCACGGTGGCCAGGTTGTCGCTGACCTGCGGGGTTGACACCATCTGTACTGCGGCAACAATCGTCATTCGTCACTCCTTCTTCGCATTGGCGCGCGCGGCGGCCGCTGCCGCGGCCGCGGCGGGCGGCGGGTTCTCGAGCTTGGTAATGGTCGGGGACTTCCACGGCCCCGTGATCTGCATCTGGTAGGTGAGCGCCTTCATCACCGGCGCGCGCAGGAACAGCTGGGCCAGGAAGCCGCCCAGGCCGATCACCGGGTTCACCGCCAGGCCGTAGACCAGCGGGCCGGTCCCGAGGTTGAATTCCGGGATCACCACCACGCGCAGGTTGGTCGATTCGTTGGCGATGTCGGCCGTGCCGTCCATCAGCACGGTGGCGGCCACGCCATGCATCTTGAGGTTGTCGGTGCGCAGCACGCCGCGCTGGATCATGGCGTTGGCGCTGATGCCGTCGAAGGCCAGGCCCTCCGAGAACACGTCGTGGAAATCGAGCTTGAGCAGGCGCGGCAAGGCCTGCAGGCTGAGCACGCCCAGCAGCTTGGCCGCGCCCGGGTCCTGCTTCAGGAACTGGCCGGACTCGACATTCATCTCGATCTGGCCCGACAGGCTGGGGATGTCCATCGCGTACGGCAGCCCGGCCCAGGAAATGTCGCCCGACATCTTGCCCTTGCCACGGCGCAGGGTTTCCGGGAAGCCCAGGCGGTCCAGCAGGCGCCCGGCGTCATCGATGTTGAGCGAGAAATTGAGGCTGGTGTTGCTCTTGCCGTCCTTGGTCAGCCAGCGGCCGGCGGCCTTCAGCTGGCCGTCCGGATTGTCCAGCGCCAGGCGGTCGATGCGCCATTCGCGCCCGGCCAGGGCTTGCACGTTGCTGGCGTGCAGTTCCAGGCGGCCCATGCGCTTGTCGAACAGCTCGAAATGCTCGGCCACGATGTCGAGCGAAGGAATGGTGGCGCCGGCGCCCCGGTTCGATTCGAGCAGGTCCTTGACCTCGGCCTCGGCCGACGGGGGAATCACGAGCGAAGCCAGGCGCGCGGTCACCTTGCCCACGCCGCTGGAGGCGTCGGCCCAGGTCACGTAGCCGACCGCCTGGCGCGAATGGATGCTGGCCTGCCAGGTGTCGCGCTGGTGGGTCACGCCGGCCACCACGTCGGCCAGCTTGCGCTCGCCGAGCGTCACCTCGCCCACCCTGCCGCTCATAACCGAAGGCAACACGTACTGCGCCACGCCGCCGCCCGCGCCCGGCGTGCCGCCCGCCGGCCCGTCCTCGCCGGCGATCGCGCGCCCGGCCGCGATCCACTGGTCGATGTTGAGCGCCTTCATGTTCACGTTGAGCATCAGGCCGCTGTCCGGCTCGGGCGCCGGCACGTTGACGCCGATGCCGCCGCGGGTCACGATCCAGGGGCTGCGCCCCTGTCCTGGCTTATCGGCCGGCTTGTCGGCCTGTTTTTCGCGCAGGTAGCGCGCCGCCAGGTTCTGGCCCAGGCTTACCCGGATCTCGTCGCGGCCCAGCCCGTTCACATTGGGCTCGCCCGCCAGGGTGAAATGCAGCGGCAGGCTGTCGGCCTGCGGCTTGTTGAGCGGGGCCGGCAGCTCCAGGCCCAGCCCGGCCAGGCTGGAGTCCAGGGTGACCGTGCGGCGCCCATCCTTGACCACCACCGCGCCCGTATAGCGCGTGCTGCCCGACAGGCGCTGGCCCAGGCGCGCCAGCTCCGGCATGGGCGCGGTGCGGCGCATGCCTTCGGCCGACAGGGTGCCGCCCAGGCGGATCGCGATGCTGCCGTCGCGCTGGCTGCCGCCCGACAGGCCGAGCGGCCCGCCCAGGAAGCTCGCGCCCACGCCGTTCAGGCTGACGCCGCGCTCGAAGAAGTCGATCCGGCCCATCGCCGCCTGCAGCGGCGGCAGCTCCGGGAACAGGCTCACGTCGTTGCCCAGCAATTGCAGGCTGCCCTGGACCTTGGTCTCGGGCAGGTGGTGCAGCGGCATGCGCAGCTTCAGTCCCAGGCGCGCATTGCCGGAGGCGCGCGTTTCCTCGGTGAAGTGAGCGATCCATTCCAGCACCGGCGTGACGGCCACATAGCGCAGGAATTCCTGCATCGGGCCGGCGGCGTTGCCGTCGATTTCCAGCATCATGTGCTCGTGCGCGCCCAGGTCCGGGATCACGGCCTTCACGTTCGACAGCGCCACGCCCAGGGTGCGCAGGGTGTCGCCGCGGATTTCCATGCGCGCGCGGTCGAATTCGATGCGGCCGTTGATCTGCTCGGCCAGCGGCCACAGCGGCGTGCCGTCCGGATGGCGGTGGCCGGGCGCGTATTCCAGGCGCGCGTTTTCCAGGCGGCCGGCGACGCGGAACTCGCCGCGCGCCCGCTCGGCCAGGCTGGCGGCGCGGAACGGGAACTCGGCCAGGTCGCCGCGCAGGCGCAGGCTGGCGTCGCGCAGGCGCCCGCCCTGCAGCGCGCCGGTCAGCCAGTGCTGCAGGTTCTCGGGCGTGGCCAGCGGCAGGAAGCGGCCGATCTGGCCGATCTCGAAGCCGTCCAGCTTGCCGGTGAAGTCGGCATTGCCCGGGCCGTGGCCGGGCCCGAGCGGCAGCAGGTGGCGGCCCGCGATCTTCGCGTTGAGCGGCCCCTGGTGGAATTCGAAATTCTCGACCTCGACCAGCAGCTGGCGCGCCGGCTCGTAGTTCCAGCGCCCCTTGAGCAGCAGGCGGTCGAAGCCCATGGCCGGCTCGGCGAACCAGGCCGGCATGCGCAGCGCGAACTGGCGGGCGTCGAGGTCCACCGAACCGCCGCGCTCGGTGGCGTCGATGCTGCCGCTCAGGTTGTCGAAGCCCGGCATCGCCGCGCGCGCCGGCACCGCCACCGTGCCGATGCGGGCCGGCTGGGCCGGGCGCGCCGCCTGCGGGTTCAGGCCCAGGCCCTCGACCTCGCCGCGGATGCGGTAGCCGCTGACTTGCGGGAAGCGTCCGGTCCACTCGGCGGTGACGTCCACCAGGCGGCCGCGCGGCGCATAGTCGGCCAGCAGCTGGCGCTGCAGCGGCGTGATCGGCATCGATTGCGCCAGCACCGCCAGCGCGCCCAGGTCCAGGTGGCGCGCGCTCAGGCTGCCCTGCTCCGGGCGGCCGCCACGCGCCGGGCGCCAGGTTTCCTCCAGGGTGGCCGGCGGCAGCGCGCGGCCGTCGCGCGTGACCACCGCCAGGTTTTCCAGGCTGACCGTATGGCCGTGGGCGCCGAAGGTGGGCTTGCCGTCCTCTTTACCTGCAATCATTTCCTCGCTCGCGGACAGGCGGCCGCTCAGGCGCGCCAGCGCCAGCGGGGCCGCGTCCTGGCCCAGGCGCGCGGCGACGTCGGCCAGGGCCAGGTCGGCGGTAAAGCCGGCCAGGCGCGCCTGGTCCACGCTGATCCAGGCGCGCAGGGAACCGCGGCCCCGGGTCAGCTGGACCGGATAATCGATATGGCGCTTCCAGCCGGCCAGGTCGGCGTCGCGCAGCTCGGCGTACAGCTCGCCTTTCCAGCGGGTGAAGTCGGAGGGTCGCGCGCCGAAGCGGTGGCGGAACTGGGCGCGCAGCTCGACCGGGCGGCCGAGCGCGCGCGGCGGGGTGGCGCGCAGGGCGGCGTGGTGGGTGCCCCAGCGGTTCAGCAGGGCAAAGGTGACGTCGCCCAGGCGCAGGGTCTCGCGTCCGCGCAGCTCGTCGGTCCAGTCCACCTGGCCGCCGCGGATCACGATCTCGCGCTGGCGGAACAGCCAGTCGGCGCCGCCCTTGTCCTCGCTCTTCGGGTCCAGGCGCACGCCGGCCACTTCGATCACGCCGTCGCGGCCGCGCCGTATGCTCAGCCGCGGATCGCGGATCTCGAGCTGCTCCAGGCGCGGCTCGAGGGCGGCCACGGTCCACCAGGACAGCACGGCCGATACCCCGGGCAGCGCCAGCGCCTGGCGCCCGGCGCGGTCGTGCAGGCGCACGTCGCGCAGCGCGAGCGCGGGGCGCAGGCCCTTCCAGGAAGCGTCGATGGCGGCGATGGTGACCCGCCCGCCCAGCGCGCGGCTGGCGGCGCGCTCGATGTCGCCCTTGTACATATCGATGTTCGGCAGCACCGCATAGCGCAGCACCAGGAACAGCACGGCGAGCGAGAAATAGACCAGCAGGAAGAGCTTGATGGCGAAGCCGAGGACGTGGTGGGAAGCCAGGTTCGCCACCCGATAGGCGGCGCGCAGCCGCCGCCAGCGCACGGCAAGCGGCAGGTGCGCAGGCGCTGCCTGCGGTTCCTGGTTGTCCATCAAAATGCTCAACTCAAGGCTCGCCGTTAGGGAGTCCGACGCGGCGGCCCTCCCGGATTAATTCTTTACCAACAACATCGCTTGCAACAGTCGCGGCGTCTACCTTACCATCATGCTGACCCTGGGCAGCATGGCGGGCAATTCTACCGCATAGCACGCCTGCCGGAACGCAACACTTTCACGGATTAAAGATGAACCCTGCTTCCCCGGCGTGCGCGTCGCGCTTTTACCAACGCTGGCTCGATGCCGCGCCCACCCGGGCCGCCCAACTGGCCGGGCTGACCCCATTATCGCTGGCCCAGGCCGACTTCCGCGCGCTGTTGGACCATGAGCTGGCCGCCGGCCTGCCGCCGGAGCGCGCCATGCGCCGGGTGCGCAACCTGCTCGTGTCGGCCATCATCGAGCGCGACCTGGACGGGCGCGCCGACCTGGACGAGGTGGTGACGGCCATGACCGCCTTCGCCGACTTCGCCATCCAGACCCATGCGGCGCTCCTGCGCGCCGAGCTGGAGGCCGCCCACGGCGTTCCGATGGGCGAGGAATCCGGCCGTCCCCAAAGCATGATGGTGCTGGCCATGGGCAAGCAGGGTGGCGGCGAGCTCAATGTTTCCTCGGACATCGACCTGATCTTCGTCTATCCGGAGGACGGCGAGACCGCGGCCGGCCCCGGCCAGCGCCAGCTGTCCAACCACGAATTCTTCATCCGCCTGGGCAAGCGCCTGATCGCCGCCCTGTCCGAGGTGATCGAGGACGGCTTCACCTTCCGCGTCGACATGGCCTTGCGCCCGAACGGCAAGTCCGGCCCGCTGGCGGCCAGCCTGGCCATGGTCGAGGAATACCTGATCGTCCAGGGCCGCGAATGGGAACGCTACGCCTGGGTCAAGGCGCGCGCCGTGACCGGCGAGCTTGACGACATCGCGGCGCTGGACGCGATCGTGCGGCCCTTCGTGTTCCGCCGCTACCTCGACTTCGGCGTGATCGATGCGATCCGCAACATGCATGCCCAGATCCGCGCCGAGGTCAAGCGCCAGGAGCGCCTGCATCCCGAGCGCAGCCACAACGTCAAGCTGGGCCGCGGCGGCATCCGCGAGATCGAATTCCTGGCCCAGGTGTTCCAGCTGATCCGCGGCGGGCGCGACCCGGCGCTGCGCGAGCGCTCCACCCGGACGACCTTGCGCCTGCTGGCCGAGCGCGAGCTGCTGCCGCCGGACACGGTGGCGCAGCTGCTGCAGGCCTATACCTTCCTGCGCAACCTGGAGCACCGCCTGCAATACCTGGAGGACGCCCAGACCCACACCCTGCCCGCGAGCCAATCCGACCGCCTGCTGGTGGCGCGCATGATGGGCCTGCCGGACGAGGCCACGCTGCTGGCGCGCATGGAAGAGCAGCGCGCCTTCGTGGCCGCCCAGTTCGACGCGATCTTCGCGGACAAGAGCGAAAAGGGTGAAAAGGGCGAAGGCGCCGATCCCGATGCCCCGGCCCTGGCGGACGACCCGGAAAACCGCGAGGCACTGGGCGCGCGCCTGGCCCAGCTGGGCTTCGACGACCCCGAAGGCGGGGCCGGGCGCGTGGTCGCCACCCTGCAGGGCCCGCGCCTGGCCAGCCTGCCGGACGCCAGCCGCCTGCGCCTGCTGACCCTGCTCGACGCCGCCCTGCCCCAGATCGCCACCGTGGTGCGCGAAGCCGGCATCGGCAGCCACACCGCCACCCTGGGCCGCCTGCTCGACTTCTTCGAGGCCATCGCGCGCCGTTCGGCCTACCTGTCGCTGCTGACCGAATACCCGCACACGCTCGAGCGCGTGATCCGCATGATCAACGCCAGCGGCTGGGCCGCCACCTTCCTGACCCAGCATCCGATCCTGCTCGACGAGCTGCTCGACGACCGCAACAACGGGGCGGACGACCTGTCCCAGCTGGCCGCGACCCTCGACCAGCAGCTGAACGAGGCGCAGGGCGACACCGAGCGCCAGCTCGACATCCTGCGCGAAAGCCACCACGCCCAGCTGTTCCGCCTGCTGGCCCTGGACCTGGCCGGCGAGCTGTCGGTCGAGCGCCTGGCGGACCACCTCTCGGCCCTGGCCGACACCATCGTCGGCGCCGGCGTCAAGCACGCCTGGCGCACGGTGGCCACCCGCCACCGCGAGGAGCCGCGCTTCGCCGTCATCGCCTACGGCAAGCTGGGCGGCAAGGAGCTGGGCTATGTCTCCGACCTCGACGTGATCTTCCTGTTCGACGACGACGACGACATGGCGCCCTCGAACTACGCCAAGCTGGCGCAGCGCTTCATCACCTGGATGACGGCCCACACCGCGGCCGGCATCCTGTTCGACGTCGACATCGCGCTGCGTCCGGACGGCGCCAGCGGCATGCTGGTGTCCTCGCTGGCCGCTTTCGAGCGCTACCAGGACAGCTCGGCCTGGCTGTGGGAGCACCAGGCCTTGACGCGCGCCCGCTTCTGCGCCGGCGACGCCGCCATCGGCGCCCGTTTCGAGGCCATCCGCGAGCAGGTGCTGCGCAAGGACAGGAGCGGCCGCGAGGCCGAGCTGAAGCGTGAAGTGATGGACATGCGCCGCCGCATGCGCGACGCCAACGTCAACCGCAGCGAGCTGTTCGACCTCAAGCACGATCCCGGCGGGATGATCGACATCGAGTTCATCGTCCAGTACCTGGTGCTGCGCCACGCCTGCGCCTGGCCGCAACTGACGGCAAATGCCGGCAACATCGCCCTGCTGCGCGTGTGCGGCGAACTGGGCCTGATCGATGCCGGGCTGGGCGCCCAGGTGGCCGACGCCTACCGCGCCATGCGCCGCCTCCAGCACCAGGTGCGCCTGCAGGGGCAGGACAAGGCCAGGGTCGACCACGCCCTGGTCGGCGCCCATCCGGACAGCGTGCTGCGCTTGTGGCAGGCATGCTTCGGAGACAACATCAAATAAATTATCGACAAGTAAGCTGACGATAGGCAGCAGATCGATAAAAAAGACGTCAATACAGCGCACTCCGCATTTTAGTGCGCTGTTTCCTTACGTCCCATTCTTTTCTTTGCCTCCACTGCAAAATCCCCGCATTTCATTGCTGGATTGTCACGCCATAATTTCTTTTTGTTAAGTGTTGTTTTTTGGATAGAAATATCCTGACCGCATATTGACACATTTGATTACAAAATGATGTGATGCATATGTGTATGCACAGCGGCAACACTGCTACCCGCGTCGAGCCCGTGCGCACTCGTTACAATTTTTATAACACAAGAGAATCGTCTTCCTGAACGGAAGGCGCATGGAGAGCACATGCAACAACGTACCAAGATCGCAGTGGCGGTAGCCGTCGCACTGCATTCGATGACCGCACTTGCGCAAGATGCAGCCCCGAGTCTGGCGCGCGTCGAAGTGACCGGTTCGCGCATCCGCCAGGTCGACCTCGAAACGGCACAACCGATTCAGGTGATGACCCAGGAGCAGATCCAGAAGTCCGGCCTCGTGACCGTCGGCGACATCATCAACAACCTGTCCTCGGCCGGCTCGCCCTCGTTCAGCAAGGGCGGCGCCCTGACCTCGAACCGCGAGAACGGCGGCCAGTACGCCAACCTGCGCAACCTGGGCGGCCAGCGCGTGCTGGTGCTGGTCAACGGCAAGCGCTGGACCCAGAGCGTGGCCGGCTTCACCGACATGTCGACCATCCCGTCGTCGATGATCGAGCGCGTGGACGTGCTGAAGGACGGCGCCTCGTCGATCTATGGTTCCGATGCGATCGCCGGCGTCATCAACTTCGTCCTCAAGAAGTCGATGGAAGGCGGCCAGCTGAGCCTGTACACCGGCCAGAACGAAAAAGGCGACGGCAAGAACAAGGACTTCTCGCTGAGCTACGGCGCGGGCAACGACAAGGCCTCGCTGATGTT
>CBIHLT010000190.1:0-10236 GCA_966210615.1 uncultured Massilia sp.
GTGCTGGACCATCTCGCGGTCGAGGCAGGCGCGTCCGTCGCAGGCGCCGACGATCGTGACGCGCGCCCCTTCGGCCCGCAACAGGCGTCCGGCCAGCAGCAGCTCGGCCGGACCGCGCAGCGCCGGGGCGCGCAGCGTCAGGCGGTTTCCGCCGCGTCCGCCGTCCCAGCCGGCCACCCGCGTCCACGGCGCCCATCCCTCCGGCAGGCGCGCGAACAGGCGCATCGCGGCAACCGGCAAGCCTTCGGCGCCCGGGGCCGGCGCGTCCGCGAGCGTGGCCTGCCACCGTACCTGGCTGCCGGAACGCACCCGCCAGGCCACCAGGCGCCGCTCGCTATTAAAAATCCGCACCTGCTCGCGGACGTAGGCGCCGTCGGCGCGCCGGTACAGGCGCGACAGCAAGCTGCGGTCGCCCTGGTCCAGGGTCAGCCTGTCCCACCCCGGCAGCGGCGCGCGTGCACCGGCGTCGGCTGCTTGCCACGCCGCAAGGTCGCGCGGGGCCAGTTCGATCAAGCCGTCCTGGCGCATGCGCAGCAGGCCGCGTGCGCGCAACTGGTCAAACAGGGCCTGGTCTTCCATGCCCGGCGCCGGCGCCGCCGGCACCTGGTAGCTGCCCGGCGGCAGGCGCAGCGACAGCGGCTCGCCGGCAGCGGGAAAGGCCTGCACCAGGGCCGCACCCGCCGCTCCGGCATCAGGACGGTAACGCTGCACCAGCAGCTCGCCGGCCTGCGGGCAGCTGCGGCTGGCGCGATGCAGGAAGCGCAAGGCTTCGCCCTGCCATACCAGCCAGCCGCCGCGGCCGAGCGGCGCCCCGGCGCGGTTGCCGCGCTGGATCGCCCCTTGTGTGGCGTCGCCGATCCAGGCCGCGCCCCCTCCGGCCAGCCAGGAAATCGTCAGGCCCGATGGCGCCTGCCCCGCCACCGTGACGCGCGGCAGGTTCGCACCCAGCAGGAGGTTGCGCGCAGGCGCGCCGCCGGTCTGCTCCAGCGGATAGCCGATGCGCAGGGGCAGCAGCTGCGGGCGTGCCGGATCGAGCACCTGGGTGCACAGGTCGATGCGCTGCGCGGGTTCCGCACGGGTGCCGGACGCCATCAGCAGCGCGGCGCCGCCATGCCGGACCAGGGTGACGCCGCCCGCCGCCGGCACCTCGAGGCGCACGCCGCCCAGGACAGGCTGCAGGGCCGCCAGGGCCGGCGACACCGGCGCACCGTCGGCCCCCACCGCCAGGCGGCGCGCATGTATCCCGAGCGCCAGCGCGCCGGCCAGGACCATGCCCGCCACGGCCAGCAGCCACCCGTTCACGCGCGGCAGCGTCGGCCGGAAGGCCGTCCGGCGCGCCGGCCGCGCCCCGGCGCGCAGGTTGCGGGCCCGCCGCCGGGCGGTGCGGCTGGCGGCGAACTGGTCGAACATGGTGATGAAGAGGCTGGTCATGCCCGGCGCTAGCGGGGGGCGGTGGAAAACGGCCGGGTCCATGGCGAATCGCGCGCGGGCTCGCGCAGGCTTTTGCGCCGGTCATCCCCCGATTTCCGCGTCTCGTCGCATGCGGCTGGAGATGGCGCGGCGCCCGGCCTACAGTGCACACATCGACAACCCGCACGCAGCAAGGAGCAAGGCCATGAACATCCTCAAGCACATGGAAGCCGTCTTCCTCTTCACCGCCGCCATGGCCGTCCCGGCCAGCTACCTGGGCGCCGCCATTCCCGAAGCCCAGGCCCGCCCGTACGGCGCCGATCCGGCCGCGGTCGCCACTTCCGGCAAGGTCGCCGTGGTGACGGTCACCGCCAGGCGCCTGACGGCGGCAGAGAAGGCGCAGCCGCTGCTCGCCGGCCGCTGAGCCAAGGAAGCACCGGCGGGTGTTGCGCGCCCGCCCTGCTGAACTGTTTCAGTTGTAAGCATCTGCTTCAAAGGCCCACTTCCCGATTCCGGAGCGCTATATTTAATCATCCGCTTTTGGATCTGGAGACCGAACATGAAATCCACCCTCGCCCTTGCCGCCCTGATCGCACTCGGCGCCGCCACTGCCCCGCTGCCCGCGCTGGCGCAGGCCCACTTCGAAGTGGTGATCGGTTCGGCGCCGCCGGCGCCGGTCTACGAACGCATCCCCGGTCCGCGCCACGGCTACGTCTGGGCGCCGGGTTACTGGGAATGGCGCGGCCATCGCCACGACTGGGTGCCGGGCCACTACATCGCCGCCCGTCCGGGCTATGCCTACGCGGCGCCGAGCTGGCGCCAGGGCCGCGGCGGCTGGTACCTGGAGCCGGCGCGCTGGACCCCGTACGGCCCGGACCGTGACCGCGACGGCGTGCCCGACCGCCTGGAGCGCCGCGGCTACGAGCCGGTGTACGCCGGCCGGGGCCACTACGGCTACGACGGTCCGCGCTATGACCGCGACCGCGACGGCATCCCCGACCGCTACGAGCGCCAGCGCTACCGTGACACCGACCGCGACGGCGTGCCGAACCGCTACGACCGCGACCTGGACAACGACGGCGTGCGCAACGAACGCGACCGCGACCGCGATGGCGACGGCGTCCGCAACCGCCGCGACCAGCGTCCGGACAATCCCTACCGTTATTAACCCATCCACAGTGCCGGCAAGCGGATAGCCGGCCCTGCCAAAAAGACAATGCCGCCCGGGGGACCGGGCGGCATTGCCGTTGTTAGAGCGCGCCTCTGCTCAAGGCTTCAGGTACTTGTCCAGGAAGGCCAGGATCTTCGCGCTGGCCTCGGCCTGGTTCTTCTTCTTCGAGAAGCCATGGCCCTCGTCCGGGAACACGATGTACTCGACCGGCACCTGGCTCTTGCGCACCGCCTCGACGATCTCGTCGCTCTCCGGCTTGATCACGCGCGGGTCGTTGGCGCCCTGGATCACCAGCAGCGGCTTGCGGATCTTATCGGCGTGGAACAGCGGCGAGGTCGCGGTCAGGAAGTCCTTGTCCTTCACCGGGTCGCCGATCTCGTCGTACAGCGCCTTGCGCTGCGCCTCCCAGTACGGCGGAATGCTCTCCAGCGTGCGGATCCAGTTGGAGACGCCGAAGATGTCGATGCCGACCTTGAAGGCCTCCGGGCGAAAGGCCATCGCGGCCAGGGTCATGTAGCCGCCGTAGCTGCCGCCCATGATGGCGATGCGCTCGGGATCGATATAGCCCTGGCTGGCCAGCCAGGTCTTGGCTTCGATGCAATCCCACAGCGGCTCCAGGCCGTGCTTGCGGTCGTCGGCGCGGAAGAAGGTCTTGCCGTAGCCGGAGCTGCCGCGGTTATTGATGCCCAGCACCGCGTAGCCGTGGTTCACCAGGTACTGGACCTGGGCGCTGTAGCCGCGCATGGTCTGCCCGCCCGGCCCGCCGTGCACCAGCACCACGGCGGGCACCTTGGCATTGGGCGCGGCGCCCTTCGGCTTGTAGTAGATCGACGGGATCACGGTGCCGTCGAAGGAGCGGAAGCGCACCACTTCCGCGTCCACCAGGTCGTTCGGATCGATATCCTTGCTCAGGCTGCGCGTGAGCTGGGTGGTCTTGCCGGTCCCGAAATCGTGCACATACAGGTTGTTGGGGGAACGGTCGCCGTTCAGGTAGAAGGCCATCCGCTTGCCGCTTTCGGAGAACGTCACCTGGCGGATCTCGCCGCCGGGCAGCTTGGGCAGGGCCACGGGCTTGCCTGCGCCCTCGTAGATGCGCACGTCGATGCTGCCGTCGCGGTTGACCACGCTGACGCGGTGCCGGCCGTTGCGCGAATAGCGCGTGTCCAGCAGGTCCCAGTCGGCCTTCTCCACGTCGGACACGGCGCCGCTGCGCAGGTCGTAGGCCATGATGCGCGCGAACTCGCCGTCGGCATTGCTGGTGAACAGCAGTCGCTGCGAGTCCGGGTCGAAGGTGGCGGCCGAATGGGCCGCCGGTTCCTTGTGCGGCGTGACGTGCCTGGTCGCGCCGGACTGCAGGTTCACCACGTAGACATCGCTGTCCGAGGTGGTGTTCGACTTGTCGAGCGCCACCCAGTTGCCGTCGCGGCTCACCGCCGAGATGCTCATCCCGCTCTCGTTGCGGTACGCCATCTTGCGCGCATAGGTCTTCGCGTCGTAGAGGTAGAGGTCGAAGAACTTGGGATCGCGCTCGTTGGTGGTGACATAGAAGCCGCTGCCGTCCGGCACCCAGCCGGCGAAGGCCGCGCGGTGCTTGTCGCCCGGCGTCAGGTCGCGTTCGGTCCCGTCGAGTTCGCGCACGAACACGTGGTTGCGCTCGTTGCCGCCCTGGTCGCGGGTGAACAGGATGCGGTCGTCGTTGTAGAAGTAGCCGACCGCATAGGTGCTGTCGGTGGTGGATGTGGTGAGCGCGCGCGGCGCGCCGCCGCCGACCGGCATCGTGTACACGTTGAAGATGCCCGACGCATTACTGCTGAACAGGATCTGCTTCTCGTCCTTGCTGAAGGAGGCGCCAGTCACCGAGGTCGTGGCCATGAACTGCTCGATCGTGTAGCGCTTCGGCATCTTCGCCGCCGCCTTCGCGGTGGGCGCCTTGGCCGCCGCATGGGCGGGCGCGAGCCCGGCGACGGATGCGGCAGTGAGGTACATGGCAAGCAGGGCACAGCGGACGGCATGACGCGATAGGGACATGTAGGCTCCTGGTGGATGGTTGTCGAAGTGACCATTGCAGTCTTGCAAAACCCTTAACATGTGTCAATAGCAGGGAAAGCGGTTATGCTTCGCCCATGATCGACCTCGCCACCCTGCAAGCCGCCGCCTACAAGGCCGAACTGGCCGCCAGCCGCCAGCTGGCGGAGCGCACCGGCATGCCCTTCGAGGCGGCCCTGCGCGCGACCCTGAGCCTGCGCGCCGGGGCCGCCGGCATCGATCACCTGGTGTCCGAACGCCAGGCGCTGCTTACCCGTACCGCGCAGCGCGCCGCCGTGCGCCAGGCCGGCGCCGAGGCCGCCCGTGCGCGCCGCGCCCACTGTGGCAGCCAGGACCGGGCCGCATGGCAGGCCTGGTTCGACGGGTCGGCCCGTCCCAACCCGGGGCGCTGCGGCATCGGCGCCGTCCTGGAAGGCCCGAAGGGCCAGCGCGTCGAACTGTCGCAGGAAGCCGGCTACGGCAACAGCAGCGAAGCGGAGTACCGCGCCCTGATCGCCGTGCTGCAGGCGGCCGTCCTGCAGGGCGCCACCGACCTGGCCATCCATGGCGACAGCCAGGTCGTGGTCGACGACGTCAACGGTCCGGCCTGCGCCGCCGCGCCGGCCCTGGCGCCTTACCGCGACCAGGCCTGCGCCCTGCTGGCGCGCCTGCCCGGCGCCACCCTGCGCTGGGTGCCCCGCCACAAGAACGGCAGGGCCGACGCGCTGTCCCAGCGTGCCTTCCCCATCACCGAACCGGAACCACTCGCATGACCGAACTTCCCACCGATCTTCCCGGCTGGCGCACCAAGCTGGCCGCGCTGGCCGCCGCCCACGCCGGCACGGACGGCGCCCACGACGCCAACCACCTCGACCGGGTGTGGCGCAACGCCCAGGCCCTGCTCCCGCACCATCCCGAGGCCGATCCGCTGGTGGTGCTGGCGGCCTGCTACCTGCACGACCTGGTCAACCTGCCCAAGAACGACCCGGACCGCGCACAAGCCTCGCGCCGCTCGGCCCAGCTGGCGCGCCACCAGCTGGCCTGGATGGGCTTTCCGCCGGAGCGCCTGGACGGCGTCGCCCATGCCATCGAAGCCCACAGCTTTTCCGCCGCGATCCCGGCCGAGAGCATCGAGGCCAGGATCGTGCAGGACGCCGACCGCCTGGACGCGCTCGGCGCCGTCGGCCTGGCGCGCATGTTCTACATCGCCGGCATGATGGGCAGCGCCCTGGCCCATCCGGACGACCCGCTGGCCCGGCAGCGCCGGCCCGACGACCGCGCCTATTCGCTCGACCACATCGCGGTCAAGCTGGCCACCCTGCCCGGCAAGATGCAGACCGAGGGCGGGCGCAAGCTGGGCGAGGAGCGGCTGGCCTACCTGGAATCCTTCCGCGCGGCCTTCGCGGCCGAATGGCTGGGCCAGCCCCCTCCCTGACGCCCTTGCCTCGATGCTAAGATAGGCGGTCCGCCAACAGCCCGAGGTGTGCATGCCCCGCTCGACCGCTTCATCCCCTTCCTCCCAGTCCGGTAGCGGCAACCTGAATTTCATCCTGGTCTGCATCTTCATCGACATGCTCGGGATCGGGCTGATCGTTCCCGTGATGCCGCTGCTGGTCGGGCAGTTCGTCGAGGGCAAGGAATCGCAGGCGCTGTGGTTCGGCGGCCTCACCACGGTGTTCGGCCTGATGCAGTTCCTGTTCATGCCCGCGCTGGGCGCGCTGAGCGACCGCGTGGGCCGGCGCCCGGTGCTGCTGTATTCGATGGCGGGCATGTGCCTGAACTTCCTGATCACGGCCTGGGCGCCCAGCCTGGCCTGGCTGTTCGTGGGACGCATCATCGGCGGCATGTCCTCGGCCAGCATGTCGGTGGCCTCGGCCTATGCGTCCGACATTTCCACCCACGAGAACCGCTCGCGCAGCTTCGGCAAGATCGGCGCCGCCTTCGGCCTGGGCTTCATCTGCGGCCCGATGCTGGGCGGCCTGCTGGGCGACGCCGGCCTGCACCTGCCCTTCTACGTGGCGGCCGCGCTGTCGGCCGCCAACCTGGTCTACGGTTACTTCATGGTGCCGGAATCGCTGGCGCCCGGCCTGCGCGCGCCCTTGCAGCTGGCGCGCCTGAACCCTTTCTCCGCCCTGCTGCGCCTGGTGCGGCGGCGCGAGATCCGCGGCCTGGTCATCGTCATCACCCTGGTGACCTTCGCGCAGATGATGCTGCACTCGACCTGGGTGCTGTACACGACCTTCCGCTTCGACTGGACCCCGCGCGACAACGGCATCGCCATGTTCTGCGTCGGCCTGGCGTCCGCGGTGGTGCAGGCCGGTCTGCTGGAGGTCCTGCTGCGCCGCTTCGGCGAAATGCGCCTGGCCCTGCTGGGCATCAGTTCCGGCGCCGTGACCTATATGCTCTACGGCCTGGCAACCCAGGGCTGGATGATGTACGTCTTCATCCTGTGCAACCTGCTGGCCTTCGCCGCCGGGCCGGCCCTGCAGGGCATCGTCTCGAAGGCCACGCCGCCGGAACGCCAGGGCGAATTGATGGGATCCCTGCAATCGATCGGCAGCCTGGGCGTCATCGTCACGCCCCTGATCGGCACCGCGATCCTGGGGGCGGCCAGCCACCTGCCCGCCTCGGACTGGCGCATCGGCAGCAGTTTCTTCCTGTGCGCCGCGATGCAGGTCGTCGCCATCGTCGTGGCACGGCATTATTTCCGCACCCACCGCCACGCCTGATGGACGGCGCGATCCTGGCGGCCGTGCTGTTCGCGGCCTTCCTGCACGCGGCCTGGAACGCCATGCTCAAGCTGCGCGGCGCGGGCGCCGATCACATGCTGGCGGCGGCGGCCGTGACCGCCGGCGCCGGCGTGACCGGCGCCCTGCTGCTGCCCTTCCTGCCCGCTCCCGCGCCGGCCAGCTGGCCCTTCATCGCGGCGTCCGCTGTCCTGCACGCGCTGTACTACGCCATGCTGGCCGCCACCTACCGCAGCGCCGACATCAGCCACGCCTACCCGCTCATGCGCGGCAGCGCGCCGGTCATGGTGGCCCTGGCCGGCGGCCTGCTCGGCGCCGAGCGCCTGCATGGCGCACAGTGGCTGGCGATCGGCCTGGTCTTTGCCGGCGGCGTGGCAGTGTATGCCGGCTCGCGCACGGGCTCGGCGGGCAACGACAGGCTCACCCTGCTTGCCGTGTCGACGGCCGCCATGATTGCCGCCTGCACGCTGGTGGACGGCTTCGGTGTGCGCCGCTCCGGCGCGCCCGCCGCCTATACGGCGTGGATTTTCCTGCTGACCGGCGCCGCCACCTCGGCGCTGGCCTGGGGCCGCATGGGCGCGGCGCTCCCGCGCTACCTGCTGCGGCACCCCTGGCTCGCGCTGGCCGGCGGCGCGGCGACCACCTGCTCCTACGGCATCGCGCTGTGGGCCATGAGCTTCGCGCCGGTGGCGGTGGTGGCGGCGCTGCGCGAGACCTCCATCGTGTTCGCGCTGGCGATCGCCATGCTGGTCCTGGGCGAACGGCCCTTGCCCGCACGGCTGGCCGGCGCCGGCTTGATCGCGCTGGGCGCGGTGGCCGTGCGCCTGGCCTGAGCGCTCAGAACTTCAGCTCCAGCGTGGTGCGCAGCTTGACGGTGTCCGGGTAGGTCCAGAGCCGCTGTTCCAGCCCGGTGACCGGATCGAGGTAGCTCGGCCCGAAGGTATTGTCTTCGCTGAGCAGGTTAGCGAGCGCGACCCGCAACTGGACCTTCGGGCTGAAGGTCCACACGGCGTAGCTTTCCAGGTCGGTGCGGGCGCTGCGGTAGAAACCGCGGTTCGCGGCCACGCGCACGAAGCCGCCGCGCCGGTGCGCCAGGCTGGCGCCCAGCGCCAGCGCGCCGGACTTGTAGTCGACCCCGAGATTGGCCGTCAGCGGCGTCTGCTGTTCCATCCGGTTGTCCGGGCCGGGCACCGAGGCGACCCGCGACCAGTTGCGGCTGACGCTGGCGCGCAGGTCGATTGCGGGCGCGTCCGCGAACAGGGACTTGAGCGGGAACTTGGTCTCGAGCTCGAGGCTGCGCAGGGTGGCGCGGTCGTCGTTGACGGGCGTGAAGATCCAGCGCAAGCCGTCGAAGTAGATGCGGTTGCTGGTGTAGTCCTCGATCCGCCGCAGCGCGCCGCTGACCGACAGCATGGCCCCTTCGGCCCAGTAATGCTCCCAGGCCGCGTCGATGCCCCAGGCGAGCTCCGGCTTCAGACCCGGATTGCCCTGGAAATCGGCTTCGGTGGCGCTGTTGTTCTCCCATGCCGCGCGGCGCGGCACGATGCTGTCCAGTTCTGGCGCCTTGTAGGTGCGGCTCAGCGCCAGGCGCAGCTGGTCGCCCTGCTTGCCGTCGTGGTCGGGGAGCTTGTACAGGGTCTGCACGATCGGCGTCAGGACATCGGAGCTCACGCGCACCGGCTCGACGGCGTTGCCGGACACGCGCGTGCGCACGCCCTCCCAGCGGGCGCCGAGATAGACCGACCACTGCGGGCTGATCGTCCATTCGTCCTGCGCGTAGAACGCGGCGCGGGCGACCTGCGCGCGGAAGTCTTCGTCCAGCAGCTGGCCAGGGGCGAATACGCGCACCCGGTCGCGCTCGGCGCGGATGTCCGCGCTTTCGTTGAAGCGCAGGTCCCAGCCCAGCGCCAGCAGGTGGCCGTTCGCCATCGGATTGGTCAGCTTGCCGGTCGAATTCGCGCCCCTGGCATGGGTGTCGGAGAGCGTGCTGCCATCGGTTTCGGGCAGGCCGTCCGCGCCCAGGCCGGAACGCCGGACGAACATCTTGCGCGAGGACCATTCGGCGCCGAGCTTCGCATCGAGCTTCAGGCCGGATTCGAGCGCGCGGGTCCACTGCAGGCTCGAGCTCAGCATCCTGTCGTCGAATTCGCCGAAGACGTGCAGATCGGGGGTCTGGGGTGGACGGCCGGCCAGGGTCGTCACCACCACATGGGGATTGTTGCGGAAGCTGGCGCCGTTGAACAGCGCCTCCCAGCCGATGGTGTCGCCGTTGTCGAGGGTCCAGTTGAGGCGCGGGCCCAGGTTCAGCCGGTTCATGCGTCCCTGTTCCGTGGCGCGGGTCACGCGGCGCATGTCCGTCACGCCGTCGGGGCGGATGTTTTCCTCGCTGCCTCCCCATTCGCGCGACAGGCTGTCATGGTTGCCGCTGGCCGAGAACGACCAGGACGACTTGTCGCCGCGGTCCGCCAGCTGGGTGCTGAAGGTCGGGCCGCGGAAATCGCTGCTCAGCAGGTAGCCCAGCTTGGCCTCGCGCTGGCGCTTTCCGGCCCGCTTGCGCAGCACGATATTGATCGTCCCCGCGACCGACTCGCTCGAGAACTCGGCGCTGGCGACGCGCAGCACCTCGATGCGCTCGATCATGTCCGGCGCGAGCGTGTCGAGCGCGAAGCCGGCCGGGCTGCGCTCGCCGTTCACCAGGATCTGGGTGTAGCCCTCGCCCAGGCCCCGCATCCTGACCTCCGTGCTGCGCCCGGCGCCGGTGGTGACGGTCACGCCGGGTATGCGCTTCAAGGTATCGGCCACGCTGGTGTCGCCATAGCGCGCGATCTCTTCGCGGCCGACGACGATGCGGGCCGCGGTGTCGTCACGGCGTGGATCGTAGCC
>CBIHLT010000191.1:0-10208 GCA_966210615.1 uncultured Massilia sp.
TCGCCTCGCCACCAGGATGCCCAGCAATATCACCAGGGGTGCCACCGTCGCCAGCGTGGCGAGGAGAGGGAGCAGCGGAGAATCCCTCATGTCAGGCAGCGTTCAATGCGCGCCGTGGGTGCGCAGCGTGTCGACCACATGGCGGATCATGCTGCCCGCCAGCTCCTCTTCGCCCACGAACACCTTGCCGCCGGTATCTTCGCGCAGCAGTTCCGCCTCGTGCTCGTTATGGGTGCGCACCACGCACTGCACCGATGGGTTGAGCGCCTTCGCGATCTCGACCATCTTGCGCACGTGGAAGGTGTCCGGCGTGGCGATCACCAGCATGGCCGCGCGCGCGATATGGGCCTGGATCAGCACCGCCGGCTCGGCCGCATTGCCGGCCACGGCCGGGATGCCGCGTCCGCGCAGCTGTTCGACGATCTCGCGGTTCTGCTCCGCCACCACGAAGTGCACGCCGCGCGCGACCAGGTCGTCGGCGATGCGGCGGCCGACGCGGCCGAAGCCCACCAGCACCACCTGGCCGCTGAGCTTTTCGTGCGCCGTTTCCATCGGCAGCTCGGCCAGGGGGTCGCTCGAGCGCTCCAGCTTGCGCGCCAGGTTCGAGTTGGAACGCAGCCAGTTGTCGAGCGGCGCGACCGCCTTGAACAGCAGCGGATTGACCGCGATCGAGATGATGGCGCCCGCCAGGATCAGGTTCTGGCCCAGCTGGGGCAGCAGATCGAGCTGCATGCCGAGCGCGGCCAGGATGAAGGAGAACTCGCCGATCTGGGCCAGGCTGGCCGAGACCGTGATCGCGGTATTCAGCGGGTAGCGCAGCGCGAGCACCAGGATGAAGGCGGCCAGCGACTTGCCGAACAGGACGATGAGGACCACGGCCAGCACTTGCAGCGGGTACTCGACCAGCACCATCGGGTCGAACAGCATGCCGACCGAGACGAAGAACAGCACCGAGAACGCGTCGCGCAGCGGCAGCGATTCCTCGGCCGCGCGGTGGCTCAGCTCGGATTCACGGAGCACCATGCCGGCGAAGAAGGCGCCCAGCGCGAAGGAGACGCCGAACAGGTGCGAGGACGCATAGGCGATGCCGACCGCGGCCGCGATCACCGCCAGGGTGAACAGCTCGCGCGAATTGGTCTTGGCCACGCGCCACAGGAACCACGGGAAGAGCTTGCGGCCCACGATCAGCATGAAGGCGACAAAGGCGCCGACCTGCAGCAGGGTCTTGCCCAGCGCCGGCCACAGCTCGGCGCCCGCTTCGCCCTTGCCGCCGAGCGGACCGGCCAGGGCCGGCAGCATCACCAGCACCAGCACCGTCACCAGGTCCTCGACCACCAGCCAGCCGACGGCGATGCGCCCGTTCATCGAATCGAGGATGCCGCGCGACTCCAGCGCGCGCAGCAGCACCACGGTGCTGGCCACCGACAGCGCCAGGCCGAACACCAGGCCCGCGCCCAGGCTCCAGCCCCACCACCAGGCCATGCCGATGCCCATGGCGGTGGCGACCGCGATCTGCAGCAGCGCGCCGGGCAGGGCGATGCCCTTGACCTCGAGCAGGTCGCGCATCGAGAAATGCAGGCCGACCCCGAACATCAGCAGCATCACACCAATTTCGGCAAGCTGGGAGGCGAGGGCGACGTCGGCGACGAAGCCCGGCGTGGCCGGGCCGATGAATACGCCGGCGGCAAGATAGCCGACCAGGGCCGGAAGCTTGAGGCGCACGGCTAGCATGCCGAAGAGCAAGCCGAAGCCGAGTGCGGCGGCAATGGTGGTGATCAGGCTGAGTTCATGATGCATCCGAGGGGGCTCCTTATCAGGTTGAGAACCCTAGGAGTATAAGCGACCGGGCCGGATGCGCTGTTTTTTAGAACATTGCCGGGCTGATGGCGCCCATGCACACCGCTAGCGCGGTCAAGCCACCGTCGCCAGTTCCAGGATCGCCTTCTGCATCGACTCGCGCACCGTCTCGTACTGCTGGGGGCGCGCCTTGCGGTCCAGCCTGAACAGCATCAGCCCCTGGATCTGCGCCACGATCAGGACCGAGCGCTGCATGGTCTGCTCGTCCGAGAGCGCCGGATTCAGTCCGCGGATCAGCCCGTAGATCGCCTTGCGCTCGCGCGCCATCATCTTGCCCATCAGGGCCGATGCGAAGGGATGGCGCGAGGCCAGCGCCCAGATTTCGAAGAACACCGCGTGCATCACCGGATCGGTGATCTCTTCCAGGAACATGTCGACCGTGGTCTGGAAGCGCTCGACCTGGGGGCGGCCGGCCATGCCGACGGCGATCGAATCCATCTTGGCCTGGAACACATCCATGATATACAGCAGCAGCGCCTCGACCAGCACATCCTTGCTGGCGTAATAGTGCTGCACGTTGGACAGGCTCATGCCCGACTCCTGCGCCACCCGCCGCATCGACAGCCCGGCATAGCCTTCGGCGGCCAACAGGCGGCGCGCAGCAAGCAGGATGTCGTGGGCACGCTCCAGGCCTTTTCCAGTGGTGCTGGACAGCTTGGCGCGCAAGGCGCTGTCGAGAGTATTCATGTGGGGATTATCGCATGGGACTCGCAAAAAACAGGTCGGCTGACCTATAATCGATTCATAATAGGTCGAGCGACCTAGTCCATAACAAGGAGACAAGGATGAGCCGAAAAGTTTACGTGACGGGCGTAGGCATGATTCCCTTCGCCAAGCCGGGCGCCAGCAGCCCCTACCATGCCATGGGCTACCGGGCGGCGCGCGCGGCGCTGGACGACGCCGGCCTGGCCTACGACGAGGTGGAACAGGCCTATGCCGGCTATGTCTACGGCGACTCGACCAGCGGCCAGAAAGCCCTGTACCAGCTCGGCATGACCGGCATCCCCATCATCAACGTCAACAACAATTGCTCGACCGGCTCGACCGCGCTGTTCCTGGCGCGCCAGGCCATCGAGAGCGGCGCCGCCGACTGCGTGCTGGCGCTGGGCTTCGAGCAGATGAACCCGGGCGCCCTGGGGTCGGTCTTCACCGACCGCCCGACGCCTTTCGACGCCTTCGACGAAGTGACCGACCGCCTGGTCGGCAAGCCCGAGATCCCGCTGGCGCTGCGCTATTTCGGCGGCGCGGGCCTGGCCCACATGCGCAAGTACGGGACGCCGCTGGAAGCCTTCGCGCGCGTGCGCGCCAAGGCCAGCCGCCATGCGGTGAACAACCCGCTGGCGCTGTTCCGCAAGGAAGTCAGCACCCAGGACGTGCTGGACGCACCCGAGATCTGGCCGGGCGTGATGACCCGCCTGATGGCCTGCCCGCCGACCTGCGGCGCGGCCGCCGCGCTGCTGGTGTCGGAAGACTTCGCGCGCCGCCACAAGCTGCGCACCGACGTCTACATCGCCGGCCAGGCGATGACCACGGACCGCCCCGGCACCTTCGATAGCAACGACATGATGCGCGTGGTCGGCTACGACATGAGCCGCGCCGCGGCGCGCAAGGTCTACGAGCAGGCCGGCATCGCCCCGGAAGACCTGGACGTGGTCGAGCTGCACGACTGCTTCGCGCACAACGAACTGATCACCTACGAAGCCCTGGGCCTGTGCCCGGAAGGCGGGGCGGACAAGTTCATCCGCGACGGCGACAACAGCTACGGCGGCAAGGTGGTCACCAACCCATCCGGCGGCCTGCTGTCCAAGGGCCACCCGCTGGGCGCCACCGGCCTGGCCCAGTGCTTCGAGCTGACCCACCAGCTGCGCGGCAGCGCCGGCGCGCGCCAGGTGGAGGGCGCGCGCGTGGCCCTGCAGCACAACCTGGGCCTGGGCGGCGCCTGCGTCGTCACCATGTACCGTAATTAACAGGGGCAGGCATGGAACAGGTTTCCCCTTGGATGAATGAGGAGCTGCATGCCTTCCGCGACGCCGTCCGGCGCTTCGTGGGCGGCGAGATCGTGCCGCACCAGGACGCCTGGCGCAAGCAGCAGCACGTCGACCGCGCGCTGTGGCGCAAGGCGGGCGGGATGGGCCTGCTGGGCGCCGACATCCCCGAGGAATACGGCGGCGCGGGCGGCAGCTTCGCCCACATGGCGGTGGTGTTCGAGGAGCTGTCCTATGGCGGCGACACCGCCTTCGGCATCCACGTGCACGCCATCGTCGAGCACTACCTGCTGAACCAGGGCACCGAAGAGCAGAAGCGCCGTTATCTCCCGCGCCTGGCGAGCGGCGAGATGATCGCGGCCATCGCCATGTCGGAACCGGGCGCGGGCTCGGACCTGAAAGGCATCCGCACGGTCGCGCGCAAGACCCGGGACGGCTACCGGGTCACCGGCTCCAAGACCTTCATCTCGAACGGCTACCTGGCCGACCTGGTCCTGGTGGTGGCCAAGACCGACCCGGCGGCCGGGGCCAAGGGCGTGTCGCTGATGCTGCTGGAGACGAAGGACAACGAGGGCTTCCGCGTCGGCCGCATCCTCGACAAGGTGGGCCAGAAAGGCCAGGACACCTGCGAGCTGTTCTTCGACGAGGCCTACGTGCCCCTGGAGAACGTGCTGGGCGGCGAAGAGGGCAGGGGCTTCGCCCAGCTGATGACCGAGCTGCCCTACGAGCGCACCATCCTGGGCGTGTGCGGCGTGGCCGCGATCGAGCGCGCGCTGCGCCTGACGGTCGAGCACACGCGCGAGCGCAAGGCGTTCGGCCAGGCGCTGATCGAGATGCAGAACACCCGCTTCGTGCTGGCCGAGGTCAAGACCGAGGCGACGATCGCGCGCGTGTTCATCGACCGCTGCATCGAAGACATGCTGGCCGGGCGCATGGACACGGTCCAGGCCTCGATGGCCAAGTGGTGGATCTCGGACCTGCAGTGCAAGGTGGTCGACCAGTGCGTGCAGCTGTTCGGCGGCTACGGCTACATGCTGGAGTACCCGATCGCGCAGATGTACGTGGACGCGCGCGTGCAGCGCATTTATGGCGGCGCCAACGAGATCATGAAGGAAATCATCGCCCGTTCGCTCTAAGGAGAAAAGGCATGCCCGGACCGCTGCAGGGAATTAAAGTCATCGAAATGGTCGGGATCGGGCCTTGCCCCTTCGCCGCCATGATGCTGGCCGACATGGGGGCGGAAGTCCTCCGCATCGACCGCAAGAGCGCGCCGGGCGAGGGCAATCCCTACCCGACCCTGGGCACCAGGTTCGATGTGATGGCGCGCGGCCGGCGCACCGTGGCGCTGGACCTGAAGCAGGCCGCGGGCCGCGAGGCCTTGCTGCAGCTGGCGGAACAAGCCGAGGTGCTGCTGGAAGGCTTCCGCCCCGGCGTGATGGAGCGCCTGGGCCTGGGGCCGGACATCCTGCTGGGCCGCAACCCGAAGCTGGTGATGGGCCGCGTCACCGGCTGGGGCCAGTACGGCCCGCTGGCCTACGCGGCGGGGCACGACATCAATTACGTGGCCTTGTCAGGCATGCTGCATGCGATGGGACGCAAGGACGGGCCGCCGGCGCCGCCCCTGAACCTGGTGGGCGACTTCGGCGGCGGCGGCATGCTGCTGGCTTTCGGCGTGCTGTGCGCGGTGCTGGAAGCACGCCAGTCCGGCCAGGGCCAGGTGGTGGACGCCGCCATGACCGACGGCGCGGCCCTGCTGGGCTCCATGATCTACGGGCTGCGCGCCCACGAGATGTGGAGCGACCGGCGCGAAGCCAACCTGCTCGACGGCGGCGCGCCTTTCTACGACACCTATGCCTGCGGCGACGGCAAGTTCATCGCCCTCGGGGCGATCGAGCCGCAGTTCTATTCCCAGCTGCTGGTGCTGGCCGGCGCCGACGATCCCGCTTTCGAGAAGCAGTGGCGCGAGAGCCGCTGGCCGGAGCTCAAGGGGAAATTCGCCGCCCTGTTCGCGACCAGGACGCGCGACGAATGGTGCCGCCTGCTGGAAGGCAGCGACGCCTGCTTTGCGCCGGTGCTCGACATGGCCGAAGCGCCGCGCCACCCGCACAATGCGGCGCGCGGCACCTTCGTGGAAGTCGACGGCGTGACCCAGCCGGCCCCGGCGCCGCGCTTCAGCCGCACGCCGCCCGCCGTGCCCGAAGCGGTCGTGCCCGCGGAGGATGGCGCCGCCATCCTGGCCGACTGGGGGCTGGGCCGCGCGGCAATCGAAGCGCTGCGCGAGGGGCAAGTCATATAGCATAAGCGGCGTCAGCTCTACACTAGCAGCGAACGCCGACCATGCAAGCGACGACCAAGCAAGACGAACTGCGCCAGTCCAAGATGCTCGCCCTGGGGTTCTTCCTGGGCGCGGCAGGACTGTTCGTATCGACCCTATTCCTGCCGGTGAACTGGTGGACCGGCCTGCTGCGCGCGTTTTCCGAGGCCGCCATGGTCGGCGCCCTGGCCGACTGGTTCGCCGTGGTGGCCTTGTTCAAGCCGGTGCCGATTCCTTTCGTGTCGCGCCATACCGCCATCATCCCCAACAACAAGGCGCGCATCGCCGACAACCTGGCCGTGTTCGTGCGCGAGAAATTCCTCGACACCGACTCCATCGTCGGCCTGATCCAGCGCCACGACCCGGTGCGCAAGGTGGGCGAGTGGCTGGCCAGGCCGGCAAACACGGAACTGATGGGCGGCTACCTGGTGCGCGCCGCCACCTGGATGCTCGACTTCATCGAGGACGCGGCGGTGCAGGGCTTTATCAGCCGCGCCGTGCATGCGATGGTGCGCAGCGTCGACCTGTCGAAGTCCGCCGGCGCCATCCTGGAGAGCCTGACGCGCGGCCGGCGCCACCAGGAACTGCTCGACGAAGGCATCCGCCAGCTGGCGCGCCTGCTCGACAACCCCAAGACCCAGGCCACCATCTCGGACGGCATCGTCGAGTGGCTGAAGGAGGAATACGCCTTCATCGAGCGCATGCTGCCCTCGGACCTGATCGGCCGAAAGGGCGCCGACATCGCGGTGCGCCTGGCGGCGGGCATCCTGGGCAAGGTGGCAGCGGACCCGCAGCATCCGCTGCGCCAGCGCTTCGACGACTACGTGGCGGAATTCATCGAACGCCTCAAGGACGATCCGGACTTCCTCGACAAGGCGGAGGAGATCAAGCGCTATCTGCTGGAAGACGAGAAGCTCAACGGCTACCTGAAGGCGCTGTGGGACGAGCTGAAGGACTGGCTCAAGCGCGACCTGCACAGCGAGGAGTCGAGCCTGCGGCGCCGCATCGTGGCCATGGGCGCCTGGGTCGGCAAGGTGCTGGGCGAAGACCCGCAGCTGCGCCAGTCGCTGCACGAGAACCTGGAATCGGCCGCGCGCGGCGCGGCGCCCGAGTTGGCAGGCTACCTGACCCGCCACATCGCCGACACCGTCAAGAACTGGCCGGACGAAGAGATGTCGCAGCAGATCGAGCTCAATATCGGCAAGGACTTGCAGTACATCCGCATCAACGGCACCATCGTGGGCGGCCTGATCGGCTGCACGCTCTACCTGCTGTCGCAACTTCCCGCCCTGTTGGGATAAGATGAGTCCAAACCACACCTGGAGCGCATCATGGAACAGCTGGCACTGAACGCCTGGCTTGCCGCCCATCCCGAAGTCGAGCAGATTCCGGGGCGCGACCTGTTCATCGTCGCGCGCTACATGGTGCCGCTGGACGCCAACCTGGCCCAGGGCTGCCTGGTGGCGGCCGGCGTGCCCGCGGTGCTGGCCGACGCCCACCTGATGCAGACCGACCTGCTGCTGGCGCCCGCGCTGGGCGGGGTGCGGGTGCTGGTGCCGGCGGTGCATCTCCAGCAGGCGCACGCGGTCCTGGAAGGGCTGGCGCGCGGCGATTATGCGCTGGACGACGACTGCACTTACGGCTGAGTAGATCGCCCGTATAAGTGGGGTGGCGCACAAAAAAGAGGCAGCAGGGAAGCTAAGCTGGGCTCATCGTCCGTAGGAAAGGAGAGCCATCATGCCTCAAGGGGATAAATCGTCGTACACCGACAAGCAGAAGCGCCAGGTCAAGCACATCGAGGAAGGCTACGAGAAGAAGGGCGTCGGCAAGAAGGAAGCCGAGCGCCGTGCCTGGGCCACCGAGAACAAGGTCTCGGGCGGCGGCAAGAAACACTGACCTGGACTCGCCGCGTGGACGGCCTGCCGTCCACGCACCTCAGCCCGCCCCAAGCGGGCACACCAGCCGTATCCGCTCCAGCAATCCCGTCTTCAGCGCCTGCAATTCCGCGATCCGCAGGTCGATCGCCTCGGCTTTTTCCGCCAGCAGCCTTGCGATCGCGTGGTCCGGCTTCTCCGCCTCCCACAGCGCAGGCAGGTTTTCGCCGATCTCCGCCAGGCTGAAGCCCAGCTTCTGCGCCATCCGGATATAGCCGACCAGCTGCGCCGTCTCCGGCGCGTACTGCCGGTACCCGTTCCCGCCGCGCGCCGCCCGGATCAGTCCGCGCTTCTCGTAGAAGCGCAGGGTATCGCAGCTCACGCCAGTCGCGTCCGCAAGCTGTCCAATCTTCATGGTGCCTCTCCACATTTCGCTTGACCCTGGAGTGTACTCCAGGCTTTACGCTGCGGTTTTCATTTGAAGGAGAACACCATGCTGTCACTGCCCCGGTACCTGCGCATCGTCCGCCTGAGCGCCTGGTACGACCTGATCGTCAGCGCCGGCTTCGCCACGCCCTGGACCTTTGCCTTGATCCACCAGGGCCTGTCGCTGCTAGCCCAGCAGTCCGGCGCACCCGGCAGCTTGCCTGCCTTCGCGCCCGCACACGTGCTGATGGCCAACCTGCTCGGTTCGGTGGTCGTGGTGTGGTCGCTGGTGCGCCTGCGCGACACGCAACCCGTCTACGGCCGCTACGACGCGCTCGGCCGCTTCCTGTTCGCCGCCTGGCAGCTCTACGCGGTCGCGCAAGGCGCAAGCTGGCTGATCCTGGGATTCACGGCGGTCGAGCTGGCCTTCGGCCTTGCCCAACTGCTGCCGCTGCGGAACCAACTGCCGCGTTTTCAGGTCGATCCTATTCCCAACAAGCCTTGAGAATCGGAGGGCATCATGGCAACGACTGAAGAAGGCGGAGCGGCCAGCGCAGGGGAGGGCGAAGGACGGCGCTTCTGTTCCCTGCACGCGGCGCCGAAGCGGATCCTGCCGGCGAGCGTGACGCCGATGCGCGAACGGCTGATCAACCTGTTCGGCAACAAGTGGGTCAGCGGCACCATCCTGCACTACTACTTCTTCGACCGCGACACCGATGGAGAGAACGTCCTGCTCGAGAATGGCCATACCGTGTTCGTACCGTGGAAAGGCGCGGAGAACGAGATGCAGGTGGTGCGCCAGGCCTTCGACGTCTGGGCGCAGCAGGGCATCGGTATCCGCTTCGAGGAGGTGCGCGAAAGGGAGGAAGCCGAGATCCGCATCGGCTTCATGCGTGGCGACGGCGCCTGGTCCTGGCTGGGACGGGAGATCCTGGACCATGGGCCGAACGAGCGCACCATGAACTTCGGCTGGAACATCAGCGCGCCCGGCGAGCTGGACACCGCGATCCACGAAATCGGCCATACCCTCGGTTTCCCGCACGAGCACCAGAATCCCAAGTCGGGCATCGAATGGGACGAGGAGGCGGTCTACCTCGACCTTGCGCGCCCGCCCAACGAATGGGATCGCGCCAAGACCTACTGGAACATCATCCGCAAGCTCGAGCCGGGCGAAGTGGAGGGCACGACCTGGGACCCCGACTCCGTCATGCATTACCCGTTCAAGAAGGGCCTGATCAGGAAGCCGGAGCAGTACTTCATCAATGGCTTGCAGCCCGCGGGAGGACTGTCGGACCGGGACCGCAGCTGGGTGCAGACCTTGTATCCGCCGACCGACGATGCGGCCGCGCCCCTGCTGCGCCCCGCGCAGTCGGTCCTGGTCGAGCTGGCGCCGGGCCAGCAGCGCGATTTCCGCGTCGCGCCGCAAGAGACGCGCTTCTACCAGTTCAGTACCTTCGGCAGCTCGGACTCGGTGATGGTCTTGTTTGAAAGCGACAATAAGCAGCTTCGCTACCGGATCGGCGACGACGACAGCGGCGAAGACTTGAACGCTCACTTCCGCATCAAGCTGTTCAAGGGCCGCGAATACGTGCTGCGGGTGCGGATGTACCACAGCGACCGCCGCGACCAGACCTCGGTGATGATGTGGTGAAAACAAAAAAGCCGTTGATCGCATGATCAACGGCTTCCTGTCGAACTGGTGGTGATAGGTGGACTTGAACCACCGACCCCAGCATTATGAGTGCTGTGCTC
>CBIHLT010000192.1:0-10161 GCA_966210615.1 uncultured Massilia sp.
ACAAGGACGCAAATAGTTACCATTTGTTAAGCGAGTGGCATCAAGCGTCGGTCTTTCCAGGGGGCCGGTCCGAGGGATGGTTGATGCCATCGTTCGTCGGCACTTCGCCCAGCTCAAACGGATCGACGCCCTCCAGGCATCCCACGTTGTATCCGTACTGCTGCGGATCGGAGCGGCGCCGGTGATGAGTGTAGATGCCGCATACCGAGCAGAAGTAGTGCCGCGCCGTCATGGTGTTGAACCGGTACTCGGTCAGCAGCTCGGCGCCTTTCACGATCCGGAGATTGGACAGGGCCACGCTGGCGACGATGGCGCCTTTGCGGCGGCACATCGAACAGTCGCACCGGCGCGGATCCTCGATCCCCTTGGGCAGGGTCAGTTCGAGTTCGACCGCGCCGCAATGGCAGCTCGCCTTGTGCCTGGGAAGAATATGGGTTGTTCCGACTTGCTTGATCATGGTCGTCCTCGTCGTTCTTGATCTGGATGGTTCATATCCTCGGCGATGCGCCCTTTGCGGCTACAATGGCCGTCCAGCTGGCCTCCAGCGCTCACCTCCCTCTCAGCCATGCACATCTGGGTCGACGCCGACGCCTGTCCCGCGGTTATCAAGGATATCCTGTTCCGGGTCGCCGAACGCCTGCAGCTGAACCTCACCCTGGTGGCGAATCAACTGATCCGGGTGCCGGGCTCGCGCTTTATCCGCGCGCTGCAGGTGCCGGCGGGCGCAGATGCCGCCGATGCCGAGATCGTCGAGCGCGTCGGCGCCGGCGACATCGTCGTGACCGGCGACATCCCGCTGGCTGCGCTGGTGCTGGAAAAGGGCGGCCTGCCGCTCAACCCGCGCGGCGAGTGGTATACCAAGGACACCATCGCGCAGCAGCTGACGATGCGCGCCTTCATGGAAGAGCTGCGCGGCAGCGGCGTCGATACCGGCGGCCCGGCCGCCTTCAGCCAGGCCGACCGCCAGAACTTCGCCAATGCGCTGGACCGCGAGCTGGCGCGACGAAAATCGTATCGGTCCGAATAAAAAAGTTATTGGATCAAAGCGCAGGGCTTTCCGTACCATCGGTTCAGCTGATGGGCCGATGGTCACGCTCGTCAGGATAACTATCCGGAGACACGAGCATGACCCCATACCGCCTGACCCTGACCCTTGCGCTGGCCGGCGCCGCATGGCTGCCCAGCGCAGCCGCCGCCGATTTCGCCAACCCGCTGGTGCTGCAACGCGCCGATCCTCACGTCACCCTGCATGGGGATGGCTACTACTATTACACCGCCACCGTACCCGAGTATGACCGCATCGAGCTGCGGCGCGTCCGCTCGCTGAACGACCTGGGCAAGGCCGAGGCGAAGACCATCTGGCGCCGCCACGACAGCGGCACGATGAGCCGCAACATCTGGGCGCCGGAGCTGCACCACATCGACGGCAAGTGGTATCTCTATTTCACGGCGGGGCGGCTTGACGCGCCCTTCGACATCCGCCTGTACGTGCTGGAGAACGCCGCCGCCAATCCGCTCGAAGGGCAGTGGGTCGAACGGGGGCAGCTGAAGACCGGCTGGGAGTCGTTCGCGCTCGATGCGACGACCTTTGCCTTGAAGGGCCAGCGCTACCTGGTCTGGACCCAGCGCCCGCCCGGATCAGGCAAGCACATGACCGCCGTGTATATCGCGAAGATGGATACGCCGCTGTCGATCGCCGGCAAGGCGACGCTGCTGACCAAGCCGGACCATGCGTGGGAGAAGGTCAGGTTCGACGTCAACGAGGCGCCCGCCGTGCTGCTCAGGAACGGGCGCGTGTTCATGACCTATTCGGCCAGCGCGACCGACGCCAACTACGCGCTGGGCATGCTGAGCGCCAGCGACAGCGCGAACCTGCTCGACCCGGCGGCATGGACCAAGTCGCCGGTCCCGGTCATGGCGAGCAGCGCGGCCACCGGCCAGTATGGCCCTGGCCATAATTCCTTCACGACGACCCCTGACGGCAAGACCGACATCCTGGTCTACCACGCGCGCAACTACCGGGATATCAAAGGGGACCCGCTGCACGATCCGAACCGCCACACGCGGGCGCAGGCGATCCGCTGGCGCGCCGACGGCACGCCGGATTTCGGGGTGCCGGTGGCGGACGCAGTTCGTGTCGTCAAAGGACCGTGAAGCGGGTGATGTTGCGGGACTATCGTGAAATTCAAGCCGCCGCTTCGAACTCCACCATCTCCACCCCCGGCAGCCTGCATTCGCCCACCGCGCGGATGATGGCGTCGATCGCCGCGCGCCGGGTGAAGCTCTTGCGCCAGGCGATCACCACGCGGCGCGAAGGCGCCGGCGCGGAGAAGGGCACATAAGTCAGCAGGCCGCTCTTGTCGTGCATGTCGGCCACCGAGGCGCGCGGCAGCACGGTCAGGCCGATGCCGCTGGCGACCATGTGACGGATCGTCTCCAGCGAGGAACCCTCGAAGGTGCGCTGCATGCCGTTGCCGCCCGCCGAGAAGCGCGCCATTTCCGGGCAGACTTCCAGCACCTGGTCGCGGAAACAATGGCCGGCGCCCAGCAGCAGCATGGTTTCCAGCTTCAGGTCCTCGGCCGAGATCTCCTTGCGGCCGGCCCAGGGATGGCTGCGCGGCATGGCGACCACGAAAGGCTCGTCGTACAGCGGCTGCACCGACATGCCGTGGTCCGGCAGCGGCAGCGCCATGATGGCGGCGTCCAGCTCGCCCTGGCGCAGCATCTCGAGCAGCTTGTGGGTGTAGTTCTCCTGCAGCACCAGCGGCATCTGCGGCACGGTGTCGATCAGGTTCTTGACCAGCGGCGGCAGCAGGTAGGGGCCGATCGTGTAGATCACGCCCAGGCGCAGCGGGCCGGCCAGCGGGTCCTTGTTCTGCTTGGCCAGCTCCTTGATCGCGGCGGTCTGCTCCAGCACGCGCTCGGCCTGGGCCACGATCTGGGCGCCCAGCGGTGTCACCGAAACTTCCGAACCGCCACGCTCGAACAGCGTGACGCCCAGCTCGTCCTCCAGCTTCTTGATGGCGACGGACAGGGTCGGCTGGGCCACGAAGCAGGCTTCCGCCGCGTGGCCGAAGTGTTTGGCGCGCGCCACGGCAACGATGTATTTCAGCTCGGTCAGTGTCATAGGCGTTTGGTCTTGGATAGGCGCGCCTGGCCCCGAGGGCGGCCAGCCGGCCATGAAATTGTATTTTAAAGGGAATCATAGTCTATATAATTGCCCGGCAGGCCGATTTTGCCTGTGTCACTGTGAAAGGCCCGCATGTCCTCGACCTTCGGCCCGGCGGAAGCCCAGGCTTATATCCACAAGTTGCTGACCGTGATGCACCACCAGGGCGGCTCCGACCTCTTCATTTCCGCAGACTTTCCTCCAAGCATGAAGCACCAGGGCGCGATGAAGCCCCTGAGCCAGCAGCGCCTGAGCGGGGAGGTCACGCGCGCCCTGGCCATGTCGCTGATGAACGAGCGCCAGCGCGCCGAGTTCGAGGCCGAGATGGAGTGCAATTTTGCCATCTCCCTGCCCGGGGTGTGCCGCTTCCGCGTGAACGTCTTCGTGCAGCAGCAGAGCGTGGGCATGGTGGTGCGCACCATCGCCTCGGAGATCCCGAATTTCGAAAAGCTCGACCTGCCGGAAGTCCTGAAGGACGTGGTCATGACCAAGCGCGGGCTGGTGCTGGTCGTGGGCGGTACCGGTTCGGGCAAGTCGACCACGCTGGCGGCGATGATCGACTACCGCAACAGCAATTCGGCCGGCCACATCATCACGGTCGAAGACCCGGTCGAATACGTCCACAAGAACAAGAACTGCCTGGTCACGCACCGCGAGGTGGGCGTGGACACGCATTCCTGGCACAACGCCCTGAAGAACACCTT
This sequence comes from uncultured Massilia sp., assembly GCA_966210615.1. Taxonomy (GTDB): domain Bacteria; phylum Pseudomonadota; class Gammaproteobacteria; order Burkholderiales; family Burkholderiaceae_D; genus Telluria. The sequence continues at coordinate 3,874 of CBIHLT010000192.1, forward strand.
GCGCCAGGCGCCGGACGTGATCCTGATCGGCGAGATCCGCGACACCGAAACCATGGAGCACGCGATCGCCTTCGCCGAAACCGGCCACCTGTGCCTGGGCACCCTGCACGCGAACAACGCCAACCAGACGCTGGACCGCATCATCAACTTCTTCCCCGAGGAGCGGCGCAACCAGCTCCTGATGGACCTGTCCTCCAACCTGCGCGCCGTGGTGTCGCAGCGCCTGATCCGCACCGAGGATGGGAAAGGCCGCAAGGCGGCCATCGAGATCCTGCTGAACACGCCGACCATCAGTGAAATGATCCTGAAAGGGAACTTCCAGAACATCAAGGAGATCATGCACAAGTCGCGCGAGCTCGGCATGTGCACCTTCGACCAGGCCTTGTTCGAGCTGTACAACAAGGGCTATATCGGCTACGACGAAGCGATCCGCAACGCCGATTCGGCCAACGGCCTGCGCCTGCAGATCAAGCTTTCGGGCGAGCGCAAGGGCCCGGGCGACGGCGCCGGCGCCAGGGCGACCGAACTGTCGATGGCGATCGAGGAAGAACCGGAAGACGAAGACGCTCCACCCCAAACCTGAGTTTCACTTATTTTTATGCCTGTATTCGAGAAGAAGATCTGCGCCCGTGCCGACCTGGCCGCGCGCGTCGCCGAGCTGCCCAAGCCCGTGGTGCTGACCAACGGCGTGTTCGACATCCTGCACCGCGGTCACGTGACCTACCTGGCGCAGGCGCGCGAACTGGGCGCTTCCCTGGTGGTGGCGGTGAACACCGACGCCTCGGTCAAGCGCCTGGGCAAGGGCGACGACCGCCCGCACAACACCCTGCATGACCGCATGGCCGTGCTGGCGGCGCTGGAGTCGGTCAGCCTGGTGGTGGAGTTCGACGAGCCGACCGCCCTCGAGGTGGTGCAGGAAGCGCGTCCGGAGATCTATGCCAAGGGCGGCGACTACGTCATGAGCGCGATTCCGGAAGGGCAGGCGGTGCTGGCGTATGGCGGCCGCGCAGTCGCGATCGACTTCGAGCATGACCGCTCCACCACCAAGCTGGTGGCGAAAATCCGCGGCTGAACCTTGATCGTGGCCTGGACGGCAAAGGCGTCCAGGCTATGGGCGCCGTGTGCGCCACGCCAGCCCCAGCAAGCCGACGCCCAGCATCGCCCAGGCGCCGGGTTCGGGCGCCTGCGAGATCAAGGTCAGGCGGGTATCGCTGGTCCAGTACAGGTGGCGCTCGTGGGTGCCGCCCGGGTTGAAGTCGTAGGCGTAATGCAGGTCGCCGGTGGTGATCAGGCGGCCGCCGCCCACCCAGCCTTCCGGGTCGCTGCCGTAGCTGCCGACGGCGAAGCTCAGGCCCGCATCCGGCGAGAACGAGAAGGCGGTGGCGCCGCAGGTGTACCAGGCGTTGCTGCCCGCCGCGCAGGCGATGTAGTCGGTCTCGCCGACCACCAGGGCCAGGAGTTCGTCCTTTTCCAGCAGGCCGTCGCTGTCCAGGTCATTGCCCTTGAATGAGCCGTTGATGGTTTCGTCGGTCAGGAAGGCATCGGCTTCCTGGTCATAGAAGCCGGCGAAGGAAAAGCCCCAGGAGATGGGATCGGCATGGGCTGCGGCGCAGCCGAGGAGCAGGGCGCCGGTGGTAAGCAACTTCTTCATGGGGTCCTCGAACAAGACAGGGCGCCGGGAAATGTGTCTGCCGCGTTCGTGAAAAACGTGACATTCGCAAGCCTACTCCCGAACGCCTCAACTGTTGTGTTCGATGCTTATCTTTTGTCGCAGCTCTGCCACACGAGCAGGGCGTCAGGCGCCGCCGGCGTAGCCGTTCTGGCGCCAGGCCTCGTAGACGACGACCGCCACCGTATTCGACAGGTTCAGGCTGCGGTTATCGGGGCGCATCGGCAGGCGGATGCGCTGCGCGGGCGGGAAGGTTTCGCGCAGGGCCGGGTCCAGGCCGCGCGATTCGGCGCCGAAGACGAACACGTCGCCCGGCTGGAAGCCGGCGTCGGCGAAGGGCGAGGAACCGTGGGTGGTCAGCGCGAACATGCGCACGGGATCCGGCCTGGCGTCCGCCAGGAAGGCGTCCCAGTTCTTGTGGACCTTCATGGTGGCGTAGTCGTGGTAATCGAGGCCGGCGCGGCGCATCTTGGCGTCGTCCAGGGGAAAGCCGAGCGGCTCGATCAGGTGCAGCTGCACGCCCGTGTTGGCGCACAGGCGGATGACGTTGCCGGTGTTCGGCGGGATTTCTGGTTCGACCAGGACGACGTGGAACAACTCACTCTCCTAAAACAATTTTCACTTGTGCGGCGGCGTCCTGGCGAAGACGAAATTCGTCACCCGCGCCGCGCCGGCCCGTTTCAATACGCGCGCCAGTTCGTCCAGCGTGTGCCCGCTCGTCATGACGTCGTCCACGACGCCTACGTGCCGGCCCGCTACCCGTTCCTCCAGCGCCACGGCGAAGGCGCCGCGTACATTGCGCTCGCGCTCGGCCGGCTCGACGCCCGACTGCGCCGCCGTGTCGAGGATCCGCTGCGCCAGCCTGGGAACGCATTCCGCGCCGATCAGGCGGCCGAGAGGCCGCGCCACCTCCAGCGCCTGATTGTAGCCGCGCTCGACCAGCCGGAGCGCCCCCAAGGGCACGGGGCACAGCAGATCCGGCGCCGGCAAGCCCGTGCGCAACGCTGCGGCATGCAGCGCATCGTGCAGAATACGCGCCATCCATGGCGCCAGCGCCAGCTGGGCGCCGAACTTCAGTTGCAGCACCAGGGCGTCGAGCGGGGCGTCGTAGTCGCAGGCCGCCACCGTGGCGTCGAAGGCGGGCGGCGCAGCCAGGCAGGCGCCGCAGGGCAGGGCGGTATCCCGCTCGCCGGCCGGGTTGGCGCACACCGGACAGCGCGGCCGCGCGCCGGCATAGGCCTCCTCGCAGTCGCGGCAGACGACGGCGTCCCCGGCCGCGCCGCACAGCGCGCAGCTCGACGGCAGCAGCCAGCGCAGCACGGGGCCGGACCAGCGCCGCCAGGGGGCGTTCGTTCCTGTCATCGGCCGGATTCGCGATAAACGAGTAAACTCCCGCCATTATCTCATTTGTACGCTCCTCCCCATGGCTTCTCCTCAATCCCCGTCCAAGATGAGCGCGCCGATCGACCTGGCGCGCGTGCGCGCGCTGTTCGCGCAGCCGGAGCGCATCGCCCCCTCGGATTTCCTGCGCCGCGAAATCGCCCAGCGCATGCACGAGCGCCTGCAGCTGGTGAAGATCGTCCCGAAACAGGTGCTGGACGCCGGCTGCGGCACGGGCGCCGACCTGGCCCTGCTGCAGAAAACCTACCCGGCCGCCCAGGTCCTGGGCCTGGACGCCGCCCCGGCCATGAGCGCCGCCGCCAGGGCGCCGGCGCCCAGCACCCGCTCGCTGAACCAGATGCTCAGCCGCTTCCTGCCCGCCAAGGCCGGCCTGGACATCCTGTGCGGCGACTTCGGCAACCTGCCCCTTGCTCCGAACTCGCTCGACCTGCTGTGGTCCAACCTGGCGCTGCACTGGCATCCGCTGCCGGACCGCGTGTTCGCCGAGTGGCGCCGTGTGCTGCGCGTCGACGGGCTGCTGATGTTCTCGAACTTCGGTCCGGACACCTTCCAGGAGCTGCGCACCGCCTTCGCCGTGCTGGACGACGCCCCGCATACGCTGCCTTTCGTGGACATGCACGATTTCGGCGACCAGCTGGTGGAAGCCGGCTTCTCGACGCCGGTGATGGACATGGAGCGCATCACCGTCACCTACGACACGGTGGAGGCGCTGCTGGCCGACGTGCGCGCACTGGGCGGCAACCCGCTCGACACGCGCCGCCGCGGCCTGGTGGGGCGCGCCGCCTGGCGCAAGCTCATGGACGCCTTCGAGGCGCAGCGCCGTCCGGACGGCAAGCTGGGACTCACTTTCGAAGTCATCTACGGCCATGCTTTTCTCCCCGCGCCGCGCGCCACGGCATCGGGGGAAGCGATCGTGCGTTTCCACCCGCCCAAACCGCGCTGATTCAGCATGCATGCCACAGTCCGCGGATGCCCCGATTTTCCTTGAATAAAAATTAGCAATTTCAGTATAATCAATCGCTATTTTTCTCTTTCGGACGAGAATAACGCTGAAAAAAGCAGCACTTCCGGGGGTTAAGTAGAACTGAATTGCAGCATCCGCAGAGACGCCGGACCCTGCCAGCAAGCCGCTGGACGGGATCGGCGTGATGGTTTCCACCATTCCGCAGCGCAATTTCGCGGGACGACCCGGCAGCCCTCTGCGACAACGTTCGGAGGCAGCGGCAGTTTGTTCTCGGAATTGCCGCCGTCTAAAAAATACATTTATTTTTTTGGGTGGTTGGGGACATATGACTTATGCATCGCGACTTGGGGCCATGCTGTTCGGCCTCGCTGTAACTGCCGGCATCCCTGCGTGGGCGGCACCGGAAATCACGGGCCGGCCGGTCGAGCACCAGATGAACATGCAGCTCCCCGTGACCGGCGTCGGCGCCGACATCTACTCCCTGCACAACCTGATGATGATCATTTGCCTGGTCATCTTCGTGGGCGTGTTCGGCGTCATGTTCTATTCGGTGTTCAAGCACCGCAAATCCCTGGGCCACAAGCCCGCCACCTTCCACGAATCGACCGCCGTCGAAATCGCCTGGACCATCGTTCCCTTCCTGATCGTCATCGGCATGGCCCTCCCGGCCACCAAGACCGTGGTGGCGCTGAAGGACACCTCGAATGCCGACATCACCATCAAGGCCACCGGCATGCAGTGGAAATGGGGCTACGATTACCTGAAGGGTGAAGGCGAGGGCATCTCCTTCCTGTCGAACCTGTCGACCCCGCGCGCCCAGATCGGCCTGCCGGGCGAAGCGCCCACCCAGGACAAGACCGAGAATTACCTGCTCGAAGTGGACAACGAGATGGTCGTTCCGGTGAACAAGAAGATCCGCATGGTCTTCACCGCCAACGACGTGATCCACGCCTGGACCATCCCGGCCTTCGCCATCAAGCAGGACGCGATTCCCGGCTTCGTGCGCGACGGCTGGTTCAAGGCCGAGAAAACCGGCGTCTACCGCGGCAATTGCGTCGAGCTGTGCGGCAAGGACCACGCCTTCATGCCGATCGTGGTGCGCGTCGTGACCGACGCCGAGTACACCGCCTGGGTCGACAAGAAGAAAAAGGACATGGCCGCCCTGGCGGACGATCCGAACAAGGTCTGGACCATCGATGAACTGAAGACCCGCGGCGAGCAGGTGTACAGCGCCAACTGCGTGGCCTGCCACCAGGCCAACGGCCAGGGCGTGCCGGGCGCGTTCGCGCCGCTGGTCGGCTCGGAGGTCGTGCTGGGCGCCAAGGGCCACCAGGTCGACGTCCTGCTGAACGGCCAGGATACGCCGAAGTTCCCGGCCGCGATGCCGGCATGGAAGCAGCTGTCGGATACCGAGATCGCTGCCGTGATCACCTACACCCGCAATGCCTGGACCAACAAGGCCGCGGAAAACATCGTACAACCGGCCGAAATCCTGGCCGCACGTAAGTAAGCAAGATCGCTTCAGGGATATCGAAATGACTACCAGCACTATCGATCACGCACACGATCACGGCCACGACCACGCTCACGACCATCCGCACGGTCTGCGCCGTTGGCTGTTCGCCACCAACCACAAGGACATCGGCACCCTCTACCTGTGGTTCTCCTTCATCATGCTGCTTTCGGGCGGCGTGCTGGCGCTGATGATCCGCACCGAGCTGTTCCAGCCCGGCCTGCAGTTCTTCCGTCCGGAGTTCTTCAACCAGCTGACCACCATGCACGGCCTGGTGATGGTGTTCGGCGCGATCATGCCGGCCTTCGTGGGCTTCGCCAACTGGATGCTGCCGCTGCAGGTGGGCGCCTCGGACATGGCCTTCGCGCGCATGAACAACTTCTCGTTCTGGCTGCTGCCGCCGGCCGCGATCCTGCTGGCCGCGTCCTTCCTGGCCCCGGGCGGCGCCACCGCCGCAGGCTGGACCCTGTATGCGCCGCTGTCGACCCAGATGGGCATCGGCATGGACATGGCGATCTTCGCGATGCACATCATGGGCGCCTCGTCGATCATGGGTTCGATCAACATCATCGTCACCATCCTGAACATGCGCGCTCCCGGCATGACCCTGATGAAGATGCCGATGTTCTGCTGGACCTGGCTGATCACCGCCTTCCTGCTGATCGCCGTCATGCCGGTGCTGGCAGGCGCGATCACCATGACCCTGACCGACCGCCACTTCGGCACCTCGTTCTTCAACGC
>CBIHLT010000193.1:0-10120 GCA_966210615.1 uncultured Massilia sp.
CCGGTGCGAGACCCCGCCGCAAGCCTGGCCTGCGACTGGCGCGCCATGCCATTCAGGCGCCGTCGTCCCGGCTTGCATCGCCGGATGGGTGCAGGCCGCTGTCGACTACCGCGCGCATGGTCGCCAGCAGCTGGACGCCCCGGTCTGCCCCGAACTGCTCGTCGAACCTGGCCTGGGCGCGGCGCCAGGCGGGAAGGATGGCTTCGACCTTGTCGCGCCCCAGCGCCGTCAGCTCGATGACACGCTCGCGCCGGTCGTGCTCGCTGGCACGGACCTGCACCAGCTGTTCGCGCACCAGCGGCTGCAGGTTGCGCGCCAGCGTGGTGCGGTCCATCACCATGGCCTTGGCCAGCTGGTTGACGTTGGCGGTGCCGCGCAGCAGCTTGGCCAGGATCGAGAACTGGGTCACGCGCAGGCCGGTGCCGCTGAGCATCTGGTCATAGAAGGAGGTCAGGTAGCGCGAGGCCTGGCGCAGGGAAGAGCAATAGCAGGGCGTGTGGGCAAGCTGTTCGATATTCATGGGGCATACATGCGGCAGCGGCGCGAAGGCGAAAAACGCAGTATAGCCTCGTGCGCGCGCAAGGGCCGTTCGGACGGCCGTGCTTTAGTGCGCCGCGCCCGCGTGCCGGCAGCGCAGCGCGTGCTGGCGCATCCAGCCCGGCAGTTCGTGGGCCGGCAGGGGCGGCGCCACATAGTAGCCCTGGGCCTCGTCGCAGCCGGCGGCCAGCAGGGCGTCCCAGATCTCGCGCGTGGCCGCGCCTTCGGCCACCACCGACAGGCCCAGGTCGTGCGCCAGGTCGATGGTGGCCTTGACGATGGCGCCGGCGCGGCGGTCGCGCAGCATGTTGGTGGTGAAGCCGTGGTCGATCTTGATCACGTCCACCGGCAGCATGGTGAGGTAATTCAGCGAGGAATAACCCGTGCCGAAGTCGTCGATGAACAGCCGGAAGCCCATGCTGCTCAGGGCCTGGAGCTGGGCGATGGTGGTGTCCGGATCGACGATCAGGCTGCTCTCGGTGATTTCCAGGCCCAGCCAGCCGGGGTCGGCGTCCCATCCGGCCAGCAGGGCGCGCAGGTCGCCCGGCAGGGTGCCGCTGACCAGGTTGCGGGTGGAGAGGTTGACCGCGATCGGCAGCGCCAGGCCTTCCTGGCGCCAGGCGTGCGACTGGCGCACCGAGGCCTGCAGCATGGCGTTGGTGAGCGCGTGGATCAGTTCAGTGGATTCGATCAGGGGCACGAACTCGCCCGGCGGCACCATGCCCAGCTGCGGATGGTGCCAGCGCGCCAGCGCTTCGACGCCGATCACCTCGCCGGTGGCCATCGCCACCTTGGGCTGGCAATACAGCTCGATCTGGCCTTCGGCGACCGCGTTGCGGAACTGCCCGAGCAGGGCCAGACGCTGCGGGTCGTAGGGGTCCTGGGCGGCGTCGTACATCATGGTCTTGCGTCCGTTCTGCCTGGCCTGGTGCACCGCCACGTCGGCCTTGCGCAGCAGGTCGGTCGGGTTGCGCGCGTGCCCCGGGGCCAGCGCGATGCCGGTCTGGGCGCTGATCTCGTAGCGCACGCCGGCGATCAGGAAGGTGGTGTCGAACACGCGCGCGATGGTCTCGGCCACGGCGCCCGCGTTATAGGCGCGCACGCCGCGCAGCACGGCGATGAACTGGGCGTTGCCGGTGCGCGCCAGGTGCACGTCCTCCCCCAGTTCGGTCTTGAGGCGGCGCGCCACGTCGCGCAGCAGGTCGTCGCCGTTCAGGTGGCCGAGGGTGAGGTTGATCTCGCGGAAGCGCGCCAGCGCCACCGTGAGCACGGCCACCGGCTCTTCCAGCCCGCGGCTTTCGCAGAAGGCGGTGTCCAGGTAGCGGCACATCGCCACCCGGTTCGGCAGCCCGGTGAGCTCGTCGCAAAAGGCGAGGCGCTCGATTTCCTGCTCGGCGCGGGTGATGTCGGTGACGTCGCGGATGATACCGACGATGCGCACCGGCTGGCCGTCCTCGTCGCGCACCACGTCGGCCTGCGAATGCACGTAGCGCACTTCATGGTCGCCCTCCACGATGCGGTAGCGGTGATCGTAGCGCTGGCCCGGCGTGTTCAGGGTATGCTCGCGCGCCGCCGCCACGCCGGCCACGTCCTCGGGATGGATGCGCCGGAACAGCTGGTCGAGCGTGAACGGCCCGCCGCTGCCGTTGCGCTGCGGGTCGATGCGGAAGATGCGGTAGGTCTCGGCCGAGGTGGTTTCGATCAGCCCGGTGCGCAGGTCGGCGGCCCAGGTGCCGATGTGGGCGATTTCCTGCGCGTGCTGGAGGTCGGACTCGGTCTGCAGCAGCTGGTCGCGCAGGCGGCGTTCCTCGGTGATGTCGACGGTGGCGCACGCGAACCAGTCGGGCGAGCCGTGGTCGCCGCTGATGCGCCGGCCGCTGGCGCGCAGCACGTGCTCGCTGCCGTCCGGCCAGCTCAGGTGCAGGCTGGTGTCGAAGGGCTGGCCGTCCAGGATGCAGCGCTCGATGGCCAGCGCGAAGGCGGGCCGCTCGTCCGCGTGCACCGGCGCCAGCAGGCGTTCCATCGAGGGCATCACGCTGGCCGGCTCCAGGCCCAGGTTCTTGAACTGCTGGACCGACCAGGTGAGGCGGGCGGTGGTCAGGTTCATGGTGCAGCAGCCCAGGCCGGTCACTTCCTGCGACACCATCAGGACCTCCTGCAGATGCGCCAGCCTGGCTTCGGCTTCCGCGGTTTCGGAATGGTCCTGCATGGCCAGCAGCACCGGCGCCGGCTCGTCGCAGTTGAGCCGGTAGCACTGCAGCTTGCAGTGCAGGCAGGCGCCGTCCTTGCCGATGTGGGCCAGGGCCGGCAGCTGGGCTTCGCCGTCGCGCGCCGCGGCCGCCACCGCTGCGCGCACCCGGGCGTGGTCGTCGGGTTCGAACAGGTCCAGCAACTCGGTGCCCGCCCATTCGCCGGGACCGTAGCCGTAGGTCGCGCTGGCGCAGGTATTGGCGCCGAGCACGCGCAAGCTCGCGCTGTCGCACACCACGAGGGGCGCGGGAGCGCGCTCGAACGCAATGCGGCACCAGTCGCTGTCGATGGCGTGGAACCCGGGTTCCATGGCGGGCCTCCGTTCTTCCTTTTATGCAGATAGGGTAGGAATTGCTGAACTGATAAGAATAATATGAGCCCTCCGCGCGCCGGAGTCCAGTGATTTCGCGCGATTTTCAAACCCGGCTTCCATAATTTGTATATGCACGGCGCATGCAAGCAGGGCGGAAGCGCGCTTGCGGCGGCAGGCGCGCGCTGGCATGATTCAAACTATTTGAACTATTCCCCATGACCAGCGCCCGCGACGTCCTCACTCCCGCCTCCCTGGCCATGCTCGAAGCGATCGCCGAGCATGGCAGCTTCGCCGCGGCCGCGCGCGCGCTCGGCATGGTGCCGTCCGCGCTGACCTACCGCGTGCGCGTGGTCGAGGAAGCCCTCGACGCGCTGCTGTTCGACCGCAGCTCGCGCCGCGCGCGCCTCACCGAAGCCGGCGCCGAGCTGCTGCGCGAGGGCGCGCGCCTGCTCGACGAGGTCGACGCCATCGCCAACCGGGTCAAGCGCGTCGCCACCGGCTGGGAATCGCATTTCAGCATCGCGGTCGACAGCGTGATCGACCGCGCCACCATGATGGAGCTGTGCGCCGCCTTCTTCGCCCTGGAGTCGCCGACACGCCTGAAACTGCGCGCCGAAACCCTGTCCGGCACCCTGGACGCGGTGCTGAGCGGCCAGGCCGACCTGGCCCTCGGCGTCGCGCTAGACACCCGCAACCGGGTCGGCCTGCAGCGCGAGGCCATGGGCACGATGGAATTCGTGTTCGCTGTCAGCCCCTCGCATCCGCTGGCGTCCATGCCGGAACCGCTGAGCGAGGATATGGTGCGCGCCCACCGCGCCGGAATCGGCCAGCACCACGGCGCGCGCGGCGGCGGCTTGAACGTCGGCCTGCTGGCCGGGCAGGAAGTGTTCACCGTGACCGAGCTGCGCGCCAAGGTCGACGCCCAGCTGCGCGGCCTGGGCGTGGGCTACCTGCCGCTGCCGGTGGCGCGTCCCTATCTCGACAGCGGCGCCCTGGTCGCGCGGCGCCTGGACCGGCCCGAGCACCGGCTGAGCTTCTATTGCGTGTGGCGCAGCGACAGGGCCGGACGGGGCAAGGCCTTGCAGTGGTGGCTGGAGCAGGTGCGCAGTCCCGTCACGCGCGCCGCGCTGCTGGGCGAACGGGCAGCGCCGGCCAGGAAGCGCTCGTTCAAATAATTTGAACGTAGTTGCCGGATCCCTTGTGCGAACACTCAGCCGTAACGACGCATAATCATGGTTTCCAGCGTCGCCGGCCGTGTTGCGGCAAGGTGACGCGACCTGTCAACGAATGGAGTCACTGCATGAAGAAACTGTTTGCCTTCCTGGTCGCCGCCGGCGTGTCGCTGGGCGCCGCCGCCGCTCCCGAAACCTATGTGATCGACAACACCCACACCTTCCCGCGCTTCGAGTACAGCCACTTCGGCTACTCGACCCAGGTGAGCCGCTTCGACAAGACCAGCGGCAAGATCGTGCTGGACCGCGCCGCCAAGTCCGGCTCGGTGGACGTGGTGATCGATGCGACCAGCGTCAACACCGGCTTCCCGGTGTTCAACAGCCACCTGCAGGGCGAGGACTTCTTCGACACCAAGAAGTACCCGACCATCACCTTCAAGTCGGACAAGCTGAACTTCGAGGGCGACAGGCTGGCCTCGGTCGACGGCAAGCTGAGCATCAAGGGCGTGACCAAGCCGGTGCGCCTGGAAGTCACGTCCTTCCACTGCATGCCGCACCCGATGCTCAAGAAGGACGCCTGCGGCGCCAATGCGGTCACCAAGATCAAGCGCAGCGAGTTCAACGCCGGCAAATACGCGCCCTACGTCGGCGACGAAGTGACCCTGAGCATTCCGGTCGAAGCGGTCAAGGAATAAGGATCGCCGCCAGCACCATCGCCAGTCCCACGACGGACACCGTCCACACCAGGGTGCGCACGACCGGCACCCCGGCCGCGTACAGCGGCACGTAGACGATCCGGCCCACGAGGTAGAGCCAGCTTCCCCACAGCGTGAGCTCGCCGAGGCGATCCGCCGCGTGGGCCGCCAGCACCGCCGCCGCGAACAGCGGCAGGGTTTCGAACAGGTTGCCCTGGGCCCGCTGCAGGCGGGCCGTGACCGGCCGCGGCGGCGGCGCCTCGCCGTCGCGCGCGCCCACGTTGTAGGCCGCACCCGTCTCCTGGGTGCGCAGCAGGGCCGGCAGCAGGATCTGGACCAGGGCCAGCACCAGCGTCCATCCAAGTATCGTCAGTTCGGTCTTCATCCGTTTCCCTCCCCGGAAGCTCGTCAGGACAGCATCGCTGCCCTGCGATCATACGCGTGCCCCGCTCGATGCGGCATTCCGTCTCAAGTAAGAGAAAGTCGGCCGGTCCTAGCCGGCATCCAGGCCCAGCAGGTCGGCGCGCGGCCGCCCCCAGCCGGGCACGGGCCTGGGACAGGGCTGGCCTTCCAGCCGGGCATAGGGCAGGGTGGAAAAATTCGGCTGGTCCGGGGCGCCGAAGCGCAGGTCCGTGGCGCTGCCGCCGGCCAGCGAAGGCACGCGTGCGAAGCGGGTCCAGGCATCGACATGGCAGTTGTTGCGCTGGAGGGCGCGGAATGCGGCCAGGCTGCCCGTTTGTTCCATCCGCCAGGCGAGTGCCGTGGCCCGGCTGCCCGGTTGGCCGCCGAAGCGCGTCGGGCAGCGCGACACCGGATTCAGTCCGGGAGCCAGGCTGAGCACGCCGACCCGCACCGTATAGCTGCCCGCACGCGCATCGTCGCTGACCGTGGAGAAGGCCCAGCACAGCGGATTCGACGGGAAGGCCGAAAGCGGCAGGTCGAGCACGCGGCCGCCGGGATCGCGCTGCGCCAGTTCGGCCCGGATCTGCGTCCTCGCCAGGTGCGCGGCCAGCGCCTGCACGCCGATGAAGCCGATGCAAGCCAGCACCGCCGTCACCAGGGCCGCGGCGCCGCCGCGCCGTGCGGCCAGCATGACGGCGCCCGCGATACCGGCCAGCAGGACCAAGGACCCCCACTGCAGGAAGCCCATCCAGGCGAAGGCGCCGAAGGCCGCCGCCAGCAGAAGCAGGGGCGGCCAGCGTCCGCGGCGCGTCGCCACCATCGCCATCGCCGTTCCGAAGGCGGTCCAGAACGCCGGTTCGACGATGAAGACCAGGTCGCCGTACAGCCAGCGCGCATCGAAGGGATGGAAGGGGTGGACGCCATACACGTTGAGTGCGTCGAAAGCCATGTGCAGCCCAACGCCCAGGAGGCCGGCCGCGGCCAGCCCGCGCCCCGCCGGGCGGCTTTCGCGCATCAGGCGCCGGACGCGGGGCCAGAACAGCCACATCAGGCCGAGCAGCAGCGCCACCTGGGGCAGGCCCCACAGCAGGGTATGCGTGTGGCCGCGGTGATGCATCAGGTAGCCCAGCGGCGGCGCCAGGAGCGGGGTGAGCACCAGGTCCAGGTCGGGAAAATTGCTGGCGATCAGACCGGTGGCGAGCAGGGCGCGGCGCCGGGTGCGGCCGCGCATGGGATCGGGTTCGGCCGGCAGCGCACGCTCGACCAGTTCGCCGAGCGCCAGGCCGACCAGGGAATGGGTGAGGTTATCCATCCCGAAAGCTTACACTGAAAGCAAGATTTCTTCGTTGGAAAGCATTTTCTTGTGCCTACCTCCTGGCTTGTCTGGGCTTTTTGATCTAGGTCAAAAATTTTGTGAATGCCGCTCAGTAGAATGCAAAGACTGGAATTTTGCCATTCAGCAACACAAGGAGAAGTGTCGTGCGTAACAAGCAGCCGGTCACCGGCATCGAGTACCTGTTGAAAGAGGGCCAGTCCATCGTGTCGAAGACCGACACCAAGGGCCGCATCACCTACGTGAACCCGAGCTTCATCGAGGTCAGCGGCTTCGACGAGCCGGAATTGCTGGGCAAGGCCCACAACGTGGTGCGCCATCCGGACATGCCGCCGGAGGCCTTTGCCGACCTGTGGCGGACCCTGCAGGCGGGCGAGCCGTGGACCGGGATGGTCAAGAACCGCCGCAAGAACGGCGATTTCTACTGGGTGGTGGCGAACGTGGTGCCGGTCAAGGAGGCGGGGCGGGTCACCGGCTACATGTCGGTGCGCACCGCGCCCACGCGCGAACAGGTGCGCGCCGCCGAGGAGCTCTACCGCAAGATCCGGGCCGGCGAAGCGAAGGACCTGGTGATCGTGCGCGGCCAGGCCGTGCGCGCCGGCTGGCGCCGCAAGCTGGCCGCCCTGCGCGAACTGCCGCTCACGCGCCGTCTCGGCATGATGATGTCGGCCCAGGCCGCGCTGCTGGCCGGCCTGGGCATCACCTCCGGCAGCACCGCCTGGCAGATGCTGGCCGCCCTGGGCACGGCCGCCACCCTGGCCGCCTGGGCCGACCTGCATCGCTCCATCGCCCGCCCGCTGGGCGAAGCGACCAGCGCCGTCTACGCGCTGGCAGGGGGCGACCTGGCGCCCCCCTGCGAGCTTGGCAGCAGCAGCGGCAGCGGCGAGATCGGCCGCCTGCAGCTGGCCCTGCGCCAGCTGAACATCAACCTGAGGGCCATCGTCGGCGACGTGCGCCGCAATGTCGGCTCGATCGAGCACGCCACCCGCGCCATCGCCGCCGGCAACAGCGAGCTGGCAGGCCGCACCGAGGCGCAGGCGGCCAGCCTGGAGCAGACCGCGGGCAGCCTGGGCCAGATCGCCGCCGCCGCCGGCCGGAACACCGATAACGCGGTGCGCGCCGACCAGCTGGTGGTGGGCGCCTCCACCGTGGCCGGACGCGGCGGCGACGCCGTCGAGCGCGTGGGCGACACCATGGGAAGAATCAGCCAGTCCTCGGCCCGCATCGCCGACATCATCGGCCTGATCGACGGCATCGCCTTCCAGACCAATATCCTGGCCCTGAACGCCGCCGTGGAGGCTGCGCGGGCAGGGGAGCAGGGCCGCGGCTTCGCCGTGGTCGCGGGCGAGGTGCGCAGCCTGGCCCAGCGCTCGGCCGCCGCCGCCAAGGAAATCAAGGCACTGATCGAGTCTTCCAGCAAGCAGGTCGGGCAGGGCAACGCCCTGGTGGGCGATGCCGGCCAGACCATGCGCGAGGTGGTCGCCTCGGTGCGCGACGCCGCCGCCATCATGCACGCCATCACCGCGGCCAGCCGCGAGCAGGGCGAAGGCATCGCCCAGGTCAACGCCGCCATGGCCCAGCTGGACGCCATCACGCGCCAGAACGCCACCCTGGTCGAGGAGTCGGCAATGGCGTCCGGCAGCGTCGCCGACGAGGCCGCGCAGCTGGTCCAGGCCCTGTCCGTGTTCAAGCTCGACGATGGAATGCGCATGCCCGTTCGGCAGTCTCGGCCGTATTTGATGCAAGTCAAGGATTTGGCCGAAGCAGATCAATAAACTGCAGGCTGATCCTGTCGCATTGCACTTCCGCAATGCGACCAGCAGCAGGAGTTTATTGTCATGCTTGTTGAAGCGCACCCGTCCTCGGCCTGCCCGGCCCCACTCGTATTCACTCCCAGCGTCGAATTCGACGCTGAGCTGCTCGGCCGGCTCGGCAAGTCCGGCCCGCGCTACACCTCCTACCCGACCGTCGACCGCTTCGGCGCCGGATTCGGCTACCGCGACTACCTGCACGCCGTCGCCGGCGTGCGCACCCGCGGCGGCAAGCGCCCGCTGTCGCTCTACCTGCACATCCCGTTCTGCGACACGGTGTGCTACTACTGCGCCTGCAACAAGATCGTCACCAGGCGCCGCGACAAGGCCGCGCTCTACCTGTGCTACCTGAAGCGCGAGATCGAGATGCAGGGCCTGCTGTTCGCCGGCATGAACGAGGTCGAGCAGCTGCACTTCGGCGGCGGCACCCCGACCTACCTGTCAGACGAGCAGATGGGCGACCTGATGGCCCACCTGCGCCGCAGCTTCCGCTTCGCGCCGGACGACGCCGGCGAATATTCGATCGAAGTGGATCCGCGCACCGTCTCGGCCGATCGCGTGCACAGCCTGCGCCGCCAGGGCTTCAACCGCATCAGCCTGGGCGTGCAGGATTTCGACCCTGAGGTGCAGAAGGCCGTCAACCGCGTCCAGCCCGAGCACGAAACCCGCGCCGTCATCGACGCGGCGCGCGCGGCGGGCTTCCGCTCGGTGAGCATCGACCTGATCTACGGCCTGCCGAAGCAAACGCTGGACACCATGCGCCAGACCCTGGACAAGGTGGTGGCTGCCGACCCGGACCGCATCTCGGTCTACCACTACGCCCACATGCCCCACCTGTTCAAGCCGCAGCGCCGCATCGACGCGGCGGAGATGCCGGACAGCGACACCAAGCTGCGCATGCTCCAGCTGTGCATCGAGCGCCTGGGCGCGGCCGGCTACGTCTACATCGGCATGGACCATTTCGCCAAGCCGGCGGACGACCTGGCCGTGGCCCAGCGCCAGGGCCGCCTGCACCGCAATTTCCAGGGCTATTCGACCCACGCCGACACCGACCTGGTGTCCTGCGGCGTGTCGAGCATCAGCGCGGTGGGCGCCACCTACAGCCAGAACGTCAAGACCCTGGACGAGTACTACGACGCGCTCGACGCCAACGAACTGCCGGTGGCGCGCGGCGCCCGCCTGTCGATGGACGACCTGCTGCGCCGCGCCATCATCCAGAAGCTGATGTGCCAGTTCGAGCTGTCGGTGAGCGCCATCGAGCAGGCCTTTCCCATCGTCTTCGAGCAGTACTTCGCCAACGAGCTGGCCCAGCTGCGCCAGCTCGAGCGCGACGGCCTGGTCACCCTGGGGCCGGAGTGGCTGAGCGTCACCATGAAGGGGCGCCTCCTGATCCGCAACGTGTGCATGGTGTTCGACCGCTACCTGGCGGAACGCACCGGCCCGCGCCATTCGCAAACCCTCTGAGGCCTCCATGCCAGGTATCGCCCTGTTTCCCGTGTTCCTGGTCGGCCTGCTCGGCAGCGTCCACTGCGCCGCCATGTGCGGCGGCATCGTCGGCGCGTTGTCGGTGGGCGGCGCGCGCGCGGCGCCGCCAGCCTTCCCGGTCC
>CBIHLT010000194.1:0-10095 GCA_966210615.1 uncultured Massilia sp.
CCTCATCGTGCCGGCCAGCATGGGCTACGGTTCCAGCGGCGCAGGCCCGATTCCGCCCAACGCGACCCTCCTGTTCGAGGTCGAGTTGCTGGACGTGCGCTGAGCAACCGGCATCAGGCCAAGCGGAAGGCCGACCGCTAGCCAAGGCGGCCTGGGGCCGGCGCACAGCGCAGGATCCCGGGTTCGCCGTGACCCTCCCCGATACGCCGGCTCCTTGCCGGCGGATCACCCCACTTCCCACGATCTCGCATCGCGAAGCCACTCGCGCCACGGCCTGTGAATCCGCAGGAGAGCTTGTCCGCAGCGCTCGCCACGCCCATCCCCGGTCAACTCCGCGATTAGTCCGAACGGACTAATTGGTGGTCATCATGTTGTCAATTTGTGCATTTAATATGCATTTTGTTAATTTTTCCATTGTGCATACCCGCGTCCCTCCACAGGAACCTCCATGACAACTTTCGCAGCTCTTCCATTCCCCCGCCGCACGCTGCTGGCCACCTCATTGGCCACGATACTGGCCAGCCTTGCCGCCTCGGCCTATGCCGCTCCCGGCGGCGCCGTTGTGATCAGCCAGGTCTATGGCGGCGGCGGTAACAGCGGGGCCACCTGGAACCGCGACTACGTCGAACTGTTCAACCGCAGCGGCGCCGCGGTCAGCCTGGCCAACATGAGCGTGCAATACCAGTCGGCCACCGGAACCACCTGGCAGGCGATTGCGCTGCCGAACGTGATGCTGGAGGCGGGCCAGTATTTCCTGGTGACGGCCGGCACCAACAACACCGCGGTCGGCGCCAACCTGCCGCTGGGCGACCAGACCGGCGGCATCAACCTGTCGGGCACCACCGGCAAGGTGGCGCTGTCGCGCATCCCGACCGCGATGCAGACCGCCGACGGCGGCGCCGACGTGGTCGACCTGGTCGGCTTCGGCACCGCCAACCGCTTCGAAGGGGAGGTCGCACCGGCTCCCTCGAACAGCACGGCGCTGCACCGCGCCGCCCTGGGCTGCACCGACACCGACAACAACAAGTCCGATTTCAGCGCCGTGGCGGCCACCGCCCCGCGCCGCGCCAGCTCGCCGCTGAACAACTGCGGCGGCCCGGTGGCGGCGCCGATCGTCCTGAGCTGCCCGGCGGGTATCGCGACCCAGTACGGCAGCGCGATCACGGCCCTGCTGTCGGCCACGGACGCGGACAGCATCGTCAACAGCGCCCTGATCCTGTCGGGCGGCGCGCCCGGCATCAGCCTGGCCGGCGCGAACCCGGCCGCCGGCGCGGGCGGCAAGATGGAAGTCACCCTGCAGGTTGACGCTTCGGTGGCCGCCGGAAAGTATCCGGTCAAGGTCCAATTCGGCAACAGCGATGGCCAGACGGACTCCTGCACCATCAACGTTGCCGTGGCGGGTGAGGCGAGCATTCCGCAAATCCAGGGTTCGCAGGCGGCCAGCAGCTACAACGGCGTGGTCATGAGCACCCAGGGCGTGGTCACCGCCAAGGTCGGCAGCGGCTTCTTCCTGCAAGACCTGAACGGCGACGGCGACCCGGCGACCTCGGACGCCATCTTCGTGTTCGGCGCCCAAGCCGCGGCTGCGGCCGCGGTCGGCGACCTGGTCAAGGTCACCGGCACCGTGGACGAGTACAAGCCGAGCGGCGCGACCCGTACCTACACCGAGCTGAAGGACATCTCCGCCGTTACCAAGCTGGGCAGCGGCTACACCATCGCCCCGACCAATGTCGGCCTGCCGAACGCCGACCTGGCGCGCGTCGAAGCCATGCTGGTGCGCTTCACCACGCCGCTGACCGTGAACCAGAACAAGTACCTGGGCGAACGCGGCGAACTGACCCTGGCCTATGGCCGCCGCGAAAACCCGACCAACCGCTACCCGGCCGGCTCGGCGGAAGCGGCAGCGCTGCTGGCGGAAAACGCCGCCAACGAGCTGGTGCTCGACGACGGCCTGTTCACCACCCCGGCCGTCATGCCTTACCTGGCGGCGGACGGCACCGTGCGCACCGGAGACACCGTGACGGACCTGACCGGCGTGCTGGACTTCGGCGCGATCGGCGGCGGCGGCGCGGCCTTCAAGCTGCAGCCGACCGAGACCCCGGTGTTCTCGCGCACCAACGAGCGCCTGCCGGCGCCGGTGCTGCCGGCCGGCGTCAAGGTCGCCAGTGCCAACGTGCTGAACTTCTTCACCACCTTCACCGACGGCAAGGATGCCTGGGGCCGCAGCGGCCAGGGCTGCACCATCGGCAGCCGCACCAGCGCCAGCGAGTGCCGCGGCGCCGACAACACCGAGGAATTCGTGCGCCAGCGCGACAAGATCGTCGCTTCGCTCAAGGGCCTGGACGCCGACGTGGTCGGCCTGATGGAAATCCAGAACAACGGCGACACCGCCGTCGGCTACCTGGTCGAGCAGCTCAACGCCGCCTACGGCAAGACCACCTATGCGGTGGTGCCGAAGCCGGCCGCGACCGGCACCGACGCGATCCGCGTGGCCATGATCTACAAGCCGGCCGTGGTCTCGCTGGTGGGCGGCGCGCTGTCCGACGGCGATGCGATCAATAACCGCCCGCCGATGGGCGCGACCTTCAAGTCGCAGGCCAACGGCGCCAAGTTCTCGCTGATCGTCAACCACTTCAAGTCGAAGGCCAGCTGCGGCGGCGCCGGCGCCGGCGACACCGATCCGGGCAACGGCCAGGGCTGCTGGGACAAGACCCGCACCCAGCAGGCGCAGCGTCTCGCGACCTGGTTCATTCCGCAAGTGGTGGCGGCCGCCAACGACCCGGACGTGCTGGTGATCGGCGACCTCAACGCCTACGGGTTCGAGAACCCGATCAACTACCTGACCGGCAGCGCCGGCCTGGTGAACCAGATCGAGCGCTTCGTGCGCCCGCACGGCACGCCGTACTCGTATGTCTTCGACGGCCAGTCGGGCTACCTCGACCACGCCCTGGCCAGCAGCTCGCTGAGCGGCCAGGTGGCCGGCGCGGCCGAATGGCACAACAACGCCGACGAGCCGGAAGCGATCGACTACAACCTGGGCGATACCCCGCAGGACCAGTTCACCATGGACCCGTACCGCGCCTCGGACCATGACCCGGTGGTGGTGAGCCTGAACCTGGCCCCGGCCTTCGTGGACGTCAGCGGCTCGGTGAAGATGGCGGTGGGCGGCTACAGCATCAACCGCCTGACCGGCAAGTACAGCGGCACCGTGACCATCACCAACACCAGCGGCCAGGCCATCAACGGTCCGCTGCACTTCCTGCTGCAAGGCCTGCCGGGCGGCGTGACGCTCGACAACAAGAGCGGCATGCAGGGTGCGTCGCCCTATATCACTCTGCCGAACGCCTCGATCGCGGCGGGCGCCTCGGTGAGCGTGGGCACCACCTTCAGCAACCCGGGCAAGCTCAGCATCACTTATACGCCGAAACTGTTCAACGGCACGTTCTAAGGAATCGACAACATGTTCACTACCAAAGCACTCTTCCTGCGCGCCATGCTGGCACTGGCCATCGCCGTCGGCGCACCGGCCGCCATCGCCGGCCCGATGTACAAGGTTACGCTCGACACCTCGGAATTCGCCGGCAGCACCGGCTACCTCGACCTGGGCTACAACGGCCCCGGCGACGCCGGCCCGGCCGTGGCGCGCATCGAGAACTTCGTCGGCGATTTCTTCGGCGATGCGATCCTGTTCGACGGCGCCGCCGGCGACGTGGACAGCGGCGTGACCATCACCAACCTCGGCGGTTTCAACTTCTTCGACAAGGCCGTGGTCTTCGGCAACCAGCTGAGCTTCGACATCATGCTCGACCCGCTGGGCGCCGCCAACGGCATGCTGTTCAGCGTGGCCCTGTTCAACGAGGACTTCAGCGCCTACCTGGGCGCCGAGGGCAACCTGCTCGAGATCGCGGTGCTGCCGGACATGCCGGACACCGTGACGCCGGCCCCGGGCGCGCCCGTGGACGTCACCGCCGTGCCGGAACCGGCCGACTGGGCGCTGGTGCTCACCGGTGTGTTGCTGATCGGCTTCATCCGCCGCATGCAGCAAGGCCGCTGATCCGGGCCGCACCTGCCTGAACACGCACCTGCCCAAGGGCAGGTGTTTTTATTTGTGCAACTTATTCGGAAAATGTATTAATTCTTAAACGAAATTGTATTGTTCAGCCGCACAGGCTTGCGGCATATTCGGCGCATTGCCGTACTGGCCGTGTCATACAGACAGTGTGCATCAATGTCAGCCCAAGTATTCGTGGTCGATCCCGACCCCTTCACCCAGCAGTTGCTGACGCAGAACCTGAACAGTGCCGGGCACGCGGTGGCCTGCTGCCCGGACGCCGAATCGGCGATGGTCCTGCTCGACGAGCAGTTGCCCGACCTGCTCGTGCTCGAATGGGAGCTGGACGGGCAGAGCGGCGAAACCCTGGTGCGCCGCCTGCGCGCCCGCGCCCGCACGCGTGAGCTGCCGATCATCATGCTCACCAGCCGCGCGGCCGAACACGACAAGATCATGGCGCTCGAATCCGGCGCCGACGACTACCTCACCAAGCCCTTCAGTCCGCGCGAACTGCTGGCGCGCATGGGCGCGGTGCTGCGCCGCCGGGTGCCGCTGCCGGCCGAGGACACCATCCAGCTGGCCGGCCTGCGGCTCGACCCCGCGACCCAGCGGGTGACCGTGGGCGCGCGCCGGATTCCGCTGGGCCCGGTCGAATTCCGCCTGTTGAACTACCTGATGCACCATCCGGAGCGTGTGCACACCCGCTCGCAACTGCTCGACCAGGTCTGGGGTCGCCACGCGGTGCTGGACGAGCGCACCGTCGACACCCACGTCGGGCGCCTGCGCAACGCCCTCCAGGCGAGCGGCCACCAGCGCCACATCGAGACCGTGCGCGGCACCGGCTACCGCTTCGTGGCCTGGAAGGTGCAGGCACGCCTCGGCTGGCCGACGGCTGCCTGAGCGGTGATGTGACTTGGTCATCCTGAGCAAGCTGGAGCAGGAATACCTGCTGCGTACGATCGAATCCGGCATGGAGCTGGCCGAGCTGCGCCAGTTGTTCCTGTGGGCCCAGGGGCCCTTGCAGGCGCTGCTGCCGCACGAGGCGCTGCTGTGCATGCAGGTGGACGGCGCAGGGCTGGTCCAGCGCAGCGAGTGCCTGCACCGGGCCGTGCTGGATGCGTCCGCGCTGGGACTGCTGAACGGGGAGCTGGGGCCAGGCCTGGCCCAGGCCTGGCGCGCGGGACGCGCGCAGCCGGCGGTGCTCGAGGTGGAGGAGGGCGGCGGTCCGCTGGCGGCGTGCCGCGAGGTGCTGCGCAGGAGCGCCTTCGAGAATGCGCTGGTGCACGGCAGCGCGCCGCTCGACGGGACGGCGACGGTGTTCGTGCTGCTGGGCTTGCCGTTCAGGCCGGGCAATCGTCACGGCTATTTCCTGCAACTGCTGCTGCCTTACCTGCACATGGCGCTGCTGCGCGTGCCGGCCGCGGCCGATCACCGGCCGGGCAGGGCGGCGCCGGAACGCGCGCTGTCGGCGCGCGAGGTCGCGATCCTGGAACGGGTGCGCGAGGGGCGCACGAACGAAGAGGTGGCGCTAGCGCTTGGGATCAGCGCGCTGACGGTCAAGAACCATTTGCAGCGCGTGTACCGGGTGCTGGGTGTCGCCAACCGGGCCCATGCGGTGGCGCGCTGCCTGGAGCTGCGCCTGCTGTGAGCCGGCCGGCGGCCGGCCCGGAAAGGGCGGGTTAAAACAAGAAATTACGATTGCGGCAGGCTGGCCTGCAGGGCGTCGCGGCGCTGGATGTCGAGGCGGAAGGCCTCGGCATTGCCGTCGATGATGCGCAGGCTGCCGCAGCCTTCGGCGGCGCAATCCGGCGCCGGCATGTTGGCGGCGACGCTCGGGGCGACCGGTGCGCCGGTGCCCGGCGCGGCAGCGGCCGGGGTGCTGACGGTGATGGCCGCGGTCTGGGTCTGGACTGCCTGGCTGTCATGTTGGCCTGCGCCGCAAGCGGTCAGCAGGACAGTGGTGGCGAGGGCGGCGATGGTGCGGAGGCTGAAGAATGTCATGATCGGTGTGAGCAAGCTCGTCTGTAACGCTGCTTATTGTAGTGCGTAAATTTTTTCCAGTGCTCAATTTTTTCCGTTATCGAACAGCAAAGATTGAATAAATGAAATAAAAATCCGCGGATTTGCGTGCAGATGAGCGAAGATCGCCAATCTATCCTCGAGGCAATAAAAATACTTCATGGAAA
Organism: uncultured Massilia sp.; assembly: GCA_966210615.1. GTDB lineage: Bacteria > Pseudomonadota > Gammaproteobacteria > Burkholderiales > Burkholderiaceae_D > Telluria. The sequence continues at coordinate 6,238 of CBIHLT010000194.1, forward strand.
ATGTTTTTGTGTACGTGTTGTTGCCGCGTGGCATTGTCGCGACACTGCAATATGTAGTGTTTTCATGCTGTAAAGAGCCGTGATTCGCTTGACCACACCGGCCCGCGGCGCGAAGATGAGGCATGAACAAACTTCTACTTGTCCTCCTGCTCGGCTGCGCCGCCTGCACCACCCAGGCGCAGGATCCCAAGCCCACTACGCCCGCGGCGCCGCCGGTGGCCAGGACCGATGCGCCGTCCGGCCTGCTGTCGCAGATCCGCGCCCTGACAGCCGACGCGACCTGCAGCGACAATGGCCAGTGCCGCAGCTTGGCCGTCGGCGCCATGGCCTGCGGCGGTCCGCAGGATTACCTGCCGTATTCCACCTTGCGGACCAACGAGAAGGAAGTGCGCGAGCTGGCCGAGCGCTACAAGGCCGAGCGCCAGGGGCAGATCGTCAAGCGGGGCGAGATCTCGACCTGCCGCTTCCGCCCCGATCCGGGCGCGGTGTGCGTGTCCGGCACCTGCCAGCTCGGGGCAGGGGCGGACGGCGCGCTGGCGCGCTGAACGCCCGGGCCGCCGTGCCCACAGGCAGTCCGCTAAGCCGCGCCCGCTGCCGCGGCAGGCGCCTTGTTGCGCAGGTGGTCCACTAGCCTGTCGAGCCGGCCCAGCCTCGGCGCTTTCCACGCCGGCTCTTCCGCCGCCCATTCACGGGACAGTGCCTCACGCATCTGTTCCAGGTAGGCGCATGCCTGCGCGGTCTCGCCGGCTTCATCCATCAGCAATGCCGTCGAGATGGCGGGGTTGCTGACCTGGTAACGTGGCTGGTCCCGGTTCACGCGCGTGCAGCGCAACCCGGTTTCGGCGCGTACCTGGAATGCCGCCAGCGCCGACGGGTTGTCGCACTGCGCAAGCACAGGCATCAGATAGTGCTGGCATACCTCGGTGAATTCCTTTCTCAGCGCGTCGAGCGTTTCCGGCCGGCCTTGCAAGGATGGCAGTTCCAGCTCGGGCCGCTCCTGCCAGCGGATATGCGCGGGGTTGAAGCGCAGCACCTGGAGGCTGCCAGTGTCCTCATAGCTGGGCATGGCGGAAAAGAAATCACGGTAGAGCCGCAGTTTGTCATGCCAATGGCCGGCATAGGTGGAGTCCACCATCACGCTCGTTTGCAGGCTCCAGAGATCGGGCTCCAGCGCCTGATGCATTGTGATGCCGAGTGTCGCCTTGAGCGTCGGGCCCAGGGACTTGTTCCAGTGCGCCATCTCGGGCGTGTCCGGCGACACATCGGGCCCGGAGTCGAAGCCGTAAGCGGCGAAGAGACGGTTCAGCATCTCGAGCAAAGGCTGGCTTTCCTCGCTTGTGAAGCTGATCCGGTTGCGCAGGTAGCGCCTGCGCTGGCGGCCCAGGATGAAGCTGTCGATATCGTGGCCGGCCTGGCGGATGCGCCTGAGCGCGCGAGAAATCAAGTGGTCGATCATGTTGTCGCTCAAGTGTGGCGGGCTGGGTGACCCTTCTCCGCACCTGACTCTCCAGGCTTGACCGGGGCCGCCGACGCGCCACGCCGTAAAGAAAAAACCGCGTGCCGGAGCACGCGGTTCGGGTCGGACGGGACCTCGCGGTCCCGTGCAGTCCGGTCAGATCTCGAGCTTGGCCGGGTTCTCGCGCGGCACCGGCTCGCCCACCGGGATCGGCTGGTTGGTCTCGACCTGGAGCACGGTCACCGATGCCGGCGCCTTGTTCTGGTCCAGCAGCTGGACGGCGCCCAGGAAGCGCTTGCCGGTCGGCAGGCCGAACCAGCTGGTGCTGACCGAGGCCGTGCTGCCCGCCACCACCTTCGACGGCAGCAGCACCTTGAAGTTGCCGCCGCGGTCGGTGTTGGTCACGACTGCCGAGTGCAGCGAGAACTGGGTCGGCTGGCCGTCCGAGGTGCGGTAGCCCACGGTGCAGACCTTGTAGGCGCCGGCAGCCGGAGCGTTCAGGGTCACCAGTTCGTTCGAGGTGGCGTTGCCCGAGTAGGCAACCAGCTTGCCGGCCGGCGAGATCAGGGCCAGGTCGAGGTCGTCCTTGCCGTTGCCGGTGGTGTCGCGGTCGAACAGTTCGAACTGCATGGTCAGGGTGCCGGCCGGAACCGTCACCGGGACCACCTGCACGCCGACCGCGCTGCCGGCGCAAGCCGCTTCCACCTGGGCGGTGGTGCCGACCGAGCCGCTGGCCGCCTGCACCACGCTGTAGGTGCTGGGGGTGATTTCCTTCAGGCCGCCGAAGGCCGCGCCCATCACGCCCGAGAAGCCGGTGGTGACGCTCATCGGCTTGGAGCCGTTGACGCGGTCGCTCTGGATGAAGGCAGGGGCGATGATCGGCTTGCCGGAACGGGCCACGACCGGGCTCTTCACCACGTGGGTGCCGTCGGTCCAGGACAGCGTACCGAACTGCCACACGTTCTCAGGCGCGCTGGCGCGGGTCAGCTTGACGGTGAACGAGCGGGTGGCGCCGGCCGGCACCGACAGGGAGGCCGGGGTCAGCACCGCGGTGTAGCCCGGCACCGACAGGGTGCCGGTGTAGGTCGCATCCGCGCCGCTCACGTTGGTCACCGAGCGGGTGACGGTGACGGTGCCCAGCACGTTGTTGACCGAGATGGTCGGCAGGTTCAGGTTGTAGCCCGCCATGGTGCCGTACGAGCACTGGCTGGCGACGCCGGCGCCGCACATGTACTTGCGGTAATCCAGCTGGGTGGCGTTGTACACCAGGCCCGGATCGGACGCCGCGTTCGGGTTGGCGTGGCCCGCGCCCTGGCCGAACGGCAGGATGCCGCGGGTGTCGCCGGAAGCGATGCTGTCGGCGAAGGTCTGGGTCGCGGTGGTCATCAGGGCCGACTTGATCATCGCCGGGGTCCAGGTCGGGTACTGCTGGCGCAGCAGCGCGGCCATGCCGGCCACGTGCGGGCTCGACATCGAGGTGCCCTGGTAGGCCGCCTGCGCGGCCGGCGGCACGAAGGCGCCGACGAGCAGGTCGGCGCGCTGGGCTTCGGTCAGCGCCGGGGTCACGCCGGCGATGATGTCCACGCCCGGCGCGGTCAGGTCCGGCTTGAGCACGTTGCCGTCGTAGCGGTTCGGGCCGCGCGACGAGAAGCCGGCGATCACCGGGGCCTTGACGGCCGAGGTGCCGATCACGAACTTGCTCATCGAGGCGGTAGCGCCGGCATTGGCGGCATAGGCCTTGACCGCCTCGCCGTCGGCCAGGTTGACGTGCACGGTCGGCACCGAGTGGATCTCGGCGACCAGGCCGGCGCCGTTGTCGGCCTGGACCATGCCGACGCCGCCGGCTTCCTTGACCGCCAGGCTCTTGTCGACGCGCGCGCTGACGCCGCGGGTGCAGACCACGATCTTGCCGGCCACCTTGGCCGGATCGAGGGCGGGGACGCCATTGTTCTGCGCGGTGCTGTAGCACAGCTTCACGGCATCGGCGCTGGCGCCCGGCAGGCCCGCGTTTTCCGCCAGGATCAGCGGGGCGTCGGGCAGCGGCGCGGTGTTCATCGAGGCGCCGGTGTACTTCACGCCGTTGCCCAGCAGGACGTCGGCCTGCAGCTCGCGGTTGTGGGTAGAGGCGGCGACGGTGGCTTGCCACGGGCTGATGTGGGCCACGGTGTTGGCCGGGCCGCTGTTGCCGGCCGACGCGGCCACGAACACGCCGGCGTTCGAGGCGTTGAAGAAGGCCTGCTCGACCGGGTCGGTGATCGAGGTGCCGCCGCTGATCGAGAAGTTAATCACGTGCACGCCGTCGGCGACCGCCTTTTCGATCGCGGCCACGCTGTCGCCGGTGTAGCAGCTGTTCTTGCGGCCGGTCGCTTCGGTCGGCTCTTCGTAGGTCCAGCACACCTTGT
>CBIHLT010000195.1:0-9950 GCA_966210615.1 uncultured Massilia sp.
TTCTGCGACCACGCGCCGGCATGCGCGCAGCGCCTGGCGGCCGGGCACACGACGCCGGTCAGCGAGTGTCCCAACCTGCCTCGCCGCTGAATTGCAGGACGCGCCCGGGTGCCAGCTTGGCAGTGCAGGGCAGCGCGCGGCGAGGCTAGGGTGCGCGCTTCGGCGCGTGGATGGTGCTGGCGCATGCGCCGAAGCCGATGCGTCGCGCTCCGCTGCGTTCGCACCAGGCGCGCAGGATGACGGTGTCGCCGTCCTCCAGGAAGGTTCTGTGCTCGCCCGAGGGCAGGGCGATGGCCTGCCGTCCACCGGCAGTCCGCTCGAGGAGCGAGCCGGCCTGTTCTGGATGTGGCCCGGACAGCGTGCCCGATCCGAGCAGGTCGCCAGGCGCGAGGTTGCAGCCGCCGACCGTGTGGTGGGCCACGAGCTGGGCGGGGGTCCAGTAGGCGGCCTCCACGAAGCTCGAGCGCGACAGGCGCGCTGGCAGCAGGCCCGACCGGGCCATCGCCTCGGTCTGGAGCAGCACCTCGAGCTGCACATCGACCGAGCCGCTGGCCCGGTTCCGTTCGGAATTCAGATAGGGCAATGGCTCGGGGTCGCCGGGCGCACGCGGACAAGCGGCCCGGAACGGCGCCAGCGCCTCAAATGTCACGACCCACGGGGCGAGCGTGCTGCCGAAGTTCTTGGACAGGAAGGGCCCCAGCGGCTGGTACTCCCAGGGCTGGATGTCGCGCGCCGACCAATCGTTGAACAGCGCGACCCCGAACAGGTGGCTCTCGGCGCTGCCGATGGCAATGGGCTCGCCGCGCCGGTTGCCCGGGCCCACCAGGAAACCGAGCTCCAGTTCGTAGTCCAGGCGCCTGCTCGGACCGAATTCCGGGTCGCCGGCCTCGGCCCTGCTCTGGCCGAGCGGGCGGTAGATCGGTTCGCCGCTGACGACCACGGAGGAACTGCGGCCGTGGTACCCGTTGGGAACCCATTTGTAGTTCGGAAGCAGCGGTGCGTCCGGCCGGAACAACCGGCCGACGGCGGTGGCATGGTGGATGCCGATGTAGAAGTCGGTGTAGTCGCCGATGGCCGCGGGCAGGGCGTATTCGGCCGAGCGCTGGGCAAGAAGGCATCCCTCCAACCTGCCGCGCTCCGTGGCTCCCGTGCGCAGCGCGCGCGAGAGCGCCAGGCGCAGCGCCGACCACGCGGCGGGCCCCATGGCCATGAAGTCGTTGAGGCGCTTGCGCGAGGCGGCCACCGCGGCATCCCGCGCATCGCCGGCGAGTGCGCCGCTGGCGGCCGCGGCGGCCAGGTCGAGGATCTGGTCCCCGATGGCCACGCCGCCCCCAAACGGCCCGGAGGAGCCGCGCCGGCGGAAGACGCCGAAGGGCAAATTCTGGATCGGGAAATCCGTCGTGTCCTCGTTCGCGGACCCGACCCAGCTGCGCAGGTCCGGCGCGTGGGTTTCGTTCACCCGCGTCATGGCCGCGCCGGATCGAAGTGCTTCCCGAGGTTCTGCCAGCAGCGGAAATAGTCCTCCTGCAGCTGGGCGGTCTCCAGGGCGAACGTCGTCGGCCTGAAGACGTCGCACGACTCGAACATGAAGGCCATCGTCTCGGTGAGGTAGTCCGGCCGGGAGGTGTCAGCGGCACTGGCCTTGGCGAAGGTGTCGGCATCCGGTCCGTGCGCGCTCATGCAGTTGTGCAGGGACGCGCCGCCGGGCACGAAGCCCTCGGCCTTGGCGTCGTAGGCCCCGTGGATCAGCCCCATGAACTCGCTCGCGACGTTACGGTGGTACCAGGGCGGCCGGAACGTGTTCTGGGCCACGAGGATGCGCGGCGGGAACACCACGAAGTCGATGGTGTCGACGCCCGGGGTGTCGCTGACGGACTGCAGCACCAGGAAGATGGACGGATCGGGATGGTCGTAGCTGATCGAGCCGATGGTGTTGAACCGCCGCAGGTCGTACTTGTAGGGCGCGTGGTTGCCATGCCAGGCGACCACGTCGAGCGGGCTGTGGCCGATGCGCGCGCTCCACAGGTTTCCCTGGAAGCGCGCGACCAGCTCGAAGTCGCCTTCGCGGTCTTCGTAGGCCGCGACCGGCGTGCAGAAGTCCCGGGGATTCGCCAGCCCGTTGGAGCCGATGACACCGAGGTCCGGCAGCTTGAGGGCGGCGCCGAAGTTCTCGCACACGTAGCCCCGCGCCTGGGCGTCCAGCAGCCGCACCTGGAAGCGCACGCCCCGGGGGATCACGGCGATCTCCTGGGGCTCGAGCTGCAGACGGCCCATTTCCGTTGCCAGCTCGAGGCGACCAGCCTGGGGCACGAGGAGCAGCTCCGCGTCGGCGTCGTACAGGAACCGCGTCTCCATCGACCGGTTGGCGGCATAGAGGTGGACCGCGCAGGACGCGTTGCACGCCATCGTCGTCATGCCCTCGATGAAGTCCGTCGGCCGCTCGGGCATAGGAAGCGGGTCCCAGCGCAGCTGGTTGGGCGTCACGGGGCCGTCGCCGGCCCGGCTCGTCCACCGTCCCGCATCCACGAGGGCGAAAGGATGGTGCAGCGTCGAAGGCCGGATGCGGTAGAGCCAGGCGCGGCGGTTGGCGTGGCGCGGCGCGGTGAACGCCGTGCCGGAGAGCTGCTCGGCGTACAGGCCGTACGGCGCGCGCTGCGGGGAGTTGCGCCCATGGGGGAGCGCCCCGGGGAGGGCTTCGGTGGCGAACTCGTTGCACATGCCGGTCTGGTAGGCGGGTTGTGGTTCAGTCATGGCGATGGCCTGTCCTTGGTTTGATTCAACATGCGGCGGCGCTCCTGCGCCACGCAGGCGCCTGAGCGCACGACCTGGGCGTCTGCCGTGTCTGTTCAGAACGCGTGGCGCATGCCCAGTGTGAGCGTGGTGGAACGGTGGTCGCCCGCTCCCCCGAGCCCTGCGGGCTGCTGGGCCGATCCGGAACCCAGCGCGTAGCGCGAGCCGTTCTGGTTGCCGACCGCGCCCAGCGAGGCATAGGCCATCGTGCGCTTGGAGAGCGTGTATTCGCCGCCGATGGCCAGCCATGTGGCGTCCCGTTGGCCGGTGGCCGCCGCGTAGGCCGAGCGGTCGGAAATCCGCACGGCCTGCACGATGGCGGTGAAGGCACCGAAGGGCACGCGGGCCCCGAGGTTGATCAGGCGGAACTCGCTGGCCGCGGCGCCCGTGACGCCCTGGGCGCGGGCGAGCGCGCCGGTGCAGGTGCCGCAGCTGTTCTTTTCCGCGGTGTAGCCCGCGAAGATCTTGGCGGCGCCGAAGTCGTAGCTGCCCCCGGCGACGACGGCGTCGATCCGGCCGTTCGCGTTGTCCGCGCCCTGCTGTCGTGCCCAGGCCAGCACCGCGTCGACCGGACCGTTGCGGTAGGTCGCCGAGGCGCTGTAGGCGCGTCCAATGGTGGGCTGATTCTCCCCGGCCGCGGCCATGGCGCGAAACGTCAGCGGTCCCAGCCTGGGCGTCACGTAGCCCACCGCGTTGTCGAAGCGGGCGCTGACGGCCAGGGGCAGCAGCTGGCGGGTCGCGTCGGTGCTGCGCGTGATGGCCAGATGCCCGCCGCTGCCCATCCACGAGAAGGCGTCGACGCCGGACTGGGCCACGTAGTAGGGCGTCGGCAGGCGCCCGGCCGTCACGGTGCCCCAGGCGGTGCTTGCCAGGCCGACGGAGGCTTCCCGGCCGAATGCGCGGCCGCCCTGGCCCAGGGTGCCATCGTCCAGATTGATGCCTTGCTCCAGGCGAAAAACCGCGGACAGGCCGCCGCCGAGGTCCTCGACGCCGCGGAAGCCGAGCCGGCTGCCCAGCGCGCCGCCCGACACCAGCCGGCGGGACGAGCCGGCGCCGTTGTTAGACCATTCGACCCCGGCGTCGGCCACGCCGTAGATCGTGACGCCGGACGCCGGCGCGCCTCCTTGCGCATGCGCGGGTGCGAGCCCGAGCGCGAGCAGGCCTGCGGCCGCCGCGGAAAGGGAATGCTTCATGGTTGTCTCCTCGTTGTGATGGGATGGGGCCTGACGGGCCACGCTGCGGGCGATGCGCTGCCCGGCGGGCGGGTGCTCCGCGCCGTCAGCCAGCTGCAATCGGGTGTTAGAGGGCGGCGCGGCGGCGCCGGCGGCGGCGATCAGCCGCCGGCCTCGCCGCTGCGCCTCACTCGGCGCGTGCGCCGGTGTCCTTGATGACCTTGGACCAGCGCGCCATGTCTTCCTGCATGAGTGCCTGGAGCGCGGCCGGCGTCGATGGGGCGGGCTCCAGGCCCTGGGCTTCCAGCGCCGCCTTGACCGCCGGATCCCGCAGTGCCCGGCCCGCCGCCTCCTCGATCTTGGCCACCACGTCGGGCGGCGTGCCCGCCGGCGCGACCAGGCCGATCCAGACCTCGCTGCGGAAGGCCTTGAAGGGGCCGCCCGCGCTGGCGACGGTCGGGACGTTTGGCAGGTAGGGCAGGGGCTGCTCGCCGGCCACCGCGAGCGGGCGCAGGGCGCCGGTCTTGATGTGCGGGAGCACCGAGTTCGCGACGCCGAAGAGCACCTGGATCTGTCCGCCGATCAGGTCCGTGACCACGGGCTGCGCGCCGCGGTAGGGCACGTGCACCATGTCGATGCCGGCCAGGCTCTTGAAGAGCTCTCCGGTCAGGTGGTGCGGCGTGCCGACGCCGGCGGACCCATAGGACAGCTTGCCGGGCTGGGCCTTGGCCAGGGCGATCAGCTCCTGGGTCGACTTGGCGGCGAGGCCGGGGTGGACGACCAGGACGAAGGGCACGCGGCCCAGCTGCGTGACGGGAACGAATTCCTTCACGGGATCGTAGCCCGCGCGGCCGTCCGGATAGAGGAAGGGGTTGGTGACGAAATTGTTGGCCACGACGAGCAGGGTGTGGCCGTCGGGAGCCGCCTTGGCCGCCTGCTTGGTGCCAACGTTGCCGCCCGCGCCCGGGCGGTTGTCGACGATGACGGGCTGCTTCCAGTACTCGCCGAGCTTCTGGCCCACCGTGCGCGCCAGGGCGTCGTTGCTGCCGCCGGGCGTGAAGGGCACGACCAGCGTGACCGGCCTGCTGGGATAGCCGTTGGCATGTGCGCACAGTGCGATGCACGAGCCGAGAAGGGCGGCGGCCATCGCCTTGATCGCGCGGCCGGGCAGTTCAGTCTTCATGGGGTTGTCTCCTTTTTGTTTCGTGGAAGGGGCTTGCGGCTAAGCGGCGCCGCGGACCGTGTCGACCACCTGGCCGGCGTGCTCCACGTGCGAGCCGCGCCATGCGACATGCCCGTCGGGACGCACCAGGACCAGCGGGCGTTCGTAGGCTCTCGCCACGTCGGCCTGCTCGATGGATTCGAGGCGGAACGGAACTCCCCTGGCGGCAAAGGCCTGCGCGAGCGTGTCCGCCTCGCCCCGCAGGCCGCCGTCGAAGCACAGGAGCACGAAGGTGCGGCCGAACAGGTCGAGCGTCGAGCGGCCGTCGCTGAGCCAGACGTGGGGCGCGCGCGCGCCGGGCCGCGTCGTGGGGATGTACGTCGAGTACTCGTCCGGGGTCGGGGGCGTGCCGTCGGAAACGCAGATCGGCGAGCCCTCGTAGCGGTGGCCGATCTGCAGGCCCAGCGACTCCCACTCCACGCGCGTCGACTCGCGCAGGCGCCGGCCGAGGTCCCGGCGCACCTGCTCGCCTTCGGCGCTCAGGTCGCACACCGCCGCCGGGCTGGGCGTGTCCTGCCAGGCCCTGAAGTTCTGCGTGGAGAAGCCGATGTTGCGCTGCGCGACGGGCCGGCGCTCGGTCTCGTAGCTGCGCAGCAGGGCCGGGCCGCCCCAGCCGTTGAGGAGGCCCTCGAGCTTCCAGCCGATGTCCAGCACCTCCTGCGCCCCGGTGTTCATGCCCATGCCACCGGTCGGAGACATGGTGTGGGCGGAATCGCCCACGAGCGCGACGCGGCCCTCGAAGTAGCGATCGGCGAGCATCTCGCTGCGCCGCCAGGGGATGGCCGAATCGACCACGAACTCCACGTCGTCGCGACCGAGCGCGCGCCGGACCCAGGCGGCGGGGTCGAAGTTCGCGAGGTCCATCTTCTCTTCCGATCCGAGCACCGTCAGGCGCCAGATCTCGTTCCCGTCGACGACGGTCAGATTGCCCCACGTTCCCTCCGGGCCGACGAAGAGGTAGCGCTCGGCCGGCCCCATCTTGTGCTCGTGCACCAGTCCCGGCGCGTGGATCAGGACGTTCACCGAGTAGCTGAGCAGCCGGCCCTCCATCCTGATGCCGACCTGCTCGCGGACCTGGCTGGTAGCGCCATCGCAGCCGAGCAGGTAGTCCGCGCGGATGGTGACAGGCTCGCCCGTGTTCAGGTCGGTGACGGTCGCCGTGACGCCCTCGCCGTCCTGCTGAAGCGAGACGAAGCGGTGCTTGAACAGCAGCCTGGCCCTGGGTTCGGCGCGGGCGGCGTCGGTCAGGATGGGCTGCAGCCACAGCTGCGGGCAGCGCTGCTTCTTCTCGGGCGTCTCGGGCGGCGTGGGCGCGTCGCGCATGCTCGGGTAGCTCTCCCGATCGAGCAGCAGCCCGTTGAGCGACGTGCAGAAGACCATCGAGAGGTCGTAGTCGTCCGGGAATCCGCAGTCGCGCACGCGCTGCGCCAGCCCCCAGCGTCGGAACAGCTCCATCGTGCGCACCGCGATCAGGCCGGTGCGCGGGTGCTCGATCGTGCCGTCGCCCTCATCCACGAGGATCGACTCGATCCCCCTCCATCCCAGCTCGATGGCCATCGACAGGCCGATGGGCCCTCCGCCCACGATCAGCACGGGCGTCTTGATCTCTGTCCCCATGGGGTCTCATCCTTTCTCGTTTGGTTGGGGAAATGATCACCGGCACGCTCATCATTGTCTAATCGATATTGGAGAGAAATAGAATTCAGGATATGAATATCAAAACGTTCGACCTGAACCTGCTGCGGGTCTTCGACGCCATCTATGCCGAGCGCAATGTGTCGCGGGCGGCGAGCGTCGCGGGCCTGTCGCAGCCCGCAATGAGCAACGCGCTGCTGCGGCTGCGCAAGGCCTGCTCCGATGCGCTGTTCGTGCGGACCACCGGCGGGATGGAGCCGACGGCCCTGGCCGACGAACTCATCGGCCCGGTCCGCCAGGCGTTGGCGATCCTTCAGCAGTCGTTGGAAAGACCGAACGGCTTCGAGCCGAAGGCGTCGGAGCGCACGTGCAAGATCCTCCTGTCCGACGCGGGGGAGGGCATCGTTCTGCCGCGGCTGATCTCGGCGGTGCTGCGGGAGGCGCCGCACGTGCGCATCGAGGCGCTGCGGCGGCCCAACGACCAGTACCAGCAACTGCTGCAGAGCGGCGAGGCGGATCTCGCGATCGGCAACCTCGCCTTTCTGAAGTCGGGCTTCTACCAGCAGCGCCTGTTCGGCGATCCCTACTGCTGCCTGGCGCGCAAGCGGCATCCGTTCATCGGCCCCGGCTTCCCGCTGCAGGCGTTCCTGACGGCCCAGCACGTCGCCGTGGCCACGGGCAATGCGGACGACCTGGTGGAGCGCGCGCTCTCGAAGATGCGCGCCAAGCGCGACGTCATCCTGCGCGTGACCCACTACCACGTCGCGGCGGATGTCGTCGAGCGCTCCAACCTGGTCGTCACCGTGCCCCGCAACGCGGCGCGTAACGCCCGTGGCGTGCAGATCCTGCCGGTGCCGCTGAGCATTCCCGCGGCGGACGTGCGCCAGTTCTGGCACCGGAGGGCGCACAAGGATCCGGCCAACCAATGGCTGCGTGGCACGCTCGCCAAGCTCGCGTTCGACTAGGCCCGACGGGCAGGCTTCGGGTGCGGCGGAGCCAGTGCCCGGATGCGGCCGACCCCGCTCGAACGATGCCGGCGGCGAACCGGGGCTCTCCCCGTGGCTTGAGGCTGGCTCGACGGCGAGCCGTCGTATTGCGGATGCCCACCCATCGCGAACCGCGATCGCTGGGCAGGCGTCCCTCCGGCACCGCGCTTTGACCTTCATCAGAGGACCCGCGTATTCTTTCTTCGGCCTCCGCGACAGCTCGCTTTGCGTGTTGACACCTCCACCCTCGCCGGGTAACTTTGGTTTGGCAACTAACAATAGCGCTGCCATTGCTGGGCAGCGCAACGAAACAACCCGATGAAGGAGGATCCATGCAGACGAAGGACCAACCCGATGCCCAGGGTCAGATGCGGCGCAGTACAGACAAGTCCTTCGCGCAGGACCGGCAAGCAGCAGGAGCGGTGCATTTCCTGAGCGCGCGGCGGCTTCCCTCCCGCGCGGACACCTCCGCCATCGGCAGCCGCGACCGGCGCGCGGCATGCGGCGCTTCGCCGCTGCGCCGCAACCACGCCAGGATGACGGGCGGGCGTTCCATGGCCGTGTGCTGGAACGTCCGGCGCTACGGCAGTCCGGACTGCGCCATCCGCAGTCCCGAGGGCAGTGCAGGCCACACACCACGGGCCTACCCATGAAAAACGAGTGTCCTCCTTCGGCGGCGCAGGCCCGCACGGTGTTCGGCTTCGCCAAGCTGCCAGCCGCCTACGCGACGCTGGTGATGCCGCTGCTGCTCTCGATCCTGATGACCTTCGTGGTGTCGGCCGTGTCGACCCTGCGCAGCATCGGCCTGGCGCCCGGCTTTCTCTACATCTGGCTCAGCGCGTGGGCACTGTCATGGATCATCGCCTTCCCGACGCTGCTCTTCGCGCTGCCTCTGGTGCGCAGGGCCACCGCAGCGCTCGTGATGCGGGACTGACCGGAGGGAACCTCCTCGCCCACGCCCGCCGCGGCCGAGGGCTGCCTTACCGCGGAAGGTGCTGGCCCATGTACTTCGCGCGCGGCCGCAGCATGGCGCCCGTCAGGCGCTGCTCCATCGCGTGGGCGATCCACCCGCTGGTGCGCGCCAGGGTATGCAGCATCGCGCCGCTGCCATTGGGCAGACCCATCGCCTTGCACAGGATCACGAGGGCGGCGAAGACGTTCGGGTGCTGTCCCGCCTGCCGCGCGCCGGTCACCAGCGCCTGCACCTTCGGCAGATCCGGTCCGTGCGCGCTGAGGTCGTCTACGAGCTCGAGCAGCACGGCCGAGCGCGGGTCCTCCCCATCGTAGAGGGGATGGCCGAAGCACGGCAGCTCATTGCCCTTGAAACCCGAGGCCGCCGCCAGCGGCAGGGCGTCTTCGGGCGCCAGGCCGCAGGGCAGGGCGTCGATGAGCGCCTCGACCTCCACGGCGCCCCCGACCTGCATCGGCCCGGACTGGGTCAGCATCGCCGTGGCGACGCAGGCGTGCAGGTCCGCGCCCGTCGAGGCGCAGATCCGCGCCGCGAAGGTCGGTGCCGACAGCTCGTGTTCGGCGGACATCACGAGCGCGGCGTCGATGGCCCGCACGGCATCGGGCCGATCGCCCAGGCCCAGCCCGCGGGCGACGCACTGCGCCACGAACTCGCCGTCGCGGGGCGGGGAGAAGCGCGGCTCGGGGCCGAAGACGCCAGCCGTGCCCGCCAGCCACTGCAGCAGGCGGCGGCAGGCCGCGAAACCGGCCGCCTCCACGTCGTCCTCGGCCCGCTCGAACGCGGACAGCGAGGTCGTCAGCATCGCCAGGAGCTTGAGCGGCGTGACGTGCTCGGCCGATTGCAGCGCCATGCGGACCAGCGACTCAGGCTGCCGGGTGTCCTGCGGGGCCGGCCACGGGACATCGCGGGTGCGCGGCAGCCCCGTCCAGATGAGCTCGCTCGCGAACTCGAACGACCGTCCGTCACGCACCAGGTCGCGCGCGAGCACCCCCCGGTAGCGTGGGCCCTGGGCGGTGAGCTCGCTGATCCACGTCTGCGCGATCGGCTCGCCGTAGCGCAGCGACTGGGAGACCTGCGGCCCGCCCGAGCGGGCGACGGCCCGGCTCCTGAGCTTCTCGACGTCGGCCTTGCGGTAAAGCTTGGCCTTCACGCCCGGGCGCTGCTTGGTCTTGATG
>CBIHLT010000196.1:0-9932 GCA_966210615.1 uncultured Massilia sp.
CTCTCGCTCGCGTTGCCGCTACCGCCCGCATCGCGGCCAGTGCCATTCAGGCCAGAAGCCCCGCCATTGCCACGCCGTTCCCCATCCTGCGACGCCTGGCGCTGGTCCGGCGTGCCCGCATCCACCGTCGCGTTACCCAGTGCGATACCGCTCTCGCTCATCATTTCGCGCAGGCGCGGAATGGCGTTTTCCAGGGCCTGGCGCACTTCCGGCTGGTTCGACGAGAACTGCACGCTGGCCTGGTCGTTACTCACGTTCAGCACCACCTGCACCGGGCCGAGATCCGGCGGGTTCAGGGTCAGGGTGGCGGCTTGCTCCTTGCCGACCATGTAGACGATGCGCTGGCTGATTTGATTGTCCCAGCCCTGGCTGCCCATGCGGGCCGGGATGCGGTCGCCCGGCACGGCGGCCGGCTGCAGCGCTTCCAGCTTGGCGGCCTGGGCCTGCAGCTGGGTGACGCCCGGGGCCGGCGCTTCGGCAGCCGCCTGCTGCTGGCTCGCTTCGCGCAGCTGGGCCTGGAACTGGCCGGCGTCCGCCTTGGCCTGCGGCATGGCGGACGCGTCCAGGCCGGCCGGCAGCTCGACAGGAGCGCGCTCGATGCCGGTGGCCGGAGCGAGGCCGGCCGATGCGGCGTCCTGCGCCTGGGCGTCAGCCTCGAGCGGCAGGCCGGTCGCCAGGCCATCCTGGCCGGCCTCGATCTGCTGGAAGGCCGACTGCAGCGCGTCGGCCGGCGCGGCCTCGGCCGCCACCGGCTGGGCTGCGGCCGGCTGGGCCAGGCTGGCCATGAAGGCCAGCATGTCGGTCACGGGCGCCGTGGCCGCCTCGGCGGCGGCGCTGGCCGCTGCCGCGTCCTTGCCGTCTTCGCTGCCTTCGGCCGCATCGGCTTTCGCGCTCCCGGCCGCCGGCGCCTCGTCCTTGGGCGCCGCCTTGGCCGGCTCGCGGTTCGCGCTGCGCTGCGCCTGCGCCGGCTTGTCGCCGGCGTTCGGCTTGGCGGCGGCCGGCTTGTTCGGCTGGGCGGCCGGTGCGGGAGCCATCGGCTGCTGCGGCATTGCCTGGCGCTGCGCGATCTCGCGCGACAAGGTGTCGCCGAAGGCCTTGCCGCCGTCGGCGGCCGCGCCCGGCAAGGCATTGGCGCGCTGGGACAGGGCGTTGGCGCCGGCAACCTGGAACGGGAGGGAGGTGGTCTGCATCGTCATGATAGGTTCAGCGTTTGTAGAAGGCGCCACGGGCCGCGTGGTCGTCCATCAGTTTCTGGTCGCGCTTGTTCTCGATCTGCAAGGCATCAAGCGCGGCGCGTTCGCTCAGGGTACGGTAGGACAGGCGCTTGCGTTCGCTTTCCTGCCATGCCGTCTTTTCCACACTGGCCTTGTACTGCGCGTGCTTGATGACTTCGCGCTGGCCATTGAGCGCGTTGTCCAGCTTGCCGATGAAGGCAACGAAGTTGTGGTACGCGAAGGGCGTGATGCCGGCCACCTGGGCCGCATCCAGCTTGCGCGCGTATTCGTCACGGTAGCCGACCAGCATCTCCAGCTTCTGCTCGGCCTCCTCGACCGCCTTCAGGGCGACGCCAAGGCGCTTGGCGGCAGCGTCGGATTCGCGCTGGGCCAAATCAATGAGAGTTTCGAGAGCAGATGCTTGGGCCATAATGGGTCACAGTATAGTTCCGCCAAGCATTCCTTCATCACTGGAATAGAGAGGTAAGTTGCCCCAAGCTCTCAGGCAAGCCCACGTTGTCGTGGATTTCCTGGCACAGGAAGCCTTCGATATCGCCGTGCTTGGCGATGGCCTGGTCCAGCACCGGATCGCTGCCCGGGGCGTAGGCGCCGACGCTGATCAGGTCGCGCGAGCGCTGGTAGCGCGAGTACAGCTGCTTGAGCTTGCGCGCCGCCAGCTGGTGCTCGTGGGTGGTAATGCCGTGCATCGCACGCGAGATCGATTGCTCGATGTCGATCGCCGGGTAGTGGCCGGCTTCGGCCAGGTGGCGATTGAGCACGATGTGGCCGTCCAGGATGCCGCGCGCCGCATCCGCGATCGGGTCCTGCTGGTCGTCGCCCTCGGACAGCACGGTGTAGAAGGCGGTGATCGAGCCGCCGCCTTCGACGCCGTTGCCGGCGCGTTCGACCAGCACCGGCAGCTTGGCGAACACCGAAGGCGGATAGCCCTTGGTGGCCGGCGGCTCGCCGATGGCGAGGGCGATCTCGCGCTGGGCCATCGCGTAGCGGGTCAGCGAATCCATGATGAGCAGGACGTTCTTGCCCTGGTCGCGGAAGTGCTCGGCAATCGCCGTGGCATAGGCGGCGCCCTGCAGGCGCATCAGGGGCGGGGAATCGGCCGGGGCTGCTACCACGGCCGAGCGGGCGCGGCCTTCCGGCCCCAGGATCTGCTCGATGAACTCCTTCACCTCGCGGCCCCGTTCGCCGATCAGGCCGACCACGATCACTTCGGCTTCGGTATAGCGCGCGATCATCCCGAGCAGCACCGATTTGCCGACGCCGGTACCCGCGAACAGGCCCAGGCGCTGGCCGCGGCCCACCGTCAGCATGGCGTTGATGGCGCGCACGCCCACGTCCAGGGTGTCCTTGATCGGGGCGCGGTCGAGCGGGTTGACCGGGCGCGCATTCAGCGGCGCCACTTCGTGGGTCCCGAGCGGGCCCAGGCCGTCGAGCGGACGGCCGGCGCCGTCGACCACGCGGCCCAGCAGCTGCTCGCCCACCGGCAGGTGGCGCGCGCGGTCGCTCGGGCGGCGGCGCGGATGCGGCACGCTGCCCGGCTTAGGCAGCACGCTTTCCACCGGGAACACGCGCGAACCGGGTACCACGCCTTCGACGTCGCTCTGCGGCATCAGGAACAGGCGCTCGCCCTCGAAGCCGACCACTTCGGCCTCGATGAAGCCGTTGGCGGTCGGGATGGTGCAGGCGCTGCCCACCGCCAGGCGCAGGCCGACGCATTCCATCACCAGGCCGGCCACGCGCGTGACGCGCCCCGATACCTGCATCGGCTCGGCGAAGCCCACCAGGGCATCGCAGTCGCGCAGGAAGGATTTCCAGCGCGCGGTGTGGCGGTCGGCGAGGTGGCCTTCCTTGCTGCTCATCCTACTGTCCCATCCATTCGACATTCGCGCCCAGCGCGTGGGTCAGGCGGTGCCAGCGGGCCTGGGCCTGGGCGTCGATCTGGTTGCTCGCGGTCTCGACCTTGCAGCCGCCGCGCGCGATGCCGGCGTCTTCGATGATGCGCCAGCCGCCCTTGGTCAGCTCGTCGGCCATGCCCTGGCGCACGATCAGCGCGTCTTCCGGGTGCAGGCTCAGCAGCGCGGGCTGCTGCAGCACCGGCAGGTAGCCGATGGCTTCGCGCACGACGGGGACGATCAGCTCGGGACGCACGTCGAAGGCGGTGCGCACCATGCCGCGCGCCAGGCGCAGGGCCAGTTCCAGCACGTCGGCGGCAATGGTCTCGTCGGCCGCGGCGACCGCGTCGCCGAAGGTGGCGGCGACCGAGCGCATGTTTTCCAGCTCGGCGGCGGATTCGATCTGGCCGGCTTCGGCGCCGTCGGCATAGCCCTGGGCGCGGCCCTCGGCATAGCCTTGCTCGCGGCCTTCCTGCAGGCCTTGCGCGAAGCCATCCTGGCGGGCGGCTTCGCGCATCGCCTCGATTTCTTCCACGCTCGGCAACACCACCTGGGGGACGATCTCCGCCGGGGCAGGGGCGGCTTGCTCTTCGCGCTGGAGGGCGCGCTGGGAATCGCGACGCTCCTTGTCGAAGGAGGCCATTTCCCAGCGCTGGTAGGCGCTCTGCAATTCTTTTGGAATCACCATCAGACGAAGGAATCCTCACCCTTGCCGCCCAGCACGATCTGGCCTTCGTCGGCCAGGCGGCGGACGATCTGCAGGATCTGCTTCTGCTGGGTTTCCACTTCCGACAGGCGCACCGGACCCTTCGATTCCAGGTCCTCGCGCATCATTTCGCCGGCACGCTGCGACATGTTCTTGAAGATCTTCTCGCGCAGGTCTTGCGAGGCCCCCTTCAAGGCGATGATCAGCATCTCCGACTGCACTTCGCGCAGCAGCAGCTGGATGCCGCGGTCGTCGATGTCGATGATGTTGTCGAAGACAAACATCTCGTCCATGATCTTCTGCGCCATGTCGTTGTCGTAGTTCTTGATGTTGTCCATGACGGCCGCTTCCTGCTCGCCGCTCATGAAGTTCAGGATCTCGGCGGCGGTGCGCACGCCGCCCAGCGACGATTTCTTGATGTTCTCATTACCCGACAGCAGCTTGGTCAGCACGTCGTTCAGCTCGCGCAAGGCGGCCGGCTGCACGCCGTCCAGGGTGGCGATACGCAGCACCACGTCGTTACGCAAGCGCTCGGTAAAGTGTGACAGGATTTCGCAGGACTGGTCGCGCTCGAGGTGCACCAGGATGGTGGCGATGATCTGCGGGTGTTCGTTGCGGATCAGTTCCGCGACCGAGGTCGAGTCCATCCACTTCAGGCTCTCGATGCCCGAGGCGTCCTTGCCGCCCAGGATACGGTTGAGCAGCACGGCGGCCTTGTCGTCGCCCAGCGCCTTGGTCAGCACCTGGCGGATGTATTCGTCCGAATCCAGGCCCACGGTCGAGTGCAGGTTGGTTTCCTCGACGAAGTCTTCCAGCACCGTCACCACCTGCTCGTGCTGCACCGCCTTCATCTGCGCCATGGCGGCGCCCAGCTTCAGCACTTCGCGCGGGCCGAGGAACTTCATCACCTCGGCGGCTTCGGCCTCGCCCAGCGCCAGCATCAGGATCGCCGCCTTGTTGGTGGCGTCTTTGTCTTTATCACTCATTGGAACCCAACCATGCCTTGATTACGTTTGCGACGATGCGCGGATCTTCGCGCGCCAGGTCCTGCGCCACTTTCAGGTTGGCGCGGTAACCCTGCGCCCGGCGTTGCTGCTCGACTTCTTCTTCCTGCTCCTCGGCGGCGGCTTCGGCTTCCGCGGCGGCCGCTTCCTCGTCGTTGTCCTCGTCCTTCTCTTCTTCCGGGATCGCGGTGGCCTCGTCGAACTTCCTGATCGCCGGGCGCAGCAGCGGGCGCAGGAAGCGGAAGTAGAGGAAGGCGATCACGGCGGCGACAAAGGCGTAGCGGGCGATTTCCTTGAACAGCGGGAAATTGGCCGGATCGCTCCACCATTCCATCGGCTGCACCGCCTCGGCCGGCTTGTCGACGCCGTCGAAGGGGGCGTTGGCCACGTTCAGGGTATCGCCGCGCGCCTGGTTGTAGCCCATCGCCTGCTTGACCAGTTCGTTGATCTGGGCCACTTCGGTGGCCGCCAGCGGGCGCACGGTGACCTTGCCGGTCTTGGGATCGACGCTGCGGCGGTAGTTCACCACCACGCCCACGGTCAGGCGCTTGATGCCGCCCATCGGGCGCTGTTCGTAGCGGATGGTCTTGTCGACTTCGTAATTGGTGGTCGAATCCTTGCGGCTCGGGCCGGCGGTGCCCTGGGCGCCGCCCGGCGGCAGCTGGCCTTCGACCGGGGCCGCGTTGACGCCCGGCGGCTGGTTCGACAGCGCGCCCGGGATGCCCGAGGCGCCGGCGCCCGGCTGGCTCGATTCCGAGGTCTGCTGGCTGCGGATCGCCTGCGGTTCCGGCGGCGAGTTCGGCTTGTACATCTCGGCCGCGGTGTCGACCTGGGCGAAGTCGATCTCGGCGGTCGCTTCGGCGCGCACATTGCCTTCGCCGACGATCGGCTTGATGATCGATTCGACCTGCTTGATGATGTTCTGCTGGACCGTGTCGACGTACTTGAGCTGGGTCGCGTCGAGCTGCTTGCTGCCGGCGCCCTTGTTCGAGGTGTCCGAGAGCAGGGTGCCGTTCTGGTCGACCACGGTCACGTTGCCGATGGTCAGTTCCGGCACGCTGGAGGCGACCAGGTGCACGATGGCGCTGACCTGGCCGGGATCGAGGGCGCGGCCCGGCTGCAGGTTGAGCAGGACCGAGGCGGTGGGCTTTTGCTGGTCGCGCACGAAGACCGAGGGCTTCGGCAGCGCCAGGTGGACGCGCGCGCTGCTGACCGAGCCGAGCGACTGGATCGAGCGCGCCAGCTCGCCTTCGAGCGAGCGCTGGTAATTGACCTGTTCCAGGAACTGGGAGGTGCCCAGCTTCTGGTTCTCCATCAGTTCGAAACCCACGTTGCCGCCCTTGGGCAGGCCCTGGGCCGCCAGCTTCAGGCGCAGGTCGTGGATCTGCTCGGACGGCACCAGGATCGCGCTGCCGCCTTCGGAGAATTTATAGGGGATCCCCATCTGGTCCAGCGAAGCGGTGATGGCGCCGCCGTCGCGGTCGCTGTAGTTCGAGAACAGCACGCGGTATTCCGGGGCCTGGCTCCACATCCAGACCGCCACCATGATCGCCAGCACGATGGCCACGCCGCCGCCCGCCGCGACGCGCTTGCCCATCGTCGTCTGGAAAAAGGTCGGGGCTGCGGCCGGTGCCGAGTCAGGGGTGTCGATCAATTCTTCCGCTACTGCTGCCATGGTGGTCGTCTATGGATGGATTAAGGGAGCTCAGGCAGCATTATGGAGCCGTAGGGCAACATCCAAACGGAGAAACAGGGGGAGTTTTACGTCCTTCTTCGCCCTTCGGATTTGCCCGCCCGCTGATATTCTGTCAGCCTGAGATCAATGTGTTGATTCTACAAGGCAACATTCGGCAGGAGAAGAATATGAGTATTGGCGGCATCGGCGGCATCGACAGCAGCCGCATCCAGGCGATGATGGAGCAATTGAAGGCGGCGGCGACCAAGCCGGCGGCTTCGCTCGCGCCGGCCGCGCCGGCCGGCCTTGGCGGGATCGGCGACAACAAGCCGGTGGCCAAGCTCGACTTCGCCGACGCCCTGCACTCGACCTTGCAGGAAGTGAGCAACAAGTCCAGGCAGGCGGAAGAACTCGGCAAGCGCTTCGCCATGGGCGACGACACGGTCAGCCTGTCGGACACCATGATCGCCATGCAGAAGTCCAGCATCGCCTTCCAGGCCACCGTCCAGGTGCGCAACAAGCTGGTGTCGGCTTACCACGACATCATGAACATGCAAGTTTGAAGTCGGTCTGCTCCGTTTAGAGCCGGGCATGCCCGGCTTTTTTGCGTTGTATTTAGTTGCATGGTGATAATGGGTGATTATGTATGCACAACACTCCGCTAAGATCGGTTCTTTTTTTTCGGAAACCATCATGCAACGATTCCTTGCCGCCTTGCTGCTCTGCCTGAGCGTCGGATTCGCGGCTGCCCAGCCCGCCGAACAGCCGGCGGAGAAGCAGACCGCCGCCCAGTTCCTTGCTTCGCTGTCCTTCAAGGAAGGCAAGATCGAGCTTCCCGGCGGCATCGCCACCCTCGAGCTGCCGCCGTCCTTCCGTTACCTGAATCCAGCCGACGCGGCCCGCCTGATCGAGCAGGGCTGGGGTAATCCGCCCGGGATGACGACCCTGGGCATGATCGTTCCCGCCGACCTCAGCCCGCTGAGCGAGGAAGGCTGGGGCGTGGTGATCACCTACGACAAGGACGGCCACGTCAAGGATGACGACGCCGACAGCATCGACTATGCCGACCTGCTGAAGCAGATGCAGGAAGGGATGGAAGAAGGCAACAAGGAGCGCAAGGAACTCGGCTACCCGGCCATGTCCCTGGTGGGCTGGGCCGAAAAACCGCACTACGACAAGGCCCAGCACAAGCTCTACTGGGCCAAGGAACTGCGTACCGAAGGTGCTTCCGCCAATGGCCTGAACTACAACATCCGCGTGCTCGGGCGCGAAGGCGTGCTGGTGCTGAACGCGGTGGCCGCCGCCAGCCAGCTGGACGCGGTGAAGAAGGAAATGCAGGATGTCACGGCCTTCACCAACTTCAACACCGGCCACCGCTACGCCGACTTCAACGAAAGCACCGACAAGGTGGCGGAATACGGCATCGCGGCCCTGGTCGCCGGCGGCGTGGCCGCCAAGCTCGGTTTCTTCGGCAAGCTGCTCGGCCTGCTGGTCGCCTTCAAGAAGCTGATCATCCTGGCCGTCGCGGGCCTGGGCTCCCTCCTGTGGAAGTTCTTCCGCCGCGAGAAGAAGGTCGACCTGAGCAAGCCGGACTGAGCACATCATGGGCAAGCTCCTCGCGGCCCTGCTGGCGGCCGGAAAGCTCGGCAAGGTACTGACCACGGGCGGCACCATGCTGCTGTCGATGCTGGTCTACAGCTGGGTGTTCGGCTGGAAGTATGCGGCCGGCTTCGTGCTGCTGATCTTCGTCCACGAGATGGGCCACTACGTGGCGGCGCGCCGGCGCGGCTTGCCGGTGGGCGCGCCGACCTTCATTCCTTTCGTGGGCGCCTGGATCGCGATGAAGGAAATGCCGCGCGACGTGGAAACCGAGGCCTATGTCGGCTTCGCCGGGCCGCTGGCCGGCACAGCCGCCGCCATGGCCTGCTACTTCGTGGCGCGCGAGACCGACAGCCGGCTGCTGCTGGCCCTGGCGTATTCGGGCTGCATGCTCAACCTGTTCAACCTGATCCCGATCTCGCCGCTGGACGGCGGGCGCATCACCGCGATCATCTCGCCCAAGGTCTGGCTGGCCGGCGTGCCGCTGCTGGCGGGCCTGTTCTTCTTCAGGCCCAGCCCGATGCTGATCCTGATCGCGCTGCTGGCCTGGCCCCAGCTCAAGGCCGCCTTCACGGGGCAAAGCGACCACGCGCCCGGCTATTACGCGGCCAGCCTGGATGCGCGCATCAACTACGCGGTGATGTACCTGGGCCTGGCCGCCTTCCTCGCGATCATGAGCTACGAGATCCACGCCATGCTCGGCGGCTGAGACGCTGGTCTCAGCCGGATCGTTTCAGGAAAACGGCGACGCGCTGCGCGACCCAGGCTTCCCTTTCCTTGTGCGGCACGTGGCGCACGTCCGGAATCAGTTCCAGCTCCACCGGCCCGGCGGCGCCTTGCGCGATGCGCTCGGGATGCCGGCTGGACCCGTACTCATCCTCCACGCCGTGCAGCACCAGCGCCGGGCAGCGCACCTGGGGCAGCACCGCATCCAGCGACCAGTCCGCGAAGCCCGGCGCCAGCCAGGTATCCAGCCAGGCGTGCAAGACCCACCCCGCCTTGTCGCCGTGGTAGCGGGCAAGGCGTTCCAGGCTGCCCGGCTGGCGGAACTGCTCCCGCGCTTCCAGGAGCCCGGCGCGGGTCCGGTCTTCCACGAAAGCCTGGGCCGCTTCCGTCACCAGGGCGGCGCAGGCCTCTTGATACCTGGCGGCGCAATGGACGGCCATGCCGCCGCCCACGCTGTGACCGAAGAGCACGAAGCGCTCCAGGCCGAAATGGGCGCGCAGCGCCGCGAAGCCCTGGTCCGCTTCGTCCGCGATGAAGCTGCGGGGCAGGGCGCCGCTGCGCGGGCTGGAGCGGCCGAAGCCGATGCGGTCGTAGGCGATCACGGTGCGCCCGCTGGCCGCCGCCAGCGCGGCCGGGAAGCCGCGCCACAGGTCGACGCAGCCGAGCGAGTCGTGCAGCAGCACGATGGGCGGCGCGCCGCTGTCCGCGCCCTGCCAGGCGCGGGCGAACAGGGAGCCGTCGCCGGCGGGAATGTGGTGGTCGGTGATGGGCAGTTCGTTCACGCGGCGTTTCCATGGCATGCGGATCCGCGATTATCTCACCAGGCGCATCGCATCATGCCCCTGCGGCTTACACGGTCCTGACGCGTTCTCTTGTGTTGTAAATATCCCTAACGCAACTGATTACGAATTGACATCTTCAATCGTGCGAAGCAGACTGGATTGAAGTTGCCGTAAGGGAAAGTCCAGAACTGGCTGCGCAAAAATACCAACAAGAGGAAACGACGATGCAGAAGAAAGTAGCGGGAAAAACCGTATTGGCCCTAGCAATCGCCTCGCTGTTCGCGGGCGCATCGCAGGCACAGGAGCAGGCCCCGGC
>CBIHLT010000197.1:0-9859 GCA_966210615.1 uncultured Massilia sp.
GGCCCCATGGCAGCAGGTAGCCGAAGAAGGCTTCGGCCATCAGGCACAGGAAGATGGCGAAGCCGAACAGCCAGATCAGTTCGCGCGGCTTGCGGTAGGAACCGTACATCAGCGCGCGCGCCATGTGCAGGTAGACCACGATGAAGAAGGCCGAGGCGCCGGTCGAGTGCATGTAGCGCACCAGCCAGCCCCACGGGACTTCACGCATGATGTATTCGACCGAGCCGAACGCCAGGTTGGCGTCGGGCTTGTAGTGCATGGTCAGGAAGATGCCGGTGACGATCTGCAGCACCAGCACCAGCATGGCCAGCGAGCCGAACAGATACCAGGTATTGAAATTCTTGGGGGCGTAGTACTTGCCCCACTGGTCGTTCCACAGCTTCGAGAGCGGGAAGCGGTCGTCCACCCAGGCCAGGGCCTTGTGGCCGGCCGGTGCGTTTGCGGGAAGCTTTGTCTCCTTGAATGCCATTTTTATGCCTCGCCTTTCTCGTCTTTGCCGATGATCAGCTTGTTATCGGAGAGGTACATGTACGGCGGAATGTCCATGTTGGTCGGCGCCGGCTTGTTCTGGAACACGCGTGCCGACAGGTCGAAGGTCGAACCGTGGCAGGGGCAGAGGAAGCCGCCCGGCCAGTTGTCCGGCAGGTTCGGCTGCGGGCCGGCGGACAGGCGCGACGAGGGCGAGCAGCCCAGGTGCGAGCAGATGCCCACGGTAACCAGCACTTCCTTGTGCTCGGCGCGCGAGCGATAGGGATTCTTGGCGTATTCCGGCATCGGCAGCTGGAATACCTTCTCGGAGGCCGGATCGGCGAGTTCGCCTTCGTCCTTGGTCAAGGTGGCCATCATTTCCGGCGTGCGGCGCAGGATCCAGACCGGCTTGCCGCGCCATTCGACCACCTTCAGTTCACCCGGCTTGACGTCGGAAATATCGACTTCGACCGGCGCACCCGCCGCTTTCGCGCGTTCGGATGGCTGGAAGGTGCTCACCAGGGCTCCCGCCGTGGATACACCAACTACGCCGCCAGCCGCACATGTTGCGACCAGCAAACCTCGGCGGCCTGAATCGACCTGCTTCTCATTACTCATACCAACCCCACTCCGTGAAAATACGAAACTAAAGAATCAATAAAGAGCTTCCAGCAACACAAAATTATATGTGAATGGCAATACCGATTGGAAAAAAATTATCAACGGTACACAGTTTCACGAAACGCCCGTGCCAGCCGCACTATGACAACAGGACATGACATCCGTTCGTCAAATGCATGCGGTATCATGCCAATGCTTGTCCCAACAACAATAAGGAGCGTTCGATGTCGATGCTGAAAGAGTTCAAAACGTTTGCAGTGCGAGGCAATGTGGTCGACCTGGCCGTCGGTGTGATCATCGGCGGCGCGTTCGGCAAGATTGTCGATTCGCTGGTACAGGACATCATCATGCCACCGATCGGCAAGCTGTTCGGCGGCCTCGATTTTGCCAGTTACTACCTTCCGCTCAATGGACAAGCCTATAACTTACCACTGGCCGAGGCCAAGAAGGCAGGTGCAGTGTTGGCATATGGTAACTTCCTGACTATATTGCTCAACTTTATCATCCTGGCCTTCGTCATCTTCCAGATGGTAAAAATGATCAACCGCCTGCGCGGACCGCTCACGCCTGCCGAGGCGGCGACTGCGGAAGAGGTCCTGCTGCTGCGCGAAATCCGCGATTCCCTGAAGCGCTAGCGATCATGAAAGACGGCGACCTCCCGGTAGTAGAGCAACCCGGCGCCCTGAAGCGCCTGTGGATGCTGTTTGCCCAGGCGGTCACCGTCGCGCTCGCCGTATACGTCGTGGTGGCGGCCCTCAAGCCCGAATGGCTGGAGGGCAGGCCGGAACAGGTCAGCGTCGGCAGTCCGGGCAAGTCCGTCCCCATGCTGCAGGCGCCGCCGCGCGCTCCCGGCGGCAGCTACCGCGAGGCCGCGGCCAGGGCCATGCCCACCGTGGTCAACATCTTCACCAGCAAGGCCACGCGCCAGACCCATCCGCTGATGAAGGACCCCTTCTTCCGCCGCTTCTTCGGCGACCGCATGCCGCCCGAGGAGCAGCTGGCCAGCCTGGGTTCGGGCGTGATCGTCAGCGCCGACGGCTACATCCTGACCAACAACCACGTGGTGGAGGGCGCGGACGCCATCGAGGTCGGCCTGGCGGACGGCCGCAAGGTGGCCGCGCGCATCGTCGGCCTGGATCCGGAAACCGACCTGGCCGTGATCCGCATCGCCGCGCGCGACCTGCCGGTCATGGTGCTGGGAGACCCCGACCAGGCGCGCGTGGGCGACGTGGTGCTGGCGATCGGCAACCCGTTCGGGGTAGGCCAGACCGTCACCCTGGGCATCATTTCCGCGCTGGGGCGCAACAACCTGCACATCAACCACTTCGAGAACTTCATCCAGACCGACGCGGCGATCAACTTCGGCAACTCGGGCGGCGCCCTGGTCGACACCAACGGCCACCTGCTGGGCATCAATTCCGCGATCTATTCGCAGACCGGCGGCTCGGTCGGCATCGGCTTCGCCATTCCTGTCTCCACCGCCAAGACCGTGCTCGATTCCATCGTCAAGCACGGCCAGGTGGTGCGCGGCTGGATCGGCATCGAGTCCCAGGACATCACGCCCGAGCTGGCCGACAGCTTCGGCCTGGCGCGCTCGAGTGGCGCGATCATCGCCGGCGTGGTGCGCGGCGGGCCCGCCGACCGCGCCGGCATCCGGCCCGGCGACATCCTCGTGGCCGTGGGCGGCAAGAAGGTCGGCTCGACCAACGACATGCTCAACCTGATCGCCCAGCTCGAGCCGGGCAGCAAGGCCCAGATGACCATCCTGCGCAAGAGCCGCGAGGCCACCCTGGGCGTGACCGTGGGCCGCCGCCCGCGCCAGATTCCGTAAATCCCTTTTCTGTTGGACCATCCATGCATCTGCGTGACCTGACGCAATACCTGAACGAACTCAGCGACAACAACAACCGCCCCTGGTTCCTGTGGAACAAGCCGCGCTACGACATCCTGCGCACCGAATTCGTCGAGATGGTGGCGGAACTCATCCGCGAAATGGCGAAGTTCGACAAGGCGATTGCCGCCTGCGATCCGAAGAAGGCGGTGTTCCGCTTCCAGCGCGACACCCGCTTCGCCAAGGACAAGACCCCGTATAAAACCCATTTCGCCGCCGGGATCGCGCCCAACAACAAGCGCAAGCCGAGCGACGGGGCGGGACCGACCTATTACTTCCACATCGAGCGCAACGGCAAGCTGCTGTTCGGCGCGGGCGAATACATCCCGCCGGCGGCGCGCCTGAAGGCGATCCGCGAGCACGTGGTCAACGATGCGCCGGGTTTCGCCAAAATGTTGAAGAATAAGCATCTCCGCGCCACCTACGGCGACCTGCGCCATGACGAGGGCAAGCTGCAGCGGCCGCCGAAGGGTTTCGATCCGGATCACCCGCTGATCGACTACCTCAAGCTCAAGAGCTTCTTCGTGTGGATCGAGGTGGACCTTGCCCTGAACGAACCGGACAAGCTGGTGCCGCAGCTGGCAGGCGGATTCAAGGATGCCTTCGCGCTGGTGACCTGGCTGCGCGGAGTGCCGGAGAACATCGAGGAGTAATTCGGAAGGAGGGCGACATGGCCTTGCAACACGCAGTATCGGGGGAACGCATCGTATTGCAGCGCGGAGACGACGACATCGCCCATTTCACGTCCGTGGCCCTGGTCAAGACCGAGCACATGGAACTGATGCGCCTGGTGGTGCCGAAGGAGCGGCCGATTCCCGAGCACCGCGTGGAAGGAGAGGTGACGATCCTGTGCCTGGAAGGCGAGCTCGCGATCGACGCGCATGGGCGCACGACGACGCTCAAGCCGAACGAGATGGTGTACCTGGCGGGAGGGGAGCCGCATACCATTCGCGCGCTGAAGGATGCGGTGGCGCTGATGACCATTCTGATGGGGCCGGTGAGGACGGGTGGGCCGACCAAGGATCCGCGTGGGGCGGCGAGCTGATACGCAGGGGTAAGTTAAAAAACTTGGGTCCCCGCCTGCGCGGGGATGACGTTTACAGGGTGCGGGCCGAAAAATTTTTAGCCCGCTACGTTTGAACGTCATCCCCGCGAAGGCGGGGACCCAAGTTTTCATGCCTAGTGTTAGCTTAACACCGCTTACGCCAGCTCCACCCTCGGATCCCGCGCCAGCAGCCGCTGCGCCATCTCCGGCGCCGCGACGCCATCGAACAGCACCCCCGCCACCGCCTCGGTAATCGGCATCTCCACCCCCATCCTGCGCGCCAGTTCGCGCACCGACTTCGCACACGGCACGCCCTCCGCCACATGCCCCAGCTCGGCCACGATGGTATCGAGCGCCTTGCCCTGCGCCAGCGCCAGGCCCACGCGCCGGTTGCGCGACAAGTCCCCGGTGCAGGTCAAAATCAGGTCGCCCATCCCGGTGAGCCCCATGAAGGTCCCCGGCTGCGCCCCCAGCGCCACGCCCAGGCGGGTGATCTCGGCCAGCCCGCGCGTAATCAGCGCCGCACGCGCATTCAGCCCCATCCCCAGCCCGTCGGCCGTGCCGGTGGCGATCGCCATCACGTTCTTGACCGCGCCCCCCACCTCGACGCCGACCAGGTCGTCGCAGGCGTAGACGCGCAAATTACCCCCATGCACCGCCGCCACCACGCGCTCGCGCAATTCGGCCGACTCCGAGGCCACCGACAGCGCGCAGGGCAGTCCGCGCGCCACTTCCTGGGCAAAGGAGGGACCGGACAGCGCCGCGCCCGGCACAGTATTGCCCACGTCCGCTCCCAGCACCTCGGCCATCACCTGGTGCGGCAGCAGGCCGGTATTGGCCTCGAAGCCCTTGCACAGCCAGACCACGTTCGGCACCTTGCGCCCGCGCAGCTGCTCCAGCAGCGGGCGCAGGCCGGCCACCGGGCAGGCCGCGATCAGGAGCGGCGCTTCTTCCGCACGGGCATCCACCACGTGGGCCAGGGCCGCCTCGAAGTCGCTGCCCACGCGCAGGGAGGGCGGCAGCGGATGGCCCGGCAGGTAGGCCAGGTTCTCGCGCGCCGCCTCGGTCTCGCTCATCTGCTGCGGATTGCGGCCCCACAGCAGCACGTCGTGGCGGGCGGCGAGGGCGATCGCGACCGCCGTGCCCCAGGCGCCGGCGCCGAGGATGGTGATCTTGGAAGGGTGTTTGTCTTGTTGCATGGGATCCTACTAAGGAATCACAGGCCCCAGATGTCGGAAGCCTTGATGTAGCCGACCAGGCCGTCGCGGTGGCGTACGCGCACCCAGGTGACGGCGTTCGGGTCGACCAGTTCGAGCAGCACACCCTTGTCCGCGGTCATCAGGACCGGGGAGGTGTCGCTGGGCTCGGCGAATACCCTGGCGCCGGGCACGCGCACCAGCACGTTGCGGCGCGCGGACAGGGCCTTGGCCTGGGTCCAGGCCACGTCGCCGTTCATGTCGCGCACCTTGACCCACTCGCCATAGCTCAGCATGACCTGCACCGGCATGCCGGCGGGGGCCACGTACAGCTTGTTGCCCTTGGCGGAAGGGGTGTCGTACAGGATGGCCATGGGCGGGCCGACCGTCTTGAAATCGAAGGCGAACGCACTCGAGGCTGCCATGAGGAGCGTGCCTGCGAGAAGTCGGGAAAAAGTCATGACGGGCCTGGACGAAACCAATGCCGTGAGGCAGGAACGGGCGCCGCCCAAGCGGCGCCCGCGGGAGAACGGCTTATTGTGCCGGTGCGGCGGCAGCCTGGGCCATGGCGGCCTGGCGCTGCTGGTAGAAGGCTTCGAAGTTGATCTCGGCCAGGTGGACCGGCGGGAAGCCGGCGCGGCTGATCACGTCGGCGATGTTGGCGCGCAGGTACGGGTAGATGATGTTCGGGCAGCCGATGCCCAGCAGCGGATCCATCTGCTCGGCCGGGATGTTGCGGGCTTCGAAGATGCCAGCCTGCTTGCCTTCGACCAGGAAGGCAACCTTGTCCTTGACCTTGGCGGTGACGGTGATGGTCACGGTCGACTCATAGATGCCTTCGGCGATGCTTTCCGCGCCGACGTCCAGCGACACTTCGATGCTCGGCGCTTCCTGTTCCAGGAAGATCGACGGCGAATTCGGTTGCTCCAGCGACATGTCTTTCAGGTAGACGCGTTGGATTTGGAATACTGGTTGCAGATTTTCGTCAGACATGGAACGCTTTCTTTAGATTGTGGAGAACGGCTGTCCGTTCAGGGTGCATTGGTCAAACGCGATCACAATTGTATCAAAATCAATTTGGATGCAATAGCGCTTTGCCGGGGCGTTGTAAACCTGTCATGCACCCGCCGGCTGGATGGCGAATATCCGTCAACATTCGCCGTCCAGACGGTTTATTCGCCCTTCAGCAGCGGATCCAGGCGGCCGGCCTGGTCGAGCGCGTACAGGTCGTCGAAGCCGCCCACATGGGTCTCGCCCACATAGATCTGCGGCACGGTGCGGCGGCCCGTGCGCTGCATCATGATCTGGCGCTGCTCCGGATCGAGGTCGACGCGGATGCGTTCGATGTCGGTCACGCCCTTGGCTTCGAGCAGGCGCTCGGCGCGCACGCAGTAGGGGCAGGCGGCGGTATGGTAGAGGACGACGTGTGCGGTCATGATGCTTCCTTCCTGAAAAGGTTTATTTGGTCAGCGGCAAGCCGGCTGCGGTCCACGCCGCCAGGCCGCCCTCGAGCGCGTGCGCGTCCTCGAAGCCGGCCGCCTTCAGCTGGCGCGCCGCCTTGTCGGCACGGGCACCGTTCTGGTCCACGATGACGACAGTGCGGCCCTTTGACTTGTCCAGCTCGCCAAGTCGGCTGGCCAAGTCTGCCAGCGGAACATGTTTCGCGTCGCGCAGGTGGCCGGCCGCGAACTCGTCGGCGCTGCGCACGTCCAGCACGAGGGTCTTGCCGCGGTTGATCATCTGCGTAGCCTGCAGCGGCGACACGCGTTTGCCGCGCGGCGCCAGGGCCGGCCAGAGCAGGGCGCCGCCCGAAATCGCAGCGATCGCTACGATGAAGATATTATCGAGAATGAATTTCACAAGGCATCCAATGGTTGAACTGAATCGGGGCATTATAAAATAGAAGCCGAACCGGACATCCAACCACTCTTTTTTTGAAGATCAGCTTATGTACAAAATCGTATTCATGCGCCATGGCGAATCCACCTGGAACCTGGAAAACCGCTTTACCGGCTGGACCGACGTCGACCTGACCGAGAAAGGCGTTGCCGAAGCGAAATCCGCCGGACGCGTCCTCAAGGAAGCCGGCTTCACGTTCGACGTCGCCTACACCTCGGTGCTCAAGCGCGCCATCCGCACCCTGTGGCTGGCGCTGGACGAGATGGACATGATGTACCTGCCGATCAAGAACGACTGGCGCCTGAACGAGCGCCACTACGGCGCCCTGCAGGGCCTGGACAAGGCCGAGACCGCCGCCAAGTTCGGCGACGAGCAGGTGCTGGTCTGGCGCCGCAGCTACGACACCCCGCCGCCGGCGCTGGAAGCGGGCGACGACCGCACTTCCTTCGGCGACCCGCGCTACGCCGGCCTGGACAAGGGCCAGATTCCGCTGACCGAATGCCTGAAGGACACCGTGGCGCGCGTGATGCCGGCCTGGGACGAGGAAATCGCCCCGCAGATCCGCGCCGGCAAGAACATCCTGATCTCGGCCCACGGCAACAGCCTGCGCGCCATCATCAAGATGCTGGACAACATCAGCGACACCGACATCGTCGGCCTGAACATTCCGAACGGCCAGCCGCTGGTGTACGAGCTGGACGCCGACCTGAAGCCGATCAAGCATTACTACCTGGGCAACCAGGAAGCGATCGCCGCCGCCATGGCGGCCGTGGCCAACCAAGGGAAGGCGAAGTAAGGTCTTGCGTTTGCCAATCACGAAGTTCCTCGGGAGCGCGCTCCTTTGCGCGCTCCTGGGCGCCGCACTCTCTCCCGACGCCCTGGCCCAGCGCCAGACCGAACGCAGCCGCCAGAAGGCGGCCGCGGAGAAGCAGCGCGCCGGCATCAAGCAGAAGCTCGAGGCGATCAAGCGCGAGATCAGCCGTACCGAGGATGCGCGGGAAGACGCCGCCGACACGCTGGCGGAGTCGGAAGACGCCATCTCGGACGCCAACCGCGCCCTGCGCGACCTGGCGACGGAACAGGTCGAGACCAATACGCGCCTGGAAGACATCGCGGCCGAGCAGGAACGCCTCGCCCAGACAATTGTTGTTCAAAAGAAACAATTGTCCAGGCTGCTGCGCGAGCATTACGTGGCTGGCAACGAAGACCGGATCAAGCTGCTGCTGTCCGGCGACAATCCGAACCGCATCGCGCGCGACCTGCAGCTGATGGGCTATGTGTCCCAGGCCCAGGCGCGCCTGCTGGCTTCGCTGCGCGCCAACCTGGCCCGGGTCGAGGCCAACCTCGACAAGGTCGAGAACGCCAAGCTGGAGCTGGAAGAAATCGCGCAAGAGCAGCGCGACCAGAAAGACCGGCTGGAAAAGGAAAAGGCGCGTCGCGCGGCGCTGCTGCAGAACCTGTCGAGCCGCCTGGCCGACCAGCGCAAGCAGGCCGACCGCCTGCAGCGCGACGAGCAGCGCATGAGCGGCCTGGTCGACCGGCTGAGCCGCCTGATCCGCGAGCAGGCCGAGGCCGAGCAGCGGCGCCAGGCCGCGCTGGCCGCCGCCAGGGCGAAAGCCGAAGCCGAAGAGAAGGCGCGGGCCCTGGCGCGCGCCAAGGCCGCGGCCGAGAAGGCCGAGCGCGAACGGCTCGCACGCGAGAATGCAAAGCCGGGCATGAAACCGGAACCCGAGCCGGAGCCTCCGAAAGTGGCCGAGCAGCCCAAGCCGGCGGAAACCAGGCCGTCCACGCCGCCGCCGCCCGAAGTCACCCTGGCCCCGGCCGCTCCCGCCGGCGCCTTCGCCTCGCTGCGCGGCCGCCTGGGCGCGCCGGTCAGCGGCAGCGTGGCGGCGCGCTTCGGCTCGCGCCGCGGCGAAGGGCCGACCTGGAAGGGCATGTTCATCAAGGCCGCCGAAGGCGCCGAAGTGCGCGCCGTGGCGCAGGGCCGGGTCGTGTATTCCGACTGGATGCGCGGCTTCGGCAACCTGATCATCATCGACCACGGCGGCGAGTACCTGTCGATCTACGGGAACAACCAATCCCTCCTGAAACGCGCGGGCGACATGGTGCGTCCGGGCGAGGCCATCGCGAGCGCGGGCAATACCGGCGGCAACGAGGAATCGGGGCTATACTTTGAGCTCAGGCATCGCGGCAAGGCCTTCGATCCGGCAAGCTGGGTCAAATTCTAGGGGCAAACATGGGCAAGAGAGCTAAGAATTTCGGGCTGATCGGACTGGGCATGGTGGCCGGCGTCGCCGCTTCCTTCCAGTTCTCGGCCTATGCGCAAAAGAACGGTGCGCCGCTGCCGCTGGACGAGCTGCGCCAGTTGGCCGACGTCTACGGCCTGATCAAGACCGACTACGTCGAGCCGGTCCAGGACAAGAAGCTGCTGTCCGAGGCCATCGGCGGCATGGTCTCCTCGCTCGACCCGCACTCGGTCTACCTCGACCAGAAATCCTTCCGCGAGATGCGCGAAAGCGTGCAGGGCAAGTTCGTCGGGGTCGGCGTCGAGATCGCCAGCGAGGACGGCTACATCAAGATCGTGTCCCCGATCGAGGACACCCCGGCGCACAAGGCCGGCATCAAGGCGGGCGACCTGATCACCCGCATCGACAACGTCCCGGTGCGCAACATGAACGTCGACGAGGCGATCAAGCGCATGCGCGGCAAGGCCGGCAGCAAGGTCACGCTCACCATCGC